>NZ_KV789910.1:32006-146649 GCF_001807705.1 Klebsiella sp. HMSC25G12 | reverse complement strand
GGTAAGCGCAAGCGCCACCCGCCGTTTTCTTACTTGGTGATACGGCTCTGTGCATCCTTCAGTGCAGCATCGACCGTCTGGCGACCGCTGGCGGCGTTGATTACCGCGGTACGAACGGCATACCAGAAGGCAGACATCTGCGGGATGTTAGGCATGATTTCGCCATTCTGGGCGTTCGCCATGGTGGCGGCGATGCGCGGATCTTTTTCCAGTTTCTCCTGGAAGGATTTCAGCGCGACAGCACCCAGCGGTTTGTCGTTGTTAACCGCTTCCAGACCCTGATCGGTCATCAGGTAGTTTTCGAGGAACTCTTTCGCCAGCTCTTTGTTCGGGCTGGCGGCGTTGATACCGGCGCTCAGCACGCCAACGAACGGTTTCGATGGTTTGCCTTTAAAGGTCGGCAGCAGGGCGACGCCGTAATTAACCTTGCTCTTATCAATGTTAGACCACGCCCACGGACCGTTGATGGTCATGGCGGTTTCGCCTTTGTTGAAGGCGGCTTCCGCGATGGAGTAATCCGTGTCGGCATTCATGTGCTTGTTCTTGATCAGGTCAACCAGGAAGGTGAGACCCGCTTTCGCGCCTGCGCTGTCTACGCCGACGTTTTTCACGTCATATTTGCCGTTTTCAAACTTGAAGGCGTACCCGCCGTCGGCAGCGATCAGCGGCCAGGTGAAGTACGGTTCTTGCAGGTTGAACATCAGCGCGCTCTTACCTTTCGCTTTCAGCGCTTTATCCAGCGCCGGGATCTCTTCCCAGGTTTTCGGCGGGTTCGGCACCAGGTCCTTGTTATAAATCAGGGACAGGGCTTCAACCGCCACCGGATAGGCGATCAGTTTGCCGTTAAAGCGCACGGCATCCCAGGTGAAGGGATAGAGTTTGTCCTGGAACGCTTTGTCCGGGGTGATTTCAGCCAGCAGGCCGGACTGTGCGTAGCCGCCGAAACGGTCATGCGCCCAGAAGATGATGTCCGGGCCGTCGCCGGTCGCCGCAACCTGCGGGAACTTCTCTTCCAGCTTGTCCGGATGCTCTACGGAAACTTTAATGCCGGTGTCTTTTTCAAACTTTTTACCCACTTCAGCGAGGCCGTTATAGCCTTTGTCGCCGTTAATCCAGATAACCAGCTTACCTTCTTCAATTTTTGCGAGGGCAGAGGCGGAAAACATCATCGTGGTCAGTGCTGACAGCGCGAGGATGCGAGCGCCAGTTTTGATTTTCATATACCCGTCCTATTTGGTGATGTACTCGTGGATACACTTCGGTGGCTTAACGATGATGAGTTTCCTTTTTTAACAACCCCTTTCCATCCTCCCCAGGTCTACGCCCCACCCGCTGGTTGTGTGATCTCCATTGCAAAAACGGCCGTATTGCGTCCTGGAGCACAGAAAAAAGTGCCCAATTTTGTCGTCCCCATCACGAAATCACGCTGCGTCCGCCATCCCCCGCGGCGAGAGGCAATCTCTCATCCTCCCATCTCCTCCCCCATAAAAAAGCCGGGGGGTGGAGGATTTGCCAGCCTAAGGAATGCCGCATAGTCGACCCATCTTGAATGTGTCTTTAAGTGACAGGTTGTAACGAAGGGAGAAGGGCATGGCGAGCGTACAGCTGCGAAATGTAACGAAAGCCTGGGGCGACGTGGTGGTATCTAAAGATATCAATCTCGAGATCCAGGATGGGGAGTTCGTCGTGTTTGTTGGACCGTCGGGCTGCGGCAAATCCACCCTGCTGCGTATGATTGCCGGACTGGAAACCGTCACCAGCGGCGATCTGTTTATTGGCGATACCCGGATGAACGACGTGCCGCCAGCCGAACGTGGCATCGGCATGGTATTCCAGTCATATGCGCTTTATCCCCATCTTTCCGTTGCCGAAAATATGTCTTTCGGCCTCAAGCTGGCCGGCGCGAAAAAAGAGGTTATTAACCAGCGTGTGACTCAGGTGGCTGAGGTCTTACAGCTGGCGCATCTCCTGGAGCGTAAACCGAAAGCGCTTTCCGGTGGTCAGCGCCAGCGTGTGGCGATCGGTCGTACGCTGGTGGCAGAGCCAAGCGTCTTCCTGCTGGATGAACCGCTCTCTAACCTGGATGCCGCCCTGCGCGTCCAGATGCGTATCGAGATCTCCCGTCTGCATAAGCGACTGGCCCGCACCATGATTTATGTCACCCACGATCAGGTGGAAGCGATGACCCTCGCCGACAAGATCGTGGTTCTGGACGCCGGCCGTGTGGCGCAGGTCGGGAAACCGCTGGAGCTCTATCACTATCCGGCTGACCGCTTCGTTGCCGGCTTTATCGGTTCGCCGAAGATGAACTTCCTGCCGGTCAAAGTCACCGCAACGGCTATCGATCAGGTGCAGGTAGAACTGCCGAACCGTCAGCAAGTCTGGCTGCCGGTGGACAGCGCCAACGTTCAGGTGGGCGCCAACATGTCCTTAGGTATCCGCCCGGAGCATTTACTGCCCAGCGATATCGCCGATGTGACCCTCGAAGGCGAGGTTCAGGTCGTCGAACAGCTCGGTCATGAAACGCAAATTCATATCCAGATCCCCGCCATCCGTCAGAACCTGGTTTACCGCCAGAACGACGTGGTGTTGGTAGAAGAGGGAGCCACATTCGCCATCGGTTTGCCGCCAGAACGTTGCCACTTATTCCGTGAGGATGGCACCGCTTGTCGTCGGCTGCATAAAGAGCCGGGCGTGTAAGGCTTCCCATTAAAAAAAGGCGCGAACCCGGCAGGCGGTACACCGGCGAAGCGTTCAAAGAAAAGCAATGATCTCAGGAGATAGAATGATGATTACTCTGCGCAAACTTCCTCTGGCGGTCGCCGTCGCAGCAGGCGTAATGTCTGCTCAGGCGCTGGCTGTCGATTTCCATGGCTACGCGCGTTCCGGCATTGGCTGGACCGGCAGCGGCGGCGAGCAACAGTGCTTCAAAGCGACCGGTGCTCAAAGTAAATACCGTCTTGGTAACGAATGTGAAACCTATGCGGAACTGAAGCTGGGCCAGGAACTGTGGAAAGAAGGGGATAAGAGTTTTTATTTCGATACTAACGTTGCCTATTCCGTGAATCAGGAAGATGACTGGGAAAGCACCTCTCCGGCGTTCCGTGAAGCCAACATCCAGGGTAAAAACCTGATCGACTGGCTGCCGGGCTCCACGCTGTGGGCGGGTAAACGCTTCTATCAGCGTCATGACGTTCACATGATCGACTTCTACTACTGGGATATCTCCGGCCCGGGTGCAGGTCTGGAAAACGTTGACCTTGGCTTCGGTAAGCTCTCTCTGGCCGCTACCCGTAACTCAGAAAGCGGCGGTTCTTATACCTTCTCCAGCGATGACACCAAAAAATATGCAGCGAAAACGGCCAACGACGTCTTTGACATCCGTCTGGCGGGCCTGGAAACCAACCCGGGCGGCGTGCTGGAGTTAGGCGTCGATTACGGCCGTGCGAACCCGCAGGATGACTACCGCCTGGAAGACGGCGCGTCGAAAGACGGCTGGATGTGGACCGGTGAACATACTCAGTCCATCTGGGGCGGCTTCAACAAGTTTGTCGTTCAGTACGCGACCGACGCAATGACCTCCTGGAACAGCGGCCACTCTCAAGGGACCAGCATCGATAACAACGGCAGCATGATCCGCGTTCTGGATCACGGTGCGATGGACTTCAACGATGACTGGGGCCTGATGTATGTGGCGATGTACCAGGACGTGGACCTGGACAGCAAAAACGGTTCGACCTGGTACACCGTGGGTGTCCGTCCGATGTACAAATGGACGCCGATCATGAGCACCCAGCTGGAAATCGGTTACGACAACGTGAAATCCCAGCGTACCAGCGAAAACAACAACCAGTACAAAATTACTCTGGCTCAACAGTGGCAGGCAGGCAACAGCGTCTGGTCTCGTCCGGCTATCCGTATTTTCGCAACCTACGCGAAGTGGGATGAAAACTGGGGTTACAGCAACGCCTCCGGTCTGCAGACCAAAGACAGCAGCGGAAGCGGCATGTACACCTCCAGCCGCGGTGACGACAGCGAAGTTACCTTCGGTGCCCAGATGGAAGTGTGGTGGTAATACCGTCCGCAGGACGGGTGTAACCTGGGAGGGGCGTCAGCCCCTCCTGACTATTCAGGGTTAGCGCGCTATTGCCTGGCTACCGCTAAACCGATGCTATCCAAGGTGAGAAGAATGAAAATGAAGAAAACTCTCGTCGCTCTGTGTTTATCCGCAGGGATGTTGGCATGCGTGCCGGGGATGAGCCTTGCCGATGTTAACTTTGTACCGCAGAACACCAGCGCCGCGCCGTCTATTCCAGCCAGCGCGCTGCAGCAGCTGATCTGGACGCCTGCCGATCAATCAAAGACGCAGAGCGTTGATTTAACCACCGGCGGTCAACGCCTGGATGTCCCGGGGATCGTCGGACCGGTCGCCGCCTGGAGCGTACCGGCCAATATCGGTGAGCTGACCCTGACGCTCGACAGCGAACTGAACAAACATAAGCAGATTTTTGCGCCGAACGTGCTGATTCTGGATCAGAACATGACGCCAGCGGCGTTCTTCCCCAGCAACTACTTTACCTATCAGCAGCCGGGCGTCATGACCGCTGACCGCCTGGGCGGCGTGATGCGCCTGACCCCGGCGCTGGGCCAGCAAAAACTCTATGTGCTGGTGTTTACCACTGAAAAAGATCTCCAGCAGACCACGACCCTACTGGATCCGGCGAAAGCCTATGCCAAAGGCGCCGGCAATGCGGCCCCGGATATCCCGGATCCGATCGCTAAACATACCACCGATGGCGTGCTGAAGCTGAAAGTGAAAACCAATAGCACCTCCAGCGTGCTGGTGGGCCCGCTGTTCGGCTCCTCCGGCCCGGGTCCGGTCACCGTAGGCAATACCGCCGCGCCGGTGGCCGCGCCAGCCGCCGCTGCTGCTGCTGCACCGGCAGCCAAAAGCGAACCGATGCTCAGCGATACCGAAACCTACTTCAACAACGGTATTAAGCAGGCGGTGAAACAAGGTGACATCGACAAAGCCCTGAAATTGATGAACGAAGCTGAGCGCCTCGGCTCGAAATCCGCTCGTTCCACCTTTATCAGCAGTGTAAAAGGCAAGGGGTAATCGTCTCCCCACAATGCTGATGTTTAGGCACAGCCTTTAGGTGCATCCTTCGGGATGCACCTTTTTTTGCACGCGCGGCAGCCTGTTGCATGGCTGTTGCGTGAATGATCGTATATTGACGTTTGCCCGCCACCAACCGCCTATTCTGCGATACAATGCTTTCACGTTATGTACCGGAGAATCAGGCATGTCCCATCCTGCGCTTACGCGACTGCGTGCGCTGCGCTATTTTGCCGTTATGCCATCCCTGGCGCCGCCCCTGAGTGACTGGCTGCTGCTGGAGGACTCAATGACCCAGCGCTTTGAGCAACAAGGAAAGCAGGTCACCGTGACCCTGATTAACGAAGGGTATATTGAGCGTGAGGCGCTGACTGACGAAGCGGCGCTGCTACCTGACGAGCCGCGCTACTGGCTGCGGGAGATTATACTCAATGCCGATGGCGAACCCTGGCTGGCCGGGCGCACGGTGGTGCCGGAGTCGACACTGTGTGGTCCGGAGCTGGCGCTACAGCAGCTCGGGCAGATCCCGCTGGGCCGATACCTGTTCACGTCGTCGACATTAACCCGCGATTTTATTGAAATTGGTCGCGATGCAGCGCTGTGGGGGCGTCGTTCCCGCCTGCGGCTGAGCGGCAAACCCCTGCTGCTGACCGAGCTGTTTTTGCCTGCGTCGCCGTTGTACTAAGAGGAAGAAAAAATGGAGTGGAGTCTGTCGCAGAATAAGCTGTTGGCGTTTCATCGCCTGATGCGCACTGACAAACCGATCGGCGCTTTGCTGCTGCTGTGGCCGACGCTGTGGGCGCTGTGGGTGGCCTCGCCGGGCGTCCCGCCGCTGTGGATCCTGGCGGTATTCGTCGCCGGCGTCTGGCTGATGCGCGCCGCCGGCTGCGTGGTGAATGACTATGCCGATCGAAAATTTGATGGTCACGTAAAGCGTACCGCCCGTCGTCCGCTACCGAGCGGCGACGTTACCGAGAAAGAGGCGCGAACGCTGTTTATCGTTCTGGTGTTGCTCTCCTTCCTGCTGGTGCTCACCCTCAACACCATGACCATTCTGCTGTCGGTCGCGGCGCTGGCCCTGGCATGGGTCTACCCGTTTATGAAGCGCTACACTCATCTGCCGCAGGTGGTGCTGGGGGCCGCCTTTGGCTGGTCGATCCCGATGGCCTTCTCGGCCGTTAGCGAATCGCTGCCGCTGAGCTGCTGGCTGATGTTCCTCGCCAACATTCTGTGGGCGGTGGCCTACGATACCCAGTATGCGATGGTGGATCGCGATGACGACGTGAAGATCGGCATCAAGTCCACGGCGATCCTGTTCGGCGAAAACGATCGTCTGATTATCGGTATCCTGCAGGTGGCCGTGCTGGCGCTGATGGGCGCGGTGGGCTGGCTGAATGGGCTGGGCTGGGAATACTACTGGTCGTTGTTTGTCGCGGCAGGTCTGTTTGGCTGGCAGCAGAAGCTTATCTTCAATCGCGAGCGCGATAACTGCTTCAAAGCGTTTATGAACAATAACTACGTCGGGCTGGTGCTATTCCTGGGCCTGGCGATGAGCTACCTGTAATCCCCTGTCAGCTTCCCCCCGGTGTATCGGGGGGAAGCGAGGGCAGAAAACACCGCGTTACGCGTCATCCTGCGTGACGCTTTCAATCGTCAGCCGCACATCCGACGTAATCAAGTCCGCCAGCATCCGATAAACCTTCAGGGTCTCTTCCGGCTCGGCATCGCCGGTGTCGCTAATGTAGCCTTCATCGCGCAGGGTCAGCACCAGGGTGCTGAACACCGCTTTGTCGAAGAACTCCGGCGCGTTAATGCCATGCAGCACCGACAGGCGCTGGGCCACGGTACGACTCTCTTTTTCCAGCGAACTGCGGTTGATTGACGGGTTGGCGCTCAGCAGCCAGAAGGTGATGGCATAGCGCTGCAGCGTCTCGCGCGCGCCCGCGGCCAGCAGTTGCAGGGAGCGAGAGTGCGACGGATTGAGGCTCATCACCTCGCCATCGACGACGATCAGCTCCTGACGCAGCATCTCGGCAATCAATGCATCCACCACCCCGGCCAGCTCTGCTTTCTCCCAGCGCAGGAACAGCTCGGCCTTGAGGAACGGATACAGCGTTTCGACATGGCGCAGCACTTCGGTGCGGCTGAGCTGACGATGCTGAGTCACCAGGGCGGCTAACAGCGACGGTATCACCAGCATATGGGCGATGTTGTTGCGATAGTAGGTCATCAGCACCGCCTGCTCGCGCGGCAGGATGATGATATCGCCGATGGTGTCCTTCTCCACTTCGAACTTGTTCATTTGCAGCGCGTGGTCGATAAGCTCGCTGGCCGAAGCGGAAGGTGTCGTCGCATCTGGCGAATAGGGCACATTGCGCAGCAGCGCGAGGTAGCACTCCAGCTGTTGGGTGAGCTGCTCCCGGGTCAGTGAACGCTGACGCGAGGCCAGCAGCGCCGTGCAGCACAGGTTCATGGCGTTGGCCGCGCCGGCGTTGTTGATGCGCACCATCAGGTCAGCGGCGATGTTGTTCACCGTTGGCGTCAGCCAGGAAGGGCGGATGGCTTCGATCGGGTCGATGGCTTCCCGCCACTCCGGCACATGGTGGTTAAGGTAGGTCATCAGCGGCAGTGGTTCGCCGAAGTTGACATAGCCCTGGCCAAGGTTGCGCAGCTTGCTCAAGCCACGCACCATCTGCGGCAGGCTCTCTTTCTCTTTGGTGGCGCCGCGCAGCTCTTTAGCGTAGGTGCCTACTTCCATCACGTGTTCATAGCCGATGTAGATAGGCACCAGAGTGATCGGCCGGGTGCCGCCGCGCAGCATCGCCTGGATGGTCATCGACAGCGTACCGGTCTTCGGATCGAGCAGACGGCCGGTACGGGAGCGGCCGCCTTCGACGAAATACTCGACGGAATAGCCGCGGCTGAACAGCTCGCCAAGATATTCGCGGAACACCGTGGAGTAGAGCTTGTTGCCCTTAAAGGTGCGGCGGATGAAGAACGCGCCCAGGCGGCGGAAGATCGGCCCGGCTGGCCAGAAGTTGAGGTTGATGCCCGCCGCGATATGCGGTGGCACCAGGCCCTGATGATACAGGACGTAGGAGAGCAGCAGATAGTCCATGTGGCTGCGGTGGCAGGGGACATAGACAATCTCATGGCCGTCGTGAGCCAGCTGGCGCACGCGCTCGGCGTTATGCACGTTGATCCCCTGGTACAGGCGGTTCCAGGTGAAGCCGAGAATGCGGTCGGTCAGGCGGATCATCTCGTACGAGAAGTTCGCGGCAATCTCTTCCATCAGCGCGATAGCGTTCTGCTGAGCCTTCTCATGCGAAATTTTCTTGCTGCGCGCTTCGTCTTCCACCGCGCGGGCAATCGCTTTCGAGGCCAGCAGTTTATTAAACAGATCCTGGCGGGCCGGCAGACGCGGGCCGACGGCGGCCAGGCGCTGGCGGGCAAAGTGCATCCGGGCGACGCGAGCCAGCTTCTGGGCGATGATCTTATCGGTACCGTGCTCATCCGCCATGCGGCGCAGCGACACGGAAGGCGAGAAACGCACGAAACTGTCGCGGCCGAGCCAGGAGACGGCGAAAAATTTCTGGATACCGTTCAGCATCCGCAGCGGCGGATTGACTTCCCCTTTCTCACGACCCGGCGAGCGGCCGAACATCACCGAGACCGGCACCATTTGCACATCGAGGTCCGGATGGTTGCGGTGCAGATCGAGGTAGTCGTGGAACAGCTTGATGGACTCTTCTTTTGGCGTGTAATAGGTAAATACGCGCGGCCCACCGTGGATGAATACGTAACGCGGCAGCAGCGCGCCGTCGATCTCCAGCGGTTCAAGCGGATCGGGTAAATCATGCGCCAGGCATTGGGCGCGCAGCGTCAGCAGGTCCGCCTTGGAATTATAGGGCAGGACGTACATGACCGGACGCGAGGTATCGAGTCCTAATTCCTGGGCAGGCTCTGCCGGAATAGACTTGCTTTTTACCAGCACCCGTAATGGTAAATTCAGTAATTTATAGTAAATTCGTTGCCAGCCGGACATAAACGATGTGAAGCCTCTGGTTAATCATGCAAATGCGCGGCAAGAATAACAGAAAGTGGGCAAAATTTCCGTTACCACGCGGCAAACGCGTACACTCATCGACGTCATTTACGTAAAAAGGTTTTGTGATGGCCAATAATACCACCGGGTTAACCCGAATCATTAAGGCGGCAGGTTACTCCTGGAAAGGATTTCGCGCAGCGTGGATCAACGAGGCCGCGTTTCGTCAGGAAGGTATCGCCGCCATCGTGGCCGTCGCGATAGCCTGCTGGCTGGACGTCGACGCCATTACCCGCGTATTGCTGATTGGGTCGGTCCTGCTAGTGATGATAGTCGAAATTCTCAACAGCGCGATTGAGGCGGTCGTGGACCGTATAGGCTCGGAATATCATGAGCTTTCAGGGCGCGCCAAAGACATGGGATCGGCGGCGGTCCTGCTGGCGATTATCATCGCACTGATCACCTGGGGAACGCTGCTGTGGAGCCATTATCATTAACGTTCTTCGCTAAGCCTCGCAAAATATAAACAATCTGCCGATTTTTGTGTGCCATGTGGTTCCAAAATCACCGGTAGCTGTATATACTCACAGCATAACTGTATATACACCCAGGGGGCGGAATGAAAGCGTTAACGACCAGGCAGCAAGAGGTGTTTGATCTCATTCGGGATCATATCAGCCAGACGGGCATGCCGCCGACGCGTGCGGAAATTGCTCAGCGCTTGGGGTTCCGTTCCCCAAACGCGGCGGAAGAACACCTGAAAGCGCTGGCGCGTAAAGGCGCGATCGAGATCGTCTCCGGTGCTTCTCGCGGTATCCGCCTGCTGACGGAAGAAGAACATGGCCTGCCGCTGATCGGCCGCGTCGCCGCCGGCGAGCCGCTGCTGGCGCAGCAGCACATTGAGGGGCACTATCAGGTCGACCCGTCGATGTTTAAACCCAACGCGGATTTCCTGCTGCGCGTCAGCGGCATGTCGATGAAAGACATCGGTATCCTTGATGGCGATCTGCTGGCGGTCCACAAAACCCAGGACGTGCGTAACGGCCAGGTAGTGGTAGCGCGCATTGACGACGAAGTGACGGTGAAGCGCCTGAAAAAGCAGGGTAACGTCGTCGAACTGTTGCCGGAAAACAGCGAATTTACCCCTATCGTTGTCGATCTGCGTCAGCAGAGTTTTACCATTGAGGGTCTGGCCGTTGGCGTGATCCGTAATGGAGAATGGCTGTAACGCCTGCCCCTGTGCAGCGTCATCTGATGCATGACGCTGCGACGTTTGTCCTCAATCAGGTCTCCGAACATGCTGCTCAACGCTGCCGATAAAGCGCTGTGGCGCCTTGCGATCCCGATGATTTTCTCCAATATCACCGTCCCGCTGCTGGGGCTGGTGGATACCGCGGTGATCGGCCATCTTGACAGCCCGGTATACCTCGGCGGCGTCGCGGTTGGGGCGACGGCTACCAGTTTCCTCTTCATGCTGCTGCTGTTTTTGCGCATGAGCACCACCGGGCTCACCGCTCAGGCCTGGGGTGCCAAAGATCCGCTGCGACTGGCGCGGGCGCTGGTGCAGCCGCTGGCTCTGGCGCTGGGCGCCGGGGTTCTCATCATCCTGTTTCGCCTGCCGCTGATTAACCTCGCTCTGCATATTGTCGGCGGCAGTGAGGCGGTGCTTGAGCAGGCGAGACGGTTTCTCGAAATCCGCTGGCTCAGCGCCCCCGCCTCGCTGGCCAATCTGGTGCTGCTCGGCTGGCTGCTGGGAGTCCAGTACGCCCGGGCGCCGGTGATTCTGCTGGTGGTCGGTAATCTGCTCAATATTGTGCTCGACCTGTGGCTGGTGATGGGCCTGCGGATGAACGTCCAGGGGGCGGCGCTGGCCACGGTCACCGCGGAGTATGCCACTCTCATTATTGGCCTGATGATGGCGAAGCGGGTGCTGACGCTGCGCGGCGTGTCGCTGGCAATGCTGAAAAACGCCTGGCGCGGGGATCTGCGCCGTCTGCTGGCGTTGAATCGGGACATCATGCTGCGTTCCCTGCTGCTACAGCTGTGCTTTGGCGCGCTGACCGTGTACGGCGCGCGTCTGGGCAGCGACATTGTGGCGGTCAATGCGGTACTGATGACCATGCTGACCTTTACCGCCTATGCGCTGGATGGTTTTGCCTATGCCGTGGAGGCCCACTCCGGCCAGGCCTACGGCGCGCGCGACGGCAGCCAGCTGCTGGAAGTCTGGCGGGCGGCCTGCCGGCAGTCTGGCATGGTGGCGCTGGCGTTTGCCCTGATTTATAGCCTGGCGGGGGAGTACATCATCGCGTTGTTAACCTCGCTGCCTTCTCTGCAGCAGCTGGCCGATCGCTATCTGATCTGGCAGGCCATCCTGCCGGTGGTGGGCGTCTGGTGCTATCTGCTGGACGGCATGTTTATCGGCGCCACACGCGGCGCGGAGATGCGGAACAGCATGGCGGTCGCCGCGGCGGGGTTTGCTGTAACGCTGCTTTCGGTCCCGCTGCTCGGTAACCACGGTCTGTGGCTGGCGCTGGCGGTGTTCCTCGCCCTGCGCGGCCTGTCTCTGGCGCTGATCTGGCGTCGCCACTGGCGACACGGCACCTGGTTTAGCTAGTCATTGCCGTTCATCACGGCCATCTATGAATTCCCGCGGTTGCGCGCCGCTTACCGGGGCAACTCAGTAGCCCGGCTCAGCGTAGCGCAAGCCGGGAAAATCGCCTCAGCCTTACCCATCGGTATGATGGTTAAAAATTCCGAATAACGAATCGGTACCAGCATTCTCATCTATAGTTAATACCATGTCCGGTACAAAACGGGCTGTAAACCCACCGAATGATGAGGACGTTATCATGAATAAAGACGAAATCGGCGGTAACTGGAAACAGTTGAAAGGTAAAGCCAAGGAACAGTGGGGCAAACTTACCGATGATGATATGACCGTGATCGAAGGTAAGCGCGATCAGCTGGTCGGTAAAATTCAGGAACGGTACGGCTATGCGAAGGATCAGGCTGAGAAAGAAGTCTCAGACTGGGAGCATAAAAACGACTACCGCTGGTAGCGTTCCGTGGCTCAAAGAATAAAGCATTTGTGTTAGTGCCTGTCTGAATGGCGTAAGGATGCGCCGTTAACCCTGTTTCCCGCTGCGGCTGACGCTCAGCGGGCTTTCTTTTTCAGCTGAATGGAATGGTCGTGCTGGCAGTGTCCCGGCGTGCTGCAGGCTTCGACTTCCACGCAGTCTGCACAAAGGCCGTGAGCTTCAATCACGTTGTGGCGCAGGGCAAAGCCCATTCTGGCCGCTAACGTATGCATGATATCTTCCACCCCTTCCGCCGCCTCTTCCTTCACCACGCCACAGCGGTCACAGATAAACATGGCTGAGCTATGGGTCGGCTGGTCAAAGAGATGGCACAGCACATAGCTGTTGGTCGATTCAACCTTATGAACAAAGCCCTGCTCGAGTAAAAACTCCAGCGCGCGGTAAACCGTCGGCGGTTTAGCCTGCGGCTCTTTGTCACGCAGGAGATCCAGCAGATCGTAGGCGCTGATCGCCCCTTGTTGCAGGCTCATCAGGCGCAACACCTCCAGACGCTGTGGGGTCAGGCGTACGCCGCGCTGCGCGCATAGCTTTTCAGCATGCGCTAACATCTCTTGCGAAGGGGTCTTATCCATGAGCATCCTCGGGTTGCGTGAATTTGAATCTGTTACTTTATCACGTTCCTCAGAAAACACCGAGAGCCGGCAGGTGATACGGGTCATACTTCAGATTGTCGGTACCTGCGCCAGTTCCGGGTGCTGGCCGCTGACTTTCGTGCAGACTACGCCTTAGTCGATCGCTAAAACCGTCCTGCCCGATTTAATCGCAACACGCATGACCCTGGGTATGCTATATCTGAAGTGTCTCATTTTCGGGAGAAAACGATGAAACGACCTGATTGCATTCGCCACTGGCGCGAACTGGAAGGGCCCGACGATGCCACTTATCCCGACAGCCCGGAGCGTTTTTCGATTGGCGCGCCGCTGGGGCGCGGTTTACGTCTCAACCGGCTGGGGATCCACCACGAGCGACTGCCGCCCGGGCGGCGCACCTCGTACCCTCACGCGGAGAGCGATGAGGAAGAGTTCATCTACGTGCTGGAGGGCTATCCGGAAGTGTGGATAAACGGCTATCTCTGGAAGCTGGAGCCAGGGGACAGCGTGGGTTTTCCCGCGGGTACCGGTATCTGCCACACTTTTCTCAATAACACCGAGCAGGAGGTTCGTCTGCTGGTGGTGGGCGAGGCCAACAAGAAATACAACCGCATCTATTATCCGCTCAATCCAGGCTATGCCGCGACGCGCCAGGATCGCTGGGTTGACCATCCGCCGCAATTCTTCGGTCCACACGACGGCAAGCCGCGGAAAAAGTAATCGACCCGGGGAAGGGGCGAAGCGCGGCGCACTATGCGCCTGTGGTTTATCTTTGTGCTATAGTAGCGCCCCTTTTTACCCGGATGCTTATTTATTCGCCATGATGCCTGAATCAACGTCACCTGTTTTCCCTGCTCACCGCTTCTCCATCGCGCCGATGCTCGACTGGACTGACCGACACTGCCGCTACTTCCTGCGGCTGCTGTCGCGGCATACGCTGCTGTATACCGAAATGGTGACCACGGGGGCGATTATTCACGGCAAAGGTGACTATCTGGCCTATAGCGAAGAAGAGCACCCGGTTGCTCTGCAGCTCGGCGGCAGCGATCCGCAGGCCCTGGCGCAGTGCGCGAAGCTGGCTGAAGCGCGTGGCTACGATGAGATCAATCTCAACGTCGGCTGCCCCTCCGACCGCGTGCAGAACGGGATGTTTGGCGCCTGTCTGATGGGCAATGCGCCACTGGTGGCCGACTGCATCAAGGCGATGCGCGATGTGGTGTCGATTCCGGTCACGGTGAAAACCCGTATCGGGATTGACGATCAGGATAGCTATGAGTTTCTATGCGAATTCATTGAGACGGTCTCCGGCAAGGGCGAGTGTGAGATGTTTATTATTCACGCCCGCAAAGCCTGGCTCTCCGGCCTGAGCCCAAAAGAGAACCGCGAGATCCCGCCGCTGGATTACCCCCGCGTCTGGCAGCTGAAGCGCGACTTCCCCCACCTGACGATGGCGATTAACGGCGGGATCAAATCGCTGGACGAAGCCAGACTGCAGCTTGAGCATATGGATGGGGTGATGGTCGGGCGTGAGGCCTATCAGAACCCGGGTATTCTGGCCTCGGTCGACCGCGAAATTTTCGGCATCGCCGGCGCGGATGCCGATCCGGTGGCGGTGGTGCGAGCCATGTACCCGTATATTGAGCGCGAGCTCAGCAATGGCACCTATCTGGGCCATATTACCCGCCATATGCTGGGGCTGTTTCAGGGCATCCCCGGCGCTCGCCAGTGGCGTCGCTACCTGAGCGAGAACGCGCATAAAGCCGGCGCCGATATTGCGGTGCTGGAGCATGCTCTGAAGCTGGTGGCCGATAAACGTTAATTTCTGACGAAAACCTGGTGAAATTGACCACGCCTCGCGCACTGACGCGGGGCGTTTTCTTTTAAAGTCAAATGTTTATGTTTGGCATGCTTTTTGTAATACCTGCAGAGTGAAGTATTCATTCGTTGGGGAGAGAACCATGCTGGAACTGCTATTTGTCATTGGATTTTTTGTCATGCTGTTGGTGACCGGCGTATCGCTGCTGGGGATTATCGCGGCTATCGTGGTCGCTACCGCGCTGATGTTCGTCGGCGGGTTGTTTGCCTTGATGATCAAATTACTGCCGTGGCTGCTGCTGGCCGTGGTGGTGGTGTGGATTATTCGGGCGCTGAAATCCCCGAACGGAAACGCTTTTCGCGACAATAACCGTTGGCGTTACTAAGGTATTGAGGGGTCTGTCACAACCTGAACAATTTTGCAGACAACCGCGTAGGCATTACTGAGCAAATCTGTCACTATTAGCGCGTTAACGAATTCATCGCGCTGTACCCTACATACAGCCGAACTAAAAAAAAGTAAGGGCTTCCCAGGTGGAAGCCCTAAACTTTTGTCCCTTTGTCCGCTTACGGCAGCAGCAGACTAGACCCCTGAGTTACCCGGCTTTCCAGAACTTCATGCGCCTGACGGGCCTCGGTCAGCGGATAGGTCTGACTCTCGGGCACGTCCACTTTGATTATCCCACTGGCGATCAGTGAAAACAGTTCACTGCAGGCTTCCGCCAGCTCTTCCCGGTTGGTGATATAGCCCTGCAGCGATGGGCGGGTGACGTACAGAGAACCTTTCTGATTCAGGATCCCCAGATTGACGCCGGTCACCGGGCCGGAGGAGTTGCCAAAGCTGACCATCAGGCCGCGTCGCTGCAGGCAGTCCAGAGAGGCTTCCCAGGTATCTTTCCCCACCGAGTCGTAGACCACGGCCACTTTCTTACCGTCGGTAAGCGCCTTGAGTCGCTCCACGATTTGCTCTTCGCGATAGTTAATTACCTGCCAGGCGCCAGCCTCTTTGGCACGCTGCGCTTTCTGCGCGCTGCCGACGGTGCCGATAAGTTTCGCGCCCAGCGCTTTCGCCCACTGACAGGCAATCAGCCCCACGCCGCCGGCGGCCGCGTGAAACAGGAACACTTCATTAGGCTTAATTTCATAGGTTTTGCGCAGCAGATACCAGACCGTCAATCCTTTCAGGAACGATGCCGCGGCCTGTTCGAAAGAGATGGCGTCCGGCAGGACCGCGGCTTTGTCGGCCAGCACATTGTGTACCGTGCTGTAGGCGCCGAGCGCCGACTGCGCGTACACCACCCGATCGCCTACCTTAATGTGCGTTACCCCATGGCCAACTTTACTGACGACGCCGGCTGCCTCGGTGCCCAGACCGCTCGGCAGCGATGGTGGCGGATAGAGGCCGCTACGAACATAGGTGTCGATATAGTTGATACCGATGGCTTTGTTTTCGACCTGAATTTCATGTTCCGCAGGATCGCGGGGCGTGAACTCAACCGCCTGAAGCACCTCCGGCCCGCCGTGTTTTGAAAATTCGATGCGTGTTGCCATGTTCGCTCCTGTGTTGTTCTGAGATTATCCAGTAAGCTTAACAGCCTGCGGCGGCAGCGACGGATTTTCTTATCCGCCTCAGGCCTGCCACGCTTAATGGGTTCTTTAGCGGCAATGGCTTTCTCGCTATACTGTCACGCTCTTTTCCGTATCGGTGAAATGTTAGGCTATGGCAGGAAATAAACCCTTCAACAAACCACAGACAGAAACCCGCGAACGCGATCCGCAGCTCGCCGGGCTGAAAGTCCCGCCGCACTCGATTGAAGCGGAGCAGTCGGTGTTGGGCGGTTTAATGCTGGATAACGAGCGCTGGGACGACGTCGCCGAACGCGTGGTGTCGGAAGATTTCTATACTCGTCCGCATCGTCATATCTTTACCGAGATGGCGCGTCTGCAGGAGTCAGGTAGCCCGATTGACCTGATCACCCTTGCGGAGTCGCTGGAGCGTCAGGGGCAGCTGGACAGCGTCGGCGGCTTCGCCTACCTGGCCGAACTGTCCAAAAACACGCCCAGCGCGGCGAACATCAGCGCCTATGCTGACATCGTGCGCGAACGCGCGGTGGTGCGCGAGATGATTTCGGTGGCCAACGAGATCGCCGAAGCCGGCTTCGACCCGCAGGGGCGAACCAGCGAAGATCTGCTCGATCTCGCCGAATCCCGGGTTTTCAAAATCGCCGAAAGCCGGGCCAATAAAGACGAAGGGCCGAAAAACATCGCCGATGTGCTTGATGCCACCGTCGCCCGTATCGAACAGCTGTTCCAGCAGCCGCATGACGGTGTCACCGGGGTGAATACCGGCTACGACGACCTCAACAAAAAGACCGCTGGCCTGCAGCCGTCGGATCTGATTATCGTCGCCGCCCGTCCGTCGATGGGTAAAACGACCTTCGCGATGAACCTCGTGGAAAACGCGGCAATGCTGCAGGATAAGCCGGTACTCATCTTCAGTCTTGAGATGCCCTCGGAACAGATCATGATGCGTTCTCTGGCCTCGCTGTCGCGCGTCGATCAGACCCGCATTCGTACCGGTCAACTGGACGATGAAGACTGGGCGCGGATCTCCGGCACCATGGGCATCCTGCTGGAAAAACGCAATATCTATATCGATGACTCCTCCGGCCTGACGCCGACGGAAGTGCGCTCCCGCGCGCGGCGTATCGCCCGCGAGCACGGCGGCATCGGGCTTATCATGATCGACTACCTGCAGCTGATGCGCGTGCCGTCGCTCTCCGACAACCGTACCCTTGAGATCGCCGAAATCTCCCGCTCGCTGAAGGCGCTGGCGAAAGAGCTGCAGGTGCCGGTGGTGGCGCTGTCGCAGCTGAACCGCTCGCTGGAACAGCGCGCCGATAAACGCCCGGTCAACTCCGACCTGCGTGAGTCCGGATCCATCGAACAGGATGCCGACTTGATCATGTTCATTTACCGTGATGAGGTTTATCACGAGAACAGCGATCTTAAAGGCATCGCGGAAATTATCATTGGTAAACAACGTAACGGCCCGATCGGCACCGTGCGACTGACCTTTAACGGCCAGTGGTCGCGTTTCGATAATTATGCCGGCCCTCAGTATGACGATGAGTAAACCTCTGTCTGTCTTTTTTTAAGGAATTCAAATGCAAGCGGCAACTGTAGTTATCAACCGCCGCGCTCTGCGACACAACCTGCAACGTCTGCGTGACCTGGCGCCTGCCAGCAAACTGGTTGCGGTGGTGAAAGCGAACGCCTACGGACACGGCCTCCTTGAGACCGCGCGAACGCTGACCGACGCCGACGCCTTTGGCGTCGCCCGCCTGGAAGAGGCGCTGCGCCTGCGAGCAGGAGGCATCGCCCAGCCGATCCTCCTGCTGGAAGGCTTTTTTGCTGCGGAAGACCTGGCGGTGATCGCCGCCCAGCGCCTGCATACGGCGGTGCATAGCCCCGAACAGCTGGCGGCGCTGGAGCAAGCCGATCTCCCCGAGCCGGTAACCGTGTGGATGAAGCTGGATACCGGCATGCATCGCTTAGGGGTGCGCCCGGAGGAAGCCGAGGCGTTTTATCAGCGTCTGAGCCAGTGTAAAAACGTCCGCCAGCCGGTGAACGTGGTGAGTCATTTCGCCCGCGCCGATGAGCCGACCTGCGGCGCCACCGAACGCCAGCTGGATATCTTCACCACCTTTACCGAAGGCAAACCGGGGCTGCGCTCTATCGCCGCCTCGGGCGGCATTCTGCTGTGGCCGCAATCGCATTACGACTGGGTACGCCCCGGGATTATCCTGTATGGCGTGTCGCCGCTGGACGATCGCTCCACCGGGAAAGATTTCGGCTGCCAGCCGGTGATGACTCTGACGTCCAGCCTGATTGCGGTGCGCGAGCATAAAGCAGGGGAGCCCGTCGGCTACGGCGGCACCTGGATCAGCGAACGCGATACCCGTCTCGGCGTGGTGGCGATGGGCTATGGCGACGGTTATCCGCGCGCCGCACCGTCGGGCACGCCGGTGCTGGTCAATGGCCGGGAAGTGCCGATTGTCGGCCGGGTAGCGATGGATATGATCTGCGTTGACCTCGGACCGCAGGCCCAGGATAAAGCCGGCGACGCGGTAGTGCTATGGGGAGAGGGGCTCCCGGTAGAGCGCATCGCCGAGATAACGAAAGTGAGTGCTTACGAACTTATTACGCGACTGACCTCCCGCGTCGCCATGAAATACCTCGACTAAGCACCAGCCGTACCGGATAACCCTGATGTTATCCGGTACGCCATCGGCACAGCCGCGAGCGAATAAGCGGTTTATGCCACCTCGCGGTCATTTTCCCCTCAACATCCTCTCGACCTGCCGTCATATCCGGTTTATTGTGTAAGAACCTGCCCTATGTAAACCTGGAGATACATCGCGTGTTTCAAAAAGTTGACGCCTACGCCGGCGACCCTATTCTTTCTCTGATGGAACGCTTCAAAGAAGATCCGCGAAGCGACAAAGTCAACCTGAGTATCGGGCTGTACTACAACGATGACGGCATTATCCCGCAGCTGCAGGCGGTGGCGGAAGCGGAAGCACGCCTGAACGCCGGGCCGCATGGCGCCTCGCTGTATCTGCCGATGGAAGGGTTGAGCGGCTACCGTCAGGCGATTGCGCCGCTGCTGTTTGGCGCAGAGCATACCGCGCTTAAGCAAAACCGCATTGCCTCCATTCAGACGGTCGGCGGTTCGGGCGCGCTGAAGGTCGGGGCCGACTTCCTCAAACGCTACTTTCCGGAGTCTCATGTCTGGGTCAGCGATCCGACCTGGGAAAACCACATCGCCATTTTTGAAGGGGCTGGCTTCGAAGTAAGTACTTACCCCTGGTTTGACAAAGCCACCAACGGCGTGCGCTTTGAGGACCTGCTGGCGACGCTGCAAACGCTGCCGGCGCGCGATATTGTGCTGCTGCACCCTTGCTGCCACAACCCGACCGGCGCCGACCTGACGCCAGCCCAGTGGGACCGCGTGGTTGAGGTATTACAAGCGCGTCAGCTGATCCCCTTCCTCGACATCGCCTACCAAGGCTTTGGCGGGGGGCTGGAAGAGGATGCTTACGCCATTCGCGCCATCGCCAGCGCCGGGATGCCGATGCTGGTCAGCAACTCGTTCTCCAAGATTTTCTCCCTGTACGGGGAGCGTGTCGGCGGCCTGTCAGTGGTCTGTGAAGACAGCGAAACTGCAGGCCGCGTGCTGGGTCAGCTGAAGGCCACCGTGCGCCGCAACTACTCCAGCCCGCCAAGCTTTGGCGCGCAGGTGGTGGCGACGGTGCTGAACGATGCAGCTCTGAAAGCCACCTGGCAGGCGGAAGTGGACGCCATGCGCGCGCACATTCTGACCATGCGCCAGGCACTGGTCGACGCGCTGCAGCAGGTTGCTCCGGGCAGCAAGGTGGATTACCTGCTTAAGCAGCGCGGGATGTTCAGCTACACCGGCTTCAGCGCAGCGCAGGTCGATCGTCTGCGCGACGAGTTTGGCGTCTACCTGATTGCCAGCGGTCGTATGTGCGTGGCAGGGTTAAACTCACGTAATGTTCAGCAGGTGGCGAAAGCCTTTGCTGCGGTGATGTAAGCCGCTCTCCAGTGGGTTGCCGCTGCCGGTCAACGGGCAGCGGCAACCTCCTCTCTGATTGTGATCATCCTCTTTTTCTATGACATCTACGCGAAAAAGGCTTTTCATCCACGCGATCGGCGGGTAAGGTCGGGGCGTTGCTAAGCATGCACATTATTAAAAATAATAATGATTGATAGATTTAGGGATAAATATGCGCAAACTTACTCTCGCCTTTGCGGCGGCTTCTCTTTTGTTCTCGCTGAACAGCGCCGTTGTGGCGCGCGCCTCCACGCCACAGCCGCTGTGGGTGGGCACCAATGTGGCCCAGCTGGCCGAGCAGGCGCCGATCCACTGGGTTTCGGTGGCGCAAATCGAGAACAGCCTGCTGGGGCGGCCGCCGATGGCCGTCGGCTTTGATATCGATGACACCGTCCTCTTCTCCAGTCCGGGCTTCTGGCGCGGGCAAAAAACTTTCTCCCCCGGCAGTGAGGATTACCTGAAAAACCCGCAGTTCTGGGAAAAAATGAACAACGGCTGGGATGAATTCAGCATGCCGAAAGAGGTGGCGCGCCAGCTGATTGCGATGCATGTGAAGCGTGGGGACAGCATTTGGTTCGTCACCGGCCGCAGCCAGACCAAAACAGAAACCGTTTCTAAAACCCTGCAGGATGATTTTCTCATTCCGGCCGCCAATATGAATCCGGTGATTTTCGCCGGTGATAAGCCTGGCCAGAACACCAAGACCCAGTGGCTGCAGGCGAAGCAGATAAAGGTTTTCTACGGCGATTCGGATAACGACATCACCGCTGCCCGTGAGGCCGGCGCCCGTGGGATCCGCGTGCTGCGGGCCGCCAACTCCTCCTATAAGCCGCTGCCGATGGCCGGGGCGCTGGGCGAAGAAGTGATCGTCAATTCCGAATACTGACGATCGCCTGAACGCGATAAACGGCAGCGGTAGCGCTGCCGTTTTTTTATGCAAAATCAGGGGTGGAAGGTTTTACCTTTTCACGTATTGCTGCACACTTAGAAGGATTCATTCGCAAAAGGAGTCGATGATGTGGTATCAGCAAACCCTGACGCTTGGGCCAAAATCCCGCGGTTTTCATCTGGTCACCGATGAGGTCCTCGGTCAGATTCGCGGGCTGTCCGGGGTGAAGGTTGGCCTGCTGCACCTCCTGCTCCAGCATACTTCCGCTTCCCTGACGCTCAACGAAAACTGCGATCCCACCGTCCGCTATGACATGGAGCAGTATTTTCTCAACGCCGTGCCGGACAATGCGCCGTACGAACATGATTATGAAGGTCCTGACGATATGCCTTCGCACATCAAATCATCGATGCTTGGCGTGTCGCTGATGCTGCCGGTCGAGGACGGGCGCGTCAGGCTGGGAACCTGGCAGGGCATCTGGCTGGGGGAGCATCGGATACACGGCGGTTCGCGGCACATCGTTGCGACGCTCATGGGGGAATAAAAGATGACAATTTCGGAGTTATTGCAGTACTGCATGGCGAAACCGGGAGCGGAGCAGAGCGTCCATAGCGACTGGAAAGCCACGCAGATCAAAGTCTCGGACGTGCTGTTTGCCATGGTGAAGGAAGTGGAGGACCAGCGGCCGGCGGTCGCGCTGAAAGCGAGCCCGGAACTGGCGGAGCTGCTGCGAGAGCAGCATCGCGATGTCCGGCCCAGCAAGCATCTCAATAAAGCGCACTGGAGCACCGTCTTTCTGGATGGCTCGCTGCCGGATTCGCAAATCTACTACCTGGTCGATGCATCTTACCAGCAGGCGGTGAAAATGCTGCCGGAGTCGGTCCGGCAGCAGCTATCCCGCTAATTATTTCAGCATCGGCTTCAGGAAGCGCGCGGTGTGCGAGGCTTCGCACTCGGCGACGGTCTCAGGTGTACCGGAGACCAGTATTTCGCCGCCGCCGCTACCGCCTTCCGGACCCAGATCGACAATCCAGTCGGCAGTTTTAATCACATCGAGGTTATGCTCAATCACCACGATGGTATTGCCCTGATCGCGCAGCTGATGCAGCACTTCCAGCAACTGCTGAATATCGGCGAAGTGCAGACCCGTGGTCGGCTCATCGAGGATATACAGCGTCTGGCCGGTACCGCGTTTGGAGAGTTCGCGCGCCAGCTTCACGCGCTGCGCCTCGCCGCCGGACAGCGTCGTCGCCGACTGGCCGAGACGGATATAGGTCAGGCCGACGTCCATCAGGGTTTGCAGCTTACGCGCCAGCGCCGGTACGGCATCAAAGAATTCACGCGCCTCTTCAATGGTCATATCCAGCACTTCGTGGATGGTCTTACCCTTGTACTTAATCTCCAGCGTTTCGCGGTTATAGCGTTTGCCTTTGCACTGGTCGCACGGCACATAGATATCCGGCAGGAAGTGCATCTCAACCTTAATGACGCCATCACCCTGGCAGGCTTCACAGCGCCCGCCGCGAACGTTAAAACTAAAGCGCCCTGGCGTATAGCCGCGTGAACGTGATTCCGGCACCCCGGCGAACAGTTCGCGCACCGGCGTAAACACCCCGGTATAGGTCGCCGGGTTGGAGCGCGGCGTACGGCCGATCGGGCTCTGGTCGATATCGATCACTTTATCGAAGTGCTCCAGCCCCTGGATATCGCGATACGGCGCCGGTTCGGCGATGGTCGCGCCGTTAAGCTGGCGCTGAGCAATCGGGAACAGGGTGTCGTTAATCAGCGTCGATTTACCCGAGCCGGAAACGCCGGTAATGCAGGTAAACAGACCGACCGGCAGGGTCAGCGTCACATCCTTCAGGTTGTTGCCGCGCGCGCCGGTCAGTTTCAGCACTTTTTCCGGATTGGCGGGTACGCGCTGTTTCGGCACTTCGATTTTGCGCTTACCGCTCATGAACTGCCCGGTGAGGGATTCTGGTACCGCCATAATGGCGTCCAGTGGCCCTTCGGCCACCACCTGGCCGCCGTGGACCCCAGCGCCAGGGCCGATATCGATCACATGGTCGGCGGCGCGAATCGCGTCTTCGTCATGCTCAACGACGATCACCGTGTTGCCTAAATTACGCAGATGGATCAGGGTACCCAGCAGGCGTTCGTTATCGCGCTGGTGCAGGCCGATAGAAGGCTCATCCAGCACGTACATCACACCAACCAGCCCGGCGCCAATCTGGCTCGCCAGACGGATACGCTGGGCTTCGCCGCCGGAGAGCGTTTCCGCCGAACGGGAAAGCGTCAGATAGTTCAGACCGACGTTGACAAGGAACTTCAGGCGATCGCCGATCTCTTTCAGCACTTTCTCAGCGATTTGCGCCCGCTGGCCGGAGAGCTTCAGGTTGTTGAAGAAGTCCATCGCGTGGCCGATGCTCATATCGGAAATGGTCGGCAGCGGGGTGTTCTCTACAAACACGTGGCGCGCTTCACGACGCAGCCGCGTGCCGTCACAGCTGGCGCATGGGCGGTTGCTGATGAATTTCGCCAGCTCTTCGCGCACGGCGCTGGATTCCGTCTCTTTGTAACGGCGCTCCATATTGTGCAGCACGCCTTCGAACGGGTGACGACGTACCGAGGTGTCGCCGCGATCGTTCATGTATTTGAATTCAATATTCTCTTTACCGGAACCGTACAGGACCACTTTCTGCACGCTGGCGCTGAGGGTGCCCCACGGCGCTTCGACGTCGAATTTATAGTGCTCCGCCAGCGACTTCAGCATCTGGAAGTAGTAGAAGTTACGGCGATCCCAGCCGCGGATGGCGCCGCCCGCCAGCGACAGCTCCGGATTCTGCACCACGCGGTCGGGATCGAAATATTGCTGAACGCCGAGGCCGTCGCAGGTCGGGCAGGCGCCCGCCGGGTTGTTGAAGGAGAACAGGCGCGGCTCCAGCTCGCGCATGCTATAGCCGCAGATCGGGCAGGCGAAGTTAGCGGAAAACAGCAGTTCTTCCGCTTTTTCATCATCCATATTGGCCACAATGGCGGTACCGCCGGAGAGCTCCAGCGCGGTTTCGAACGACTCGGCCAGGCGCTGCGCCAGATCGTCGCGCACCTTAAAGCGGTCGATGACCACCTCGATGGTGTGCTTCTTCTGCAGCTCCAGCTTCGGCGGATCCGAAAGATCGCAGACTTCGCCGTCGATCCGCGCGCGGATGTAGCCCTGGCTGGCGAGGTTTTCCAGGGTTTTGGTGTGCTCGCCTTTACGCTCTTTAATAATGGGCGCCAGCAGCATCAGGCGCAGGCCTTCCGGCTGCGCGAGGACGTTATCGACCATCTGGCTGACGGTTTGCGCCGCCAGCGGCACGTCGTGATCCGGACAGCGCGGTTCACCGACGCGGGCGTACAGCAGACGCAGGTAGTCGTGAATTTCGGTAATGGTACCCACCGTCGAACGGGGGTTGTGAGAGGTTGATTTCTGTTCGATGGAAATCGCCGGCGACAGCCCTTCGATGTGGTCGACGTCCGGCTTCTCCATCAGCGACAGGAACTGTCGCGCATAGGCGGAGAGCGATTCGACGTAGCGACGCTGGCCTTCGGCATACAGGGTGTCGAAAGCGAGTGAAGATTTGCCAGACCCGGAAAGCCCGGTGACGACAATGAGTTTGTCGCGCGGGATAACGAGGTTGATGTTTTTGAGATTATGGGTGCGGGCGCCCCGAACTTCGATCTTATCCATTCACCTTTCCCGGTAGGTAGATACACGGATTGCCTGGTTTGCTTGAAGGACAAACGGCAGAAACGGCTAATTATGACACAATTTAACCTGAATGAATATACAGTATCGGAATGCAAATTCAGGGGGAGTGTGCAACAATGTCTTGTACGAGTGCTATCTCTGGAATCAGCCTCGCAGCTATCAAAATGCTACGTGGAAATGGTACACTCGCGCGTTTACACTATTAAGAAACGTATTCAGGAGACACGAACATGGCCAGCAGAGGCGTAAACAAGGTGATTCTCGTCGGTAATCTGGGGCAGGACCCGGAAGTACGCTACATGCCAAGTGGCGGCGCTGTCGCCAACTTCACGCTGGCAACTTCCGAATCCTGGCGTGACAAGCAGACCGGCGAAATGAAAGAGCAGACCGAGTGGCACCGCGTTGTGCTGTTCGGCAAACTGGCGGAAGTCGCTGGCGAGTATCTGCGCAAAGGCTCTCAGGTATATATCGAAGGCCAGCTGCGTACCCGCAAGTGGACCGATCAATCCGGTCAGGAGAAATACACCACCGAAGTCGTGGTTAACGTTGGCGGCACCATGCAGATGCTGGGCGGCCGTCAGGGTGGCGGCGCGCCGGCAGGCGGCGGCCAGCAGCAGGGCGGTTGGGGTCAGCCTCAGCAGCCGCAGGGCGGCAACCAGTTCAGCGGCGGCGCACAGTCCCGTCCGCAGCAGCAGGCCCCGGCAGCGCCTTCTTCTAACGAACCGCCGATGGACTTCGACGACGACATCCCGTTTTAAGGCTTGCCTTAAACGCGTTGCCTGCGCCGTAAAATACAAAAAGCCCCGGTTTCGCCGGGGCTTTTTCTTTATCCTTTCAGCATCATCCTTTCAGCATTTTTTCTGCGCCACCGTGTCAGAACCGGTTTTTAACCTGCGGCGACGAGCGTTTCAGGCAGAGGGCGCCTGAGCGGTCTCCGGCGTCGCCACGCTGGGCTGCGGTTTCACTGGCTCTGCTGCTGGCTCCTGTCGCGGCGCGGCCGTCGCTTTCTGTTTGCGGGCCATATCATCGACGATCAGCCGATAGGCGATGTAATACTTATAGATATTACTGACGTAGGTGACCGTCTCGGCGCCAATTTTTTCTGCCGCCAGATTTTCGACATTACCGAACCAGACGTTCGGGTCAAATCCTCGCTGTTTAGTCATGGTGCGCAGGCGGGCGATACGCGCCGGACCCGCGTTATAGGAGGCAAAGGCAAACAGCGCCTTATCGAGCCGGGTCATGGGCTCATCAGCATAGTAGCGATCTATCATCCAGCGCATGTATTTCACGCCAGCATGGATGTTGGGATCCAACTGTTTAATATCGCCCACTTTCAGCTCTTTTCCGGTGCTGGGCATCACCTGCATTACCCCGACGGCGCCGACGTGGCTTCGCACCGACTGGTTCAGTCGCGATTCCTGGTACCCCTGGGCCGCCATCAGCAGCCAGTCGACATCGTAGCGATCGCCATATTTGCGGAAGACTTCCACCATGGCGAGGAACTTGCGCCGTTCCTTACTCGCGGCGGCATTTTTGACATATTTGGCATTTTTCAGGTAACGCAGCAGGAGGGTATTACCCAGCGTGGTGCCCTGACGATTCTTTTTGACGAAGTTGTTTAGCACCGCCAGCAGCTGCGGGCTGTCTTTGCGTACCGCCCAGGCAATGTTGCCGCCGTCGCGCAGCACCACGTTGTCATGGACCTGAATTTTCGGAAACACCTGTTTCCAGAAAACGGCTTTGTGTTGATCGACGACGATCAGCGGAATCAGCCCGGCGTTGAGCATTTCCAGCAGATCTTCATCCTCCAGCGCTTCCGGCGCTGCCTCCAGGATAACCGGCGGCCGCGACTCACTGGCAAATCGGGCATTCAGCGCCTGCAGACTCTCGTAATAGCTGGAGGAGCGGCGAACAAAGACGGTTTGGCCGGAGAGCTGCTCCAGGCTGTCGATCTTCGGCGATGCCGGCCCGGAGATCAGTAATTCTTTCACGTTGCTGTAGAGCGGCTGGGCGAAATCGACCTGGGCTTCCCGCGAGGGCGTGATGGTCAGATTGGCAGCCGCAATATCGCCTTTACCTTCATTAAGCGCGATAAAGAGATTATCCCGGCTGACCGGCACAAAAACGATATGCAGCTTCAGGTGGCGCTGTTTGAGCTTTTTATCCTTCGCCAACTGCTTATTCAGATCGTTTTCCAGCGCCATAAAGATATCGTGGGTTGCTCCGCGCTGAGTGCCTTTATCAATAAAAAAGAAGGTCTTGCTGTAGGTGGTTAATACCCGAATGGTGCGCCGCTCGGTCATGCCGGGCAGATCGCCTTTCCATGGCTGCAGCATATCGTCGATGTGGATCGACAGCGTATTGTCTTCGGTTGCGACTGGCGGCGCTTTTTCCGCCTCCGCCGCAAGCAGGATAGGGGCGAATAACAGCGGCGCGAGGCAGGTGAGCCAGGCGATAAACAGGCGTGATAGCAAGTTGGCGTTCATGGAGGAACACTCCGCAGGGGGATGTGGTTATTTTAGCAGAACGGCTGCCGTTAGCCGGGCACGACAAGGGCGTAAAAAACATAACGATGCCGACAAATAGTCTTCTCCCATTTTATCGCTTGCTATTAATGTGCTTTTATCTTTACTTTAACTATGGAGATAATGTGGCGGAAATGTGTGTTTTTAATGATAAATAGAAAATGATGATGATATTTTTATTTTATTCTTCTCCATTTGTTTTGTTGTAACTGTTTGATTATTTGTGTTTATTTTATTTTTCCCCGATATTGATTATTATCATCTTGATAATGAATCTCATTTTTATTACCGTAGCACTGCACATTACTCTTATTATTCGCTGTCTGGATTACGCTATCAAAGAATAGCGCGCAGCGCTTTTTCTCTAATGATGAAACAGGGCACTTAATTTTATTATGCCTCATGCTGTTTTCTTATTCCCATGACTATCGGGAAGGGGCTGACCTACGCCAAAATCTGGCGAGGCGCAGAGGCGAGTATTTTATCCCATTGTTTTTTCAATTGGGGAAGGCGTTATGCCCGACAGCAACAGAAAACAGGGCATATTCTATGAAATACACGTCTCACTTCCCGCTGGGGATCGTCATTCCTTTGCTCGCCTGTAGCGTGCCGCTGCAGGCGGCAGAGAATATGACAGAACAATCGACGCGCGATAAGAGCACCCCAACGGCCGAAAACCAGGAGGAAACGATGGTGGTGACCGCTGCCAGGCAGAACCTGCAGGCACCGGGCGTGTCGACCATTACCGCAGAGGAGATTCGCAAACATCCCCCCGCCCGCGATGTATCGGAGTTAATTCGTACGCAACCTGGGGTAAACCTGACCGGCAACTCCACCAGTGGTCAGCGCGGCAACAACCGGCAAATTGATATCCGTGGCATGGGGCCCGAGAATACGCTGGTGCTGGTCGATGGTAAACCGGTGACCAGCCGTAACTCGGTGCGGTATGGCTGGCGCGGCGATCGTGACTCCCGCGGCGATACCAGTTGGGTGCCAGCGGAGATGATCGATCATATCGATGTGATCCGCGGCCCGGCGGCGGCGCGCTATGGTAATGGCGCGATGGGCGGGGTCGTCAACATCGTGACCAAACCGACCACGCCAGAATGGCACGGGTCGTGGAATACCTATATGAATGCTCCGCAGCACCGTAAAGAAGGGGCGACGAAACGTACCAACTTTAGCCTCAATGGTCCACTGTCGGACAGTGTCAGCTTCAATCTCTGGGGTAATCTGAGTAAAACCCAGGCTGATGCTCAGGACATTAACGCCGGGCATGAAGCGGAGCGTACCGGTTCCTACGCCGGTTCTTATCCCGCCGGACGTGAAGGGGTGGTGAACAAAGATATTCACAGTAAGCTACGCTGGGAGTTCGCCCCGATGCAGGCCCTGGAGTTTGAGGCCGGCTACAGCCGCCAGGGCAACCTCTATGCCGGCGACACGCAAAACACCAATACCAGTACGTTGGTGAAGAGTATGTACGGGAAAGAGACCAACCGTCTCTACCGGCAAACTTACGGCGTCACATGGACCGGCGGCTGGGATAATGGCGTGACCAGCAACAGCTATGCCCAGTACGAACACACCCGTAACTCGCGAATGAATGAAGGGCTGGCGGGCGGTACGGAAGGGATCTTCTCCAGTAGCGAGTTTTCAGATATCGATCTGGCCGATGTCCTGCTACATAGCGAAGTGAATATTCCGTTTACGCTGGGGGTCGATCAGAATCTGACGCTGGGCACCGAATGGAATCAGCAGCGGATGAAAGATGGCGTATCGACAACCCAGGCGCTCTCTTACGGGACTATCGACGGTGTGTCGGCTACCGGTCGTAGCCCGTACTCCAGCGCCGAGATCTTCTCGCTGTTTACCGAAGATAATATGGCGCTAACGGACAGTACCATGCTGACACCCGCCCTGCGCTTCGATCACCACAGCATCGTCGGCAATAACTGGAGCCCCTCACTGAACCTCTCCCAGGAGTTGACGGATGACTGGACGCTGAAGCTGGGCATTGCCCGCGCTTACAAGGCACCTAACCTCTACCAGTTGAACCCGAACTATATTCTCTACAGCAACGGTCAAGGCTGTTACGCCAGTAGTTCCGCCTGCTATCTGATGGGGAATAGCGACCTGAAAGCGGAGACCAGCGTTAATAAAGAGATTGGTCTTGAGTACAAGCATGATGGCTATCAGGCGGGAATCACCTGGTTCCGTAACGACTATCACAACAAGATTGAGTCAGGGTACGCGGCGGTGGGCACCGCCAGCAACGGCACCACCAATATCTATCAGTGGGAAAACGTACCAAAGGCGTTAGTGGAAGGCCTGGAAGGAACGCTGAATCTTCCGGTGGGGGAGACGGTTAACTGGAGCAATAACCTGACATGGATGCTGCAGAGCAAGAATAAGACGACCGGCGACCGGCTGTCAGTGATCCCGCAGTTTACCCTGAACTCGACTTTGAGCTGGCAGGTTCGTGAAGATCTCTCCCTGCAGAGCACCTTTACCTGGTATGGTCGACAGAAACCAAAACGCTTTAATTATAAGGGCGAGGCGGTCAGCGGCAGCGAACTAAACGAAGTCAGCCCATACAGCATTGTCGGCCTCAGTGCGACCTGGGATGTGAACAAAAATCTGAGCTTCACCAGCGGGATAGATAACCTGTTTGATATTCGCCACTACCGGGCAGGGAATGCGCAAACGACCGGCAACGCGACGACGGGGGCTTATCTTTATGGCGCGGGTGCGGAGACCTATAACGAGTCGGGGCGGACCTTCTTTATGAGCGTTAATACTCATTTCTGATGATCCTGACGAGGAGTAAACCGGGTGCAGCGCGACCCGGTTTTTTTATTTCAGATGAGAGCGGAGGAGGCGGTTATAAATCGTGACAAAATCTTCACGCCCTCTACATTATTAGCTCAACATATCCTTTTATACTGATTTCCGTCGCGCAAGGTCGTTGATCCCGACCGGGTTCGATAATAGCATCCTGCTATTTCCCTTCTGTAATATCCCCTGTCCCCCTTCCATTCCCAACCGCAGCGATGCGGAGGAGGGGGACCTCCTTATTTTTGCCGCGTGATCTGATAGCGATACTGAGTGGGTGTGAGCGCATAATATTTTTTGAAGGTACGATTAAACGCACTGAGATCGTCATAACCGACCATCATACAAATATCGACGATTCGGTAACCAGGCGTCGTCAGCAATAAACGGCAACACAGCGACATGCGCTGCTGGCGGATATATTCCATGGGCGAACGATCAAAATAATGGCGGAAGAGTCGAAATAAATGCCAGGGGGAATAACCAGAGATATCGCTCAGATCGTCGACGGTCAGTTTCTTATCCAGATTATTATCGATCCACAAGAGCAGGTCGTTTAATACCGATTGCTGGAGCGTTTTGCTACGCATGATTGCGGCTAATCCCATAACGAATGGCTCCTCAGCGAGGAGCCTTGGGGTTTATTGAACAGTGAGTTCGCCGTGGCGAACCTGATAATTTTTTTGATTATCAGGGCCAATATAGTCGCTGGCGGGTTTTGCCAGCTGCAGATGACCAAACGCGGTTGATTGCTCTGCATGATAATTTTCGCCGTCATTCACGTCGCCGTGCCCGTTATAACGGGCAGTGGCCGGAAAGGGGTACGCCGGGCGAGTCGCGATAACGGCTGGGGCGGCGTCAGCGAAAGGCTGACTGACTTTCTGCACGCCGTGAAACTGCGTTTGGGCATCTGGTTTTTCTGTCATCGGCGGCAGGCTGGTGGCGGCTGGCGCCCGTTTTCCGGCCATGATCTCTTGCGGCGCGATGCCTTCCTCGGTCCAGCGCATCAGCGGGGTAAGGAGATCAATTTGATCGTAACCTTCGCCATTACCGCAATGGGCTACCCCAGGCAGCAGGAATAACCGCAGGAAGGTATCCGTTGCGGCATGGCCCATCTCTGCTTCTACGCTGCGGTAATAGGCGATAGAAAAGGCTGGGCTGACGGAGTCATCGGCCAGACCGTGCCACAGGATAAGCTTGCCGCCGCGCTGTTGATAGGCATGAAGATTGGTATTTGCCGCGTTATAGAGCGGTGCCAGTTGAGCGACGGCGTCAAAATTCTGCTGGTTCAGTGGGAAATCCCGCATCGATTGGATCTTCTGTTTTCCTCCCGGCAGGAGCACGGATTGCAGAGCCGGCAGTACCATCATTTCCGACATCGAGTGGCCGGTCGGGGTCTCGGGCACCGGCCAGCGTAGCTCGGAGCCCAGCGGCAGACCGCCAGCGACAAACTGGGCGCCGTGGCTGTCGTAAGCGCCGCGGTAGAGTTTTTTCACCACCTCGATCTCTTCCTGCGTCAGGCAGGTAGAACGGTCCTGAGCATCGGCAGGACAGCGGGGGAGCCATGACTCAGAGAACTGACAGGCATACGGATTTTGCAGGATACCATCCTGCACGCCGGAAAGCGTCGGGCAGTGAGCCAGCACGGCCTGGTGAATCAGAGGAAGGCGATCTTTCAGCAGGATAGCGGTACCGTCCGGACGCTGATTGGCGGCCACATTCCAGCCGTGGAAGAAGGAATTCTGAAACTGGAAAAAGGCCGCAGGCGCGCCAGCGCTGATACCGTCAAAATCTTGCGGAAAGCGCTGTGCTTCCATCAATGCTTCGCGACCGCCGTCTGAGCAGCCCATAAAGTACGCGTACTTTGGTTGCTGGCGGTAAAGCGTCTGAATCACCGCTTTGGTCAGCACGGCGGTCAGGTGGTTGGCGCGCCAGGCAAAATCGATGCGCTTTTGCGGATCCTCGGCCCATGAAGCATCCATCATACTGCCATGGTGCCCCATATCGGTTGCTGCCACCACAAACTCGCCGTTCATTGCCGGCAGGCAGCCGCTGGCATTCGACAGACTCAGGTTAATACTCCCGCACAGTCCGCCGCAGCCGACCTGCAAGAAACGTTGACTCCAGCGTTGGGTCGGCAGGGCAATCTGCACGCCAATCTGGGGGGCAATAGTGGCGCTCACCTTGCACCAGCTTCCCTGCGCGGAGGTTTGCATTTCAGTGTGGTTGATAGTGACCTTTGCGCCAACGGCGGCGCTGAAGTCGGTCGCGCTCAGCGCATCGCATGTTAGCGCGGGGAGAACCATCGGCAGACTGGCGGCAGCCTGCGTGGGTGAAGCGAACGATAACCCAAAGAGGGTGCAGAGGATGACGGGTAAGATCGTCTTGAGTAAGCGTGTCATACGCAGTTCCCTGTTGCTAATGATGGGAGGCGGCAGGATGGCGAAGCCTATGCCTCACCTTCCCTGGCGAGGCGCCACTGCTTGGCTATTGTAGATAACGATAGACTTTCCTTGATGCCTTGATAAGGCGACCCTACTGTATTCTGCTATTTTGAGGAAAATATGGAGATGTTCGTTAACGGCCTTTGGCAGTGTATACGGGGTAGAATGTTGTGATATCAGTTGCATAATTTATTCAATTTCTCTTCATTATATCTGCTGGGTTTCAGGATATTTTTCTCCCTGTTCCTGGTGATCCCAGAGAGCATCATTCCTAACGAGAATTTTCCCCCTTTCCATTAACAAGAAAGGGGGCTTTTTTAATAAAAAACGTTCAGGTAAATCTAAATATAGCTCTGGTGTTGGCCATTAGAACCACGGCGTTCAGCAAAAGTTCCATCATTAAATATATTTTTAAAGATGATTTAACATCCTTTTTTTCTCCATTTTATCGCCATAATTGCATGTAATTCTGCGCCTCGCTCAGGTTATTTTCTGTCGCACATTTTAGAGATGCATCCTGAACAAATAAGCTCAACACCAGCAGAATACTGCTATTGCTCATTATCTCGTAGACGACACATTCATGTTAAAAAAGACTCATATCATCAGCGGATTATTGATCGCCCCTTTAACGTTATATGCCGCAACATCATATCAAGTTGATGATATCCGTTTTGAAGGGCTACAGCGCGTGACCGTCGGGGCAGCGCTATTAAGTATGCCATTGCACGCGGGAGATGCGGTGACGCCAGAAGATGTCAGCGAGGCTGTGCGCGCGCTGTATGCGAGCGGCAATTTCGAGAATGTGCAGATCCTGCGCGATGGGAAAACGCTGGTGGTGCAGGTTAAGGAACGGCCCACTATTGCCAGCGTCAGTTTTTCCGGGAATAAGTCAGTGAAGGATGATGCGCTAAAGGAAAATCTCACCGCGTCCGGTATTTCTGCAGGTAGCGCACTGGACAGAAATTCGCTTAGCGAAATAGAAAAAGGGTTACAGGATTTCTATTACAGTGCGGGGAAATACAGTGCGCAGGTTCACGCGGTGGTGACCCCGTTACCGCGTAATCGCGTTGACTTAACGTTCGTCTTTCAGGAAGGCATCTCGGCGAAAATCGCACAAATAAACATTATCGGTAATCAGGCGTTTCGGGAAGAGACGCTCCTGGACCAGCTTCAGCTACGCGATAATGTGCCGTGGTGGAACGTGGTAGCCGATAAAAAATACCAGAAGCAGAAGCTGGAAGCCGATCTGGAAACGCTGCGCAGTTTTTATCTCGATCGCGGCTATGCGCGCTTTGCTATCGAGTCCACGCTGGTCAGTATGACGCCAGATAAAAAATCCCTGTATATCACTATCGCCCTCAATGAAGGCGAACGTTATCGGGTCGACCGAACTCAGGTGACAGGCGACCTGGCGCAGCATGGCCCAGAGATCGAGGCCCTTGCCCAGCCGCTGGCGGGGGCATGGTACAGCGGGGCGCAAGTCACCACAGTTGAAAATGAGATCAAAAAGCGTTTCGGTAAGTATGGTTATGCCTGGCCGCAGGTGACGACCACGCCGGAAATCGATGATGCGCATCACCGCGTGGCGCTGCATATTCAGGTCAACGCGGGCCGCCGCTACTCGGTACGCCAGATCCGATTTTCCGGTAACGACACCTCCCGGGACGCGGTGCTGCGTCGTGAAATGCGCCAAATGGAAGGGGCGTGGCTCAACAACGAAAAAGTCGAACAAGGGAAAGTACGTCTTGACCGAACGGGTTTTTTTGAGAACGTTGAACAGCAGATCGTTCCGGTCAGTGGGACGGCAGATCAGGTCGATGTGGTCTACAAGGTGAAGGAGCGCAACACCGGCTCATTTAACGTGGGCCTGGGATTTGGTACGGACAGCGGCGTGAGCTATCAGCTTGGCGTGACTCAGGATAACTGGCTGGGAACGGGTAATAGCGTTAGCTTCAACGGGACGCGCAACAGCTACCAGTCTTATCTTGAACTGGGGGCGACGAACCCGTGGTTTACCGTCGATGGCATCAGCCTGGGCGGAAAGATTTTTTATAACAGCTATGATGCTTCCGATGCGGATGCCGGGAGCTATAACCAGCAGAGCTATGGCTTAGGCAGTACGCTGGGGTTTCCCATTAGCGAAAATAACTCCCTGAACCTGGGACTGGATTATGTTCATAATCGCCTGACCAATATGGATCCGGAGCTGACGACCTGGCGCTACCTCAGCTCCCGGGGAATCGAGCCCAGCGTGGTGACGAAAGATGGCGACAGCGGCGCGAAATATAGCGCCAACGACTATTTTGTGAGTCTTGGATGGGGATATAACGATCTCGATCGCGGCTTCTTCCCGCGTGCGGGAAACAAGAGCAGTCTTAGCGGTAAAGTGACCCTCCCCGGTTCGGATAATAGCTACTACAAGCTCTCATTTGACACCGCCCAGTATCTGCCGCTGAGCGAGAATAAGCGCTGGGTCTGGATGGAACGTTTGCGTGCAGGCTATGCCGGTGGGTTAGACGGCAAAAGTGTACCGTTCTACGATAACTTTTACGCCGGCGGCTCGTCGTCAGTGCGCGGCTTCTCTTCTAACACCATTGGGCCTAAAGCGGCCTATTACCGCTGCAATGGTAGCGAAAGCAGCTATAGCGCCTGCCCGCTGGACGCCTCATCTGATGCGGTCGGCGGGAATGCCATGGCGGTGCTGAACAGCGAATTTATCATTCCAACCCCCTTTGTGAATGATAAGTACGCCGATAGCTTGCGAACCTCGCTGTTTGTTGATGCCGGGACGGTCTGGAGCACATCCTGGCAGAACACCGCGCAGACGCTGGCGGCAGGGATCCCTGATTACGGCGATCCGGGTCATATTCGTCTCTCCGCGGGGATTGCCGTGCAGTGGATGTCTCCCCTTGGTCCACTGGTCTTCTCCTGGGCAGAGCCGTTTAAAAAGTATGATGGCGATAAAGCAGAACAGTTTCAGTTTAATATTGGCAAAACCTGGTAAAAACGCAGGCAGGTCCAACGGGCCTGCCTGCCGTGTGGATCAGGGTTGCACCACTTTCCAGATGGTATATTTCTCTTCTCCCGGTTTAACCGCCTGAGCGAAGTGTTGGTTTAAATGGCTGGCGGTGAACATTACCGCGCCATCCGGGCCGATAGTCGGCGTATCGGGCCAGTACACGCGGTCGTCAGCGGCAAGCAGGGTGAACCGCCCGCTCTGCGGGCGATAACGGACAATACCGTTATGGGTCACATCGGTGATATAGAGTGCGCCATGCTTATCGACCACGATCCCATCGCTATTCCCGCCGACCTCACCCGCGGTACGGATGGCCGCGGCGAGCTGGCGTTCGTTCATCGCGGGATCGCGCAGCGCGGCGGTGGCGATGGTCCGCGCCGTGGTACCGGTGGTGACCGTCCAGTAGAGGGTTTCCTGGTCCGGTGACAGCGCAATACCATTGATACCAAGCATAATGGGGTTGCCCGGCCAGACCGTTTCCCCATGTGAAACCACCTGCAGACCGGCAACCGGCATCAACGCCGGGTGCTGGTTCAGTACCCGGCGGACCGTCCCACGGTTAGCATCCGCGACGATCAGTCCGGCCTGATTGTCCGGCGCGCTGCGCAGGCCGCTGTCGGCGATATACGCCACCCGGCGCGCCTCATCGACCACAATATCGTTGAGGAAGCTTCCTTCCCGGTCGGCGACGCTGTCGAGCGGAATACGCTGCACCAGATGACCGTCGCTGAGCGCATAGATCATGATTTTTTGCGCCCCCGGCGGCGCCGTCTTTTCCCCTGCGACAAAGCCCTGATCTAACGCCCATAGCCAGCCGTTGCGGTTATCGACGTAAAAGCCCAGCACATTGCGCAGGTGCGTGCGGGGATCGGCGCTGATGCTGTTGGCCGCGGTGGACGGAAAGGCGGTGAGTCGTGCCGGGCCGCTCAGGGACTTGGTATCGAGCAGGCTGAGCGTGGCGGGCGCCTGGGTCGAAATCAGACGTGGGGTGCTAACAAATGCCCGACCGGCGGCGTCAAAGTGCAATCCTGCGATGGGCGCATTGACGGAATGCGCATCGACGCGCTGCTGCCAGGTGACCCCGGTATAACTGCGCCATAGCGCCAGATGGGCAGGGGCGTCAGGCCCGGCCGCCAGTGCGGTCTGCCCCAGGGACAGCAGGCCGAGAACGAAGAGTGAAAAACGATGCATCATGGTCTCCAGAAAGCAGTAAAAAAGAGGGGCAGATGGCCCGGTTAAGCCTCGGTAAACGATTTTATTAAATCCCTTCGGGAAGATAAGATGCCTGGAATGACAATCATTTGTTCTCTGGAGAACCAAATGGCCCGGCGGTTTGATTATCTTGCGGATGTAGAAGTCTTTCTGGCGGTGGCCGAGCGCGGGTCGTTTACCGCCGGCGCGGTGGCGCTGTCGTCGACGCCGTCGGTGTTAAGCCGGGCCGTCACCCGTCTTGAAACGCGTCTGGGGTGCCAGCTGCTGCGCCGCTCCACCCGTCGGATCAGCCTGACCGAGGCCGGAAGCGCCTATCTGAGTCAGGTCCGCCAGGCGTTTGAGGTGCTGGATAATGCCGAACGGGAGACGCAGGGGCAAAAAGGGGCGTTATCCGGGCGCGTTAAATTGAGCGCCCCCACCACCTGGGGACACTATCGTTTGCCCGCCCGGCTGGCGTTGTACCGTCAGTTGCACCCCGACGTACAGATTGAGCTGAATATTACCAACCGTAATGTCGATATTATCGCTGAGGGCTTCGATCTGGTGGTGCGCCAGGGACATTTACCCGACAGCGGCCTGGTGGCAAAAAAGCTGGAAGATGCGGCGCTATGTCTGGTGGCCTCGCCGGCCTATTTACGCTCGACAGCGAGACCGCTGAGTAAAATAGCCGATTTGCGCCATCATTCATGCCTGACATTTATTATGCCGGCAACGGGAAAAGTCGCCGAATGGGTATTTCGTGAGGATGGCCGGGATATCAGCTGGCTGCCGACGTCATCTCTGCATGTCTCCGATGATGTGCTCGGGGTGGTCTCGCTGGCCCTGCAGGGGGCGGGGATCTGTCAGAGCTATGCGTTTATTGTGCAGGAGGCGATCGCGCGCGGGGAGCTGGTTCCTGTTCTTCCGGCGTTCGCCGGACGTTCACGGCCTTTCTCGGTGCTTTACCCGCCGCATAAAAGCCAGTCAGCCGCTGCCCGGGCATTAATTACCCTGCTGACCATGCCAGCCGAGGCGCTGGCGACGCTGTGTGCGACATTACCTGATACCCATGGCTGAGGGCTCATCCACAAGGACTAAGACGTTTTGTCAATTATGTTTATATTATCTTATTTTTTATTATATTTTCTTTTCTGTGGTTAATTTATTTCTTTTTTTATAGAGGTTAACCATTAATCTCTTGATGAAAAATTAAGGTTACCGATAATGGGTTATGTTGTTAGGAATTGTCTTAAGTCACATAATTGTCAGGTGTGCTTGCAGTTTATAATGATGGATGCTATCACTATATAAGGTAATAATTTGTAGCATCTGTTATAAGGAAGGAATATGAAATGGACTATTCTTAATACTCTCATCTGCCCGCAATCCGGCATCGCCTTTTCGGCAATATCCAGCCTGCGTTTCTTAAAATTTATTATGTGGTACGAGGCCGATGTGATACTGCTGCCCGGCGAGTCGATGAAGCTCTATTCCTCGAGAGTTTTAATTAATGACCAGTATCATTCATTAAAAATCTACAATATTACGGTGTACGACGAGGCGCAGTGGGAGAAATTACGCGAACGGCCATCTTGCCCGTATCAGGCTGGCGGCAAGCAGTCTGACTCCTGTTTTTTCCAGTCCTTTTGCGCGATTAAGCGCTGCCCGAATAATATTCCGCGCGGTGAACCCTGGCGTTAGCCCGAGAAAGCCGCCGGTCGGCTACCGGCGGCGCGATGTTATTTGACCAGCAGGGCGGCCATTCGTGGCTGGACGCTTGCGCAGCCGGCGAGGACGAGGTTGCCTTGCCGCAGCCCTTCATTGGCGAGAAATGCATTGCACGTTCCGCCCGCCTCCTCAATCAACAGCATACCCGCCAGCGCGTCCCAGCTGTTCATATGCGCTTCAAAATAGCCATGGATCTGACCGGCAGCGACATGCGCCAGCATCAGGGCGCCTGCGCCAAAACGGCGATACTCCAGGCCGGCGTCGAGCAGCGTGTCGATGGCCCGGGCATAGTCGCTGGCCGGGGCGCGGCTGGAGCGCCCCATGCCGATCACCACCGCGTCGGGATCCGGTTCACGCAGCGTCAGGCGACGACCGTTGAGAAACGCCCCTTCGCCGCGGCCGGCGAAGAAAAACTCATTGCGATCGGGGGCGTAGATGATGCCGAACGAGAGTTCGCCCTGGCACACTCTCGCCAGTGAGATGCACCAGTAATCCATGCCAAGGATAAAGTTGGTGGTGCCATCCACGGGGTCAAGCACCCAGACGGTGTGCTCATCGCCTTCGAAACCGCTCTCTTCACCGAGGAAACCCTCCTGCGGAAAGTGCGCCTTCAGCCACCCTTTAATCTCCTGTTCTACCGCGAGATCTGCTTGCGAAACAAAGTCCTGGCGCGATTTTTTATCGACCTGCAATCCCGCATCGCGCAGCGCCTGGGCGTGGGCGCCTGCCTGGCGAATCAAGGCGCATAATGACTCTCGTTGTGCTTCCGTCATGGTCTTGCTCTCAGATAATAAAGGGCGACGTGCGCCGGTGAATTAATGTCACCTCCACCCAGGTGGTGCGTGAAGGTTGTAAAGGGTCGACGGTGCGCTCCTGCAGCCGGGCGAGGGTCTGGCGGGAGATCGCCGCCACATCCTGATGTAGCGTGGTGAGCTGGTAGCTATATTGCGCGGTCGGCGGCGTGTTATCAAAACCAATCAACTGATAATCCTCAGGCGCCTGTTTGCCGCGCTGGCGCATTCCATCGAGAAAGCCACAGGCAATCTGGGCGTTAGCGCAGAAGATCCCCTCCAGCGCCTCGTCGGCGAGCGCCGCGGCCTGAAACCCGCCCGTATAGCCCTCTTCCGGGCAGGCGAGGATCGCCAGATTGCGTTCGACGTCCACTCCGCGCGCCTGCAGTGCCCGGCTGAATGCTTCCCCACGCATGCGCCCGGCCCAGGTGGAAGGCGAGTGGTTGAGCCAGCCAAACCGCCGGCAGCCGCTGCGCAGCAGCTGGTCGGCCGCCAGTTCGGCGCCGGCGACGTTGTCAGAGCAGACATAATCCACCCCGGGGATCGTCGGCTGGCGGTTAATGCCCACTACCGGGATATGCTGCTGGACGCACTCGTTCACCAACGCCTCCGGCGGCTGGCCGGAGGTGACGATAACGCCGGAGACGCGAAACTGCGTGAAACGGCGCAGGGTGTGCGCCAGGTCCTGCTCGCTGTGGATCTCGCTCACCAGCGCCTGAAAGCCCTGGCGCTGGATCTCGTTGAGCAGGGCATCAAGCAGGGCGCTGCGAAAAGGATCGCTGATGCGCGAGACGATCACGCCGATTAAGTGGCTGCGCTGGCGATTGAGCCCCTGGGCAAGAAAGTTAACCTGGTACCCCAGCTCTTCGGCGGCGCGCAGCACCCGCGCCCGGGCGTCGGGAGAGATGCTGCCGTTGCTGCTCAGCGCGCGTGACACCACCGCCCGCGAGACGCCGGCCAGTCTGGCCACATCCTGGGCGGTGACGCTGGGTTTACGTGGGCTCATAGGGCATGCGCCTCATCGGCGAATGCGGGACGCGGCAGCGTAAAGTGGTCCCCATCCTGCGACACGAATAATCCCTGCCACGGCTGACAGGCTTGCTTCAGCGCCGACAGGGCGGCGTCCTCGCAGTGATAGAGCCCCAGCGCCGGGAGCTGCAGCGTTCTGAACAGCATCAGGCAGGAGGGGAAATCGCCATGAGAAGCATCGTCGTCAAGGGCCGCCACTGAGGCACACTCCTGAAACGCCAGCCCGGCGCCGGCCATCAGGGCTATCGAGTCGGCGGTTGGCCGGCCATCGCCGCTGTAAAACAGCGTCTGCCCGGCAATGGTGATGCGGATGGCGCGATTACTCAGCTCATGCTGGGTGGCGGCGGTGCGGATCTGCCAGTCCTGCCACGTCCAGGCTTCGCGGCATTCCTGCCAGTCGATGGTGAAACCAGGGTCCGCCTGAGGCCAGTTCGCCAGCGCGGCCAGCTGCATGAGCACCGGCTGCTGCGCTGGCTGGCAGTAGATAATCAGCGGCTTCTGACGGGAGCCACTTTTCCAGTAATTCAGCAGCGCCGTCAGACCGGTACAGTGATCCGGATGGACGTGGGTGAAGTAGATTGCGTCAATATCATTGACCCCACCGCCGCGCTGCCAGAGTGCGCGGGGAACGGTGGGGCCGCAGTCGATTAACCACTGTTTGTTGTCCGCGTCGATCACCCGCAGCGCGGAGGTATTTTGCGTGCAGGAAAAGGCGCTCCCGCAGCCAAGCACATCTATTTTCATTGACCCTCGCCAAAATTTTTTGCCGCTTAATTAAATTGTCATAAATACCCGACAAAGTAGGCTCACATCATGTCGAGTTAACGTTGCATTTTTTTTACAGCCAAATGAACACGTGTTCACCTTGCTAAAAAAATGCCGCAGCAGCGCTTTCAGGTAGCGAATATGAGTTATTTACAGATCACCGGCCTTAAAATTAGTTATGGCGATAACGTGGTTTTACATAATATCGATCTGGCGGTCGAGCAAGGGGAAATGATTGCCCTGCTGGGTCCGTCGGGATGCGGAAAAACCACGCTGCTGAACGCGCTCTGCGGCTTTATTCCGGTGCAAAGCGGCGAGATGGCGATTGCCAGTCGAACGATCACCCATCTTGCGCCGGAGCAGCGCAATATCACCATGGTGTTTCAAAGCTACGCCCTGTGGCCGCACCTGACGGTAGCGCGCAATATCGGCTATGGCCTGAAACTGCGCAAATGGCGCGGGGCGGATATCGCGCGGCGGGTGGCGGAGCTGCTGCGAATAGTGAATCTTGAGGGACTTGGCGAGGTGAAAGTGACCGAACTGTCGGGCGGTCAGCGGCAGCGGGTGGCGCTGGCAAGAGCCCTGGCCATAGAGCCCCAGGTGCTGGTGCTGGATGAGCCGTTATCTAATCTGGATGCCAAAGTGCGCCTGAATGTGCGCCATGAAATTAAATCTCTGCAAAAGAGACTGGGTTTCACGTCATTAATTGTCACCCACGATCAGCAGGAAGCCTTAGTGATGGCGGACCGCATTGCGGTATTAAATCAGGGGCGTATTGAACAAACTGGCACCCCGGAACAAATATATCAACATCCTGCGACGCCCTTCGTCGCTGATTTTATGGGCGCCGATAATAAAATAACCTCCGGTGAATTATCCGCTGCCGCAATATCCGGTTTATCCGCCGCTCAGCAGGGGGAAAAAGTTATTTATTTTCGCAGCGCTGATGCCGCGCTCGCTGAATTAACGCAGCCTGCGCCGCAGGAGGGACTTGCTCTGGAGGGCGTGGTGGAGCAAAGCGCGTTTCTGGGCAATCTGTATCGCCACAGCGTGCGCTGTCATGACCGCCTGCTACTGGCCGATGCCGCGCAGTGCTGGCCGACAAAAAGCCGCGTTCGGCTCCATGTGCCAACGCCGGCCCTGCATATTTTTCCTTTACCACTATCACAGTGATATCAGCGTGTTCATTCTGGGGACAATCCATGTTGACTAAGACGAAAGCAGCGATCGTAACGACCCTCTTCCTGAGCCTTGGCGCACAGGCCGACACCATTCTGAATGTCGCCACCGCGGGCGATCAGAATATGGTGGATTATGTAAAAACCTGGCTGGGGCCAAAATTTGAAGCCGCTCATCCCGGCGTCAAGGTGCGGGTGATCGGTACCGGCCCCGGCGACGCCGGGTCGAATAAAATTAGCGAGAAGCTAACGGCCCAGCAGGAGAGCGGCGCGCAGCAGTGGGATATCGACGTCGCGGTAGTGCACCAGAAGGCGGGCGGTGAGCAGGTGGAAAAGGGATTACTGCAAAAATACCGTCAGGATATTCAGACCGGCGGCATGGTGAGTTCGCCGAGCGCCACTCAGGCGCTGGGCGTTAACGTCGACGGATACGTCATGCCGATGTTCTTAAGCCAGACCGCTATCGCCTGGAACAGCGATCTGGTCACTACCCCACCGGCGTCGTATGACGAGCTGGTGGCCTGGACGCAGAAACATCCGCAGGCTTTTGGCTATAACGGCATCAAAAACGGCATGTCTGGCGTCAGCTTTGTGGTGGGTTGGATCTACGCCTACGGGACCGACGCCCAGCGTCTCTCCGCTGGGCCCTATGATAAAAGCGTCGAAAAAGGCTGGCAGCAGGCCTATGAGAAGCTGAAGGCGTTCAATAAAAACGTGACTTTCACCCCGGGCAACGCCGGGACGCTCGACATGCTGAGCCGGGGGGAAATCGCCATGGGCCCGGTGTGGGTCGATATGTTCTATAGCTGGAAAGATCAGGGCAAGCTGCCGCCCTCGATCAAGCTTGCTTTACTGGCGCCGGGTATGCCGGGTCAGCCGATGTATTACGTCATCCCGGCGAAGGCGGCGAATCCGCAGCTGGCGCGCGACTTTATCGCGCTGGCCACCAGCCCGGAAGTGCAGGCGCAGGGGATCGTTAAGCAGTTTAACTGGTATCCGGGCATCGACGCCGGCCAGGTGAAGCCGAAGCTGGATACGGCGACCTGGCAAAAGCTGTTTGCCGAAATCTCGCCGGAAGCGCTGGCAAAGTATGGCAAAAGCTTCCCGATCGCTCCCTATTTTGACGACATCAAAGAGGGTTACGAAAGCCAGGTGGCCAACTAACGCCTTCTCCCGCCCGGGTTGTCGGCCCGGGCGCTTTCTTGTGCTGACGCCAGGTGCATTATGTCCAGTTCATTAAAATATCTGCTGCTGGTTGCTCCGGCGGCGCTGATGATCGCGATCCTGTTTTTGTATCCGCTGGGGTTTTCGCTGGTCTCGGCGTTTACCGCGCCGGGACAGCCGTTCACGCTCGATCACTTCCGCAAGGTCTATGCGCTTTACGCCAGTGATGTGCTCTTTTCGCTGATTATCGTACTGGTCTCAGTGGCGCTGTTAGCGCTGATCGCCATTACCCTGTCGGCAGTGATTGCGCTGTCACCGTGCCGACCCGTTGTTCGTCTGCTGGGTTTTTTGTATCGCTTACCGCTGTTTATTCCGTTTATCGTTGTCGCCCAGATGATGCGCACTTTTCTCGCCAAAAATGGCCTGATGAACAATGCGCTGGTGGCGGCCGACCTGGTCACACCGCTGGAGACGCTCTCCTGGCTGGGATGGAAAGGGATAGTGATCACCTTTGTCTGGAAGCAACTGGCCTTTGCCACGCTGCTGATCTGCGGAGCGATGGCGGCGCTGGAGTCGTCGCAGATCCTTGCTGCGCGTAACCTTGGCGCCTCCCGGCCGCGGATCCTGTTCGATATCATGCTGCCGCAGGTCCTGCCGACCATCGGCGTGGCGCTGGTGCTGTCGACGGTGACCATGATGTCGGTGCTGTCGGTACCGTTGATGATCGGCGTCGGAACGCCGACGATGCTGACGGTGGATATGGCGTTTCGCGTGAATTCCTATGGCGATTACGCGGTGGCGAATGCGCTGGGTGTGGTGTCGCTGGCGATCTGCGGCGCGCTGTCGTGGTTTTACCTGCGCCACAGCCTGCAGCAAAAAGGAGGGGAATCATGAAAGCGCTGACTCTCGCCTCATCCCCGTCATGGTGGATAAAAGGGCGCCGTAAAGTGCGCGCCAGCCTGGCGCTGCAGACCCTGCTGCTGCTGTTTATGCTGCTGGCGATGTTTGGCCCGTTGCTGAACCTGTTGATCTGGACCGTAGCGGAAAGCTGGTATTTTCCCCATTCGCTGCCCAGTCAGTGGGGGTTGAAGTACTGGTATCAGGTTTTCAATCCATACAGCGATGTGTCCGGTTCGCTGTTAACCAGCGTGTTGATCGCCCTGTTATCGGTGGGGGTCTGTTTGCTGATTTCCGTCCCCGCCGGCTATGCGCTTTCCCGGCGGAAAATGCCGCTGCGGGTGCTGTTTATGCTGCTGTTTCTCATCCCGCAGGCCTTTCCCAACCTGACGGTATACATGAATGTTGCCCGATTGTTTTATCAGTGGGGATTGAACGGCAGTATCGCGGGGGTGGTGCTGGTGCATAGCGTCCACGGCCTGATGTATTCGGTGTGGATCTGTGTGGCAGCCTTCTCATCCATCGACCCGCTGCTGGCGCGGGCGTCGCGTAACCTTGGCGCCGGACCGGTGTATACCTTCTGGCACATTGTGCTGCCGCAGGCGGCGCCGGGGATCGTTGCCGCCAGCATCTTCGTTTTTCTGGAGTCGCTGGATGAGTTTACCGGCACCTTCTTTGTCGGCGCGCCGGATATCACCACGCTGCCGCTACTGCTCTATAACGCCAGCATGTCGGGTAACTATCAGGTCTCGTCGATTACGGCGCTGATTTTGCTGGTGCCATCGCTGCTCTTTATGGTGGTGATCCATAAATTTATGCGCCCGGAGATGATGGCGAAACTGGGGAAGTAAGGACCGTAGAAAACGAAAAAGCTTCCCGGTGGGAAGCTTTTTAACCTCAGGTCATCATCATTGGCCATTCTGGCGGCGTCTGACTCATGACCTCAATCATCACATCTTTGATATTACCCCAGATTTTTGCGATATCGATCAGGGTGATGCCCAGCAAACCGGTGGCGAACCAGCAGGCGGCGGCAAGGCCGAGGCAGCTGCAGATCACTGCCAGACCGGCATAATCGCTTTTCCGTAACTGGATATTCAACGAGCTGGCGAGAAACATCAGTACCGCGCTCACCAGGGGCCAGCGCAACAAAACGACACTGGTAGTAATGGAAGCCATTAACCTATCCTCAAAGAAAGTCGGGGAGCCATGGATGACCTGGCGCGACTGACGATGGCATAGCGCTCTGGTCTCGACTGGCAAACTAGAGAGTGATGAAACGTCATTTCTGTTTCATCAACTTGTGTGAACTATATCACACTTGGTGCTTTATTCGCCAGCCAAAAAATGAGCTTTCGCTGCGCTGAATAAGCTTTAATTTTGTGTGGATATAGGTAAGCAAAACCCGATTATCTTATTTTCATTCTCTTGCTAATGATTATTATTCTGCGGGTTTTATTACCAGTTCCTGTTTATTACACGGAGAAACCGAGTCAGATGCGCGTCTATTCTTAATCTGACGAGAATATCTTTCGAATACCTGATAAATAAGTATTATTCAACACCACCAGCTGAAAAGCTGACGCCCTGAAGGGCTGGCAGATATCTGCTGATGTCTATCGCAGTCGCGATTGCTAACGTGTTCGGGCTACCTTAATTAAGGCATATCGCATGGATGAAAGCGTAAATGGCTGACAGTGCGCCGCATAAGGCGCTCAGACTTGTCGGAATGGGGCTGGTTATTTTATTGCCGGTGATGTTGGCATTGTGGTTTGCCCAGCTGCGGGCCAAAGCCGAAACCATTGATCAATTGCACTCATTTTCGCAGCTGGCGCTGCAAAAAACAGAAATGGTCATCCGGGAAGCGGATCAGGCGCGGTTTAAAGCCAGCCGGTATCGTGGTGAGCTATGCTCAGCGGAGCACCAGCGTTATTTACTGCATATTGTTCGCGGTCTGCTGTATGTAGAAGATCTGATCTACGCCAACGGTCAGCGCTTTATCTGTTCAACGTCCGCTCATCCCGAGACCGGCTGGCGGATGCCCGCGGCGAATTACACCAAAAAGCCGGATGTGGCGATTTACTACTATCGGGATACGCCGTTTTACCCGGGCTTTGCCATGAATTATATGCAGAAGGGGCCCTATGTGGTGGTGGTCAACCCCTACTCGTTCAGCTCGGTGATTGCCAGCGACCGCGATTTAGCCTATGGCGTTTTCGATACTAAAACCAACCTCTTTTTCTCGCTGAGTAATAATGTTGAGCCCGCCGAACTCCAGGCGTTAATTCGCGAAGGCGATGCTTTTTTTAATCAGAATGGTCGGGTGTATACGATAGCCCGCTCCGCTATCCGGCCGATCGCGGTCATCATGTCCACCTCCCGGGCCAGCTACTACCACAACTTCTGTGACCAGGCGAGCCTGACGCTGCCGCTGGGGATCATTTGCAGTATTTTACTGGTGCTGGTGTGGACACGAACCCGCCGCCAATATCACTCACCGCGCAATATGCTACAGCGGGCTCTGAGCTGCCGCCAGCTGCGGCTGCACTACCAGCCGATTATCGATATTAAAAATAACCGCTGCGTCGGGGCGGAGGCGCTACTGCGATGGCCGGGGTTTGATGGCCCGGTGATGAACCCGGCGGAGTTTATCCCGCTGGCGGAAAATGAAGGCATGATTGCCCAGATCACGGACTACGTGGTGGACGAGCTGTTTTATGAAATGGGTGAGTTTCTTGCCAGCCATCCGCAGCTGTATGTGGCGATCAATCTCTCTGCGTCCGATTTCCACTCGGCGCGGCTGATTTCCCAGATCAGTGAGAAAGCGCACAGCTATGCGGTCTGCATCGGACAGATCAAAATCGAAGTGACCGAGCGCGGGTTTATCGACGTGGCGAAAACGACGCCGGTGATCCAGGCGTTCCGCGAAGCAGGCTATGAGATTGCGATCGATGATTTTGGTACCGGCTACTCGAATCTGCATAATCTGCACGCGCTGAATGTCGATATCCTCAAAATCGATAAAACCTTCGTTGATACGCTGACCACCAACAACACCAGCCATCTGATCGCTGAGCACATCATTGAGATGGCGCGCGGGCTGCGTTTAAAAACTATCGCGGAAGGGGTGGAGACCCCGGAGCAGGTAAGCTGGCTCTACAAGCGCGGCGTGCAATTTTGTCAGGGCTGGCTGTTTGCGAAAGCCATGCCGGCGCGGGAGTTTATGCAGTGGTTAGCGAATGCTCCCACGCCCATAAGCAGGCCTCAGCCGCCGCGTCACGCGGAGATCTGATGGCGGTAGTCGCTGGGAGTGCGGTCGAACTCGCGGCGGAACACCCGGGAGAAGGTTTGCTGCGAGACGTAGCCCAGATCCATCGCGATATCAAAGATAGGTCGCTGAGTGGTTCGCAACGCTTCCGCCGCCAGCAGCAGGCGGCGCTGACGAATATAATCACCCAGCGTCTGATGCATTACGGTACGGAACATCCGCTGCAGATACCATTTCGAGTATCCTGACTTTCTGGCGACTATATCAATGTTAAGTGGTTGATCGATATGTTCATCAATCCATTCAATCAGTGTTTGAATAATATCCTGATGGGACATAAAGCGGCCTCTCTCAATTCTCGATTCGTCGTTTTGTCTGCGGGCGAGTATAATTCCTCAAGTTAACTTGAGGTAAAGCGCTTTATGGAAAAGAAATCACCCCGCATCAAAATGCTGCTGACGCCCGGGGAAGTGGCAAAACGAACCGGCGTGGCGGTCTCGGCTCTCCATTTTTATGAGAGTAAAGGCCTGATCCATAGCCAGCGGAATGCCGGCAACCAGCGGCGCTACCGGCGCGATGTCCTGCGCGCGGTGGCGATTATCAAAATTGCGCAACGCATCGGCATCCCGCTGGCGACCATCGGCGACGCGTTTGGCGTACTGCCGGAAGGGCACAACCTCAGCGCAAAAGAGTGGAAGATGCTGTCATCGCAGTGGCGTGAGGAGCTGGACCGGCGTATTCATACCCTGACGGCGTTGCGCGACCAGCTCGACGGCTGTATCGGCTGCGGCTGTTTATCACGGCGCGACTGCCCGCTGCGCAACCCGGGCGATAAGCTGGGGGAAGAGGGGACCGGCGCCCGGCTGCTGGAAGAGGAATAATAAAACTAAAGCGCCACAACTGGGCGCTTTAGTTGTTTTCCGGTCTTTGTCTTTCGCATTATCTCGCTGGTTCACGAGAGGGTTTCCCCCGACATCGACGTCCCTCAGTATTGCGCAATCTGTTGATGGAGGTTCCGGTTTGCGTCGACACTTTAACTATGGCAGCTGCCGTCATTTTTTCCTCACTATTTTGCCGAAATTTTCCCGGCAATGAGCGCCTGTTCCTATAGTTAATTTGAACAAACCACGGGAGAGGCCCATGCTGACGGTACACCATCTTAATCAATCACGATCGCAACGCGTACTGTGGGCACTGGAAGAGCTGCAGCTGCCTTATCAGATAGTCCGCTATCAGCGGGAAAAGTCGATGCTGGCGCCGGCGGCGCTGAAGAAAGTCCATCCGTTGGGGAAATCGCCGGTGCTGGAAGACAACGGCTATGTGCTGGCGGAGTCCGGGGCCATTCTCGAGTATTTGCAGGAGACCTGGGACAGCGGCGGGCTGCTGAAGCCGCAGGCGATAGAGGACAAACTGCAGTACCGCTTCTGGCTGCACTATGCCGAAGGCTCGCTGATGCCGCTGCTGTTAATGAAGCTGGTGTTCGTCAGCCTGGGTAAACCCCCTGTGCCCTTTGGCGTCCGCTCTCTGGGCGCCCTGCTGGGCAAGGGCATTCAGAAAGCGTGGCTGGATCCCCAGCTGGCCACCCATGCGCGGTTTATTGACGACCATCTTGCCACGCGGCCATGGTTTGCCGGCGAGCGTCTAAGTATGGCCGATATCCAGATGAGCTTCCCGGTGATGGCGCTGTTGGCGCGCGGTGGCGTGCATGACCTTGTCCATATTGAGGCCTGGCGACAGCGGGTGGAGCAGCGTCCGGCCTGGCAGCGGGCCATCGAGCGCGGCGGTCCCTTCACCTTACCCGGCGCCTGAGGTATCAGCGGATCCGATGACGCCGACAAATGAAAGCAACTCACTAAAAATTTGTTAGCGGATTGCGCATAGACGATAACGTTTGCGCATCGTCTGGTTATTTTCTGCTCGTCATAAGCGAAATTTAGCGAAATACGATAAACATCGGTTGAAAAGGGTTATCTAAAGGCCGGATAATCGTTTGCCTTTCTGTTTTGCTCCCTCTTTTTTCTGCTATCCAGGGGGAGGAGATAAGGTTGACACACCGTAGTGTATGCGCGGAGTTAAACGTTTGCTTTTTTGCAGCCCCCCTGGCGCTGCGATTCGGTACAAGGAGATCGCGTTTAACTGGCAGTGGAGGGTCCACCACGCATATCAACGAACAATAAAAATTTTCAGGGGAAGTTTTCTATGTCTACGCCTTCAGCGCGTACCGGCGGTTCATTAGACGCCTGGTTTAAAATTTCGGCGCGCGGTAGCACCGTGCGTCAGGAGATTGTTGCAGGTCTTACTACCTTTCTGGCGATGGTTTACTCCGTCATCGTGGTGCCGGGCATGCTCGGTAAAGCGGGCTTCCCGCCGGCCGCGGTGTTTGTCTCGACCTGTCTGGTGGCGGGCGTTGGCTCGCTGGTGATGGGGTTATGGGCAAATCTGCCGATGGCTATCGGCTGCGCCATTTCGTTGACCGCCTTCACCGCCTTCAGCCTGGTGCTGGGGCAGCAGATCAGTATTCCGGTGGCCCTCGGCGCGGTATTCCTGATGGGTGTCCTGTTCACGGTGATTTCCGCGACCGGCATCCGCAGCTGGATCTTGCGCAACCTGCCGCAGGGCGTGGCGCATGGTACCGGGATCGGGATTGGCCTGTTCCTGCTGCTGATCGCCGCTAACGGCGTTGGTCTGGTGATCAAAAATCCGCTGGACGGTCTGCCGGTGGCGCTGGGCAAATTTGCCAGTTTCCCGGTGGTGATGTCGCTGATTGGCCTCGCGGTGATCATTGGTCTGGAAAAAATGAAGGTGCCGGGCGGCATTCTGCTGACCATTATTGGCGTGTCGATTGTGGGCCTGATTTTCGATCCGAACGTCCATTTCTCCGGTATTTTCGCCATGCCATCCCTGAGCGATGATAAAGGCAACTCGCTGATCGGCAGCCTCGACATCATCGGCGCGCTGAACCCGGTCGTGCTGCCCAGCGTGCTGGCGCTGGTGATGACGGCGGTCTTTGACGCCACCGGTACTATCCGCGCGGTGGCCGGCCAGGCAAACCTGCTGGACAAAGACGGACAGATCATCAACGGCGGTAAAGCGTTGACCACCGACTCCCTGAGCAGCGTCTTCTCCGGTTTAGTTGGCGCGGCGCCAGCGGCGGTGTATATCGAATCGGCGGCGGGTACCGCGGCTGGCGGTAAAACCGGTCTGACCGCGGTGACGGTCGGTGTCCTGTTCCTGCTGATCCTGTTCCTCTCCCCGCTCTCTTATCTGGTACCGGCCTACGCGACCGCGCCGGCGCTGATGTACGTCGGCCTGCTGATGCTGAGCAACGTGGCAAAAATCGATTTCAACGACTTCGTTGACGCGATGGCTGGCCTGATCACCGCGGTGTTTATCGTGCTGACCTGTAACATCGTGACCGGCATCATGATCGGTTTCGCTACCCTGGTGATTGGCCGTCTGGTCTCCGGCGAGTGGCGCAAGCTGAACCTCGGTACGGTAATTATCGCCGTGGCGCTGGTGGCGTTTTACGCGGGCGGTTGGGCGATTTAAACCCTTCGTGCTCCTCACGGGCGGCTCAGGCCGCCCGTTTTATTTTTAAGCCACATCCTGTTTCCATTTGCGTTAATCTGGGTAGCGTATGATTCACAGGCACGACGCCTCACAGGTATAAAAGAAAACGCAGCAAACAGGGAACACATGGAAATATTCTTTACCATCCTCATCATGACCCTCGTGGTCTCACTGTCCGGGGTAGTGACGCGTGTACTGCCCTTTCAGGTTCCACTCCCACTGATGCAAATCGCCATTGGCGCGCTTCTGGCATGGCCGACCTTCGGTTTGCACGTTGAATTTGATCCAGAGCTGTTTCTGGTCCTGTTTATCCCGCCGCTGCTGTTCGCCGACGGCTGGAAAACGCCGACCCGTGAGTTTATTGAACACGGGCGGGAGATCCTTGGTCTGGCGCTGGCGCTGGTCGTCGTGACGGTGGTCGGCATCGGCTTTCTGATCTACTGGATTGTGCCTGGCATTCCGCTGATCCCGGCGTTCGCGCTGGCGGCCGTACTCTCGCCGACCGATGCCGTGGCGCTCTCCGGCATCGTCGGGGAAGGGCGGATACCGAAAAAAATCATGGGCATTCTGCAGGGGGAGGCGTTAATGAACGACGCCTCTGGTCTGGTTTCGCTCAAGTTTGCCGTCGCGGTGGCGATGGGCACTATGGTCTTTACCGTTGGCGGCGCGACCGTAGAATTTCTGAAGGTGGCGATCGGCGGCGTGCTGGCCGGGTTTGTGGTGAGCTGGTCGTATGGCCGTTCGATGCGTTTCCTCAGCCGCTGGGGCGGGGATGAACCCGCCACGCAGATTGTCCTGCTGTTCCTGCTGCCGTTTGCCTCCTATCTGATTGCCGAACATATCGGTGTCTCCGGTATCCTGGCGGCGGTGGCGGCGGGGATGACCATCACCCGTTCCGGCGTGATGCGTACCGCGCCGCTGGCCATGCGTCTGCGCGCTAACAGCACCTGGGCGATGCTGGAATTTGTCTTCAACGGCATGGTCTTCCTGCTGTTGGGCCTGCAGCTGCCGGATATCCTCTCCAGCTCGCTGGTGGCGGCGGAAGCTGACCCCAACGTCGAGACCTGGATGCTGTTTACCGACATCATCCTGATCTATGCCGCGCTGATGCTGGTGCGTTTTGGCTGGCTGTGGTCGATGCGTAAGCTTAGTCAGCGCTTCCTGAAGAAGAAACCGATGGAGTTTGGCTCCTGGACCACCCGCGAGCTGCTGATCTCCTCTGTGGCCGGGGTGCGCGGGGCGATTACCCTCGCCGGTGTGCTCTCGATTCCGCTGTTGCTGCCGGACGGGAATGTTTTCCCTGCGCGCTATGAGCTGATTTTCCTCGCCGCCGGGGTGATCCTGTTCTCGCTGTTCGTCGGGGTGATTGCGCTGCCGATCCTGCTGCGCCACATTGAATCGAGTGACAACGTGCAGCAGCGGAAAGAGGAACGACTGGCGCGCGCAGCGACGGCAGACGTGGCGATTGTGGCGATCCAGAAGATGGAAGAGCGGCTGGCGGCAGATACCAAAGAGAATATCGATAACCAGCTGCTGACCGAAGTCAGTTCGCGGGTGATCGGTAACCTGCGCCGCCGCGTCGATGGTCGTAACGACGTGGAAACCTCTATGCTGGAGGAGAGCCTCGAGCGCCGCTTCCGCCTGGCGGCGCTGCGCTCTGAACGCGGAGAGCTGTATCATCTGCGCGCCACCCGGCAGATCAGTAACGAGACGCTGCAGAAGCTGCTGCACGATCTCGACCTGCTGGAAGCGCTGTTAATCGAAGATCAATAACCTGTAATCCGGATAGCGCGACGCTTATTCGGGCTACTGGCGAGACTGCAGTAAATGTGTCGCCCCGGTAAGCGTTAGCGCGACCGGGGGAAACCCGGGCAGCGGCGCAAGCGCCTGACCCGGGCTACCCATTCCTCTGCGAAACGCGTTGTCACCAGGGAATTATTCCAGCCAGAACGCTTTACTGCACGCCAGCCAGGCCTCAGCGCTGCGCGACATATACACGCCCTCCCGCCAAATCATCCCCAGCTCCCAGCGCAGCTCGCTTTGTAATGGGATCCAGCAAAAGTTCTGCGGGTCGAGACGCTGGCAAATCGGCTCGGGCAGGATCGCCACGCCAATGCCGGCCTGCACCATCGCGGCGAGAAAATCCCACTGTCCGCTGCGCACCGCGATACGCGGCTTTACGTCATGCTCGGCAAACAGGCGCATCAGCTGCTGGCTGAGGGCAAATTCTTCGTTGTAGATGACCAGCGGATACGCCGCCAGCTCGACCGGCGAGAGCGAGGTCACGCCCTCCCACGGCGCGGTTCTTGGCGTCAGGACGCACAGCGGGTGGTTGAACAACGGCAGGGTGGTGAGGTGGCTACCCTCTTCGATGGGCAGGGCGGTCATCGCCATATCGAGCTCGCCGTTGCTGACCGCCTGCTGGACCGTCAGGCCGCCAAACTCGGCGATTTTCAGCTCGACGCCCGGGTAGCGCTCGCGGAAGCGGCTGATCGGCTCCGCCATCAGCATTCCGACCATCGGTGGAATGCCAAGCCGCAACACCCCTTTATTCAGGTGGTTGATATCGCTTAGTTCTGACTCCAGCTGGCTGAACTCGCCAAGGATCGCCTGGCCGCGTTCAAAAACGACGCGCCCGGTATCGGTGAGCAGCAGTTTACGGCCATCGCGGATCAACAGCGTGCAGTTCAGTTCATCTTCGAGATTTTTGAGCATCTTGCTGATGGTAGGCTGTGTGACGAACAGCTTTTCCGCCGCGCGAGTAAAACTCTGCTGACGAACCACTTCAACGAAATAGCGCAGCGTTCGGATATCCATAATTATTCCCTGAGACTATACCTGCGATGATTTTAATTCATTTCTGTCCGCTTCGGCGGCTCTCTATACTGCACCCCTGACTTCTTTTTTTCAGGAATATCGCTCATGGCCTTCGCGCCAGCTCGCGTTGCCCCCGCCGTGGCGCAGCGTCTTCAAATCCCGCTGCAGGTGCTTCTTTATGTCGGGTTATTTATTTTTGCGCAATATCTGGTGAACAGGTGGCAGGTACCCCTGCCGGCTAACCTGGTCGGCATGGTGATGCTCCTGCTGCTGATCGTCTGCCGGGTGATCCCCTTGAACTGGGTTCGCGCCGGCGCCCGCTGGTTGCTGGCGGAGATGCTGCTGTTTTTCGTCCCGGCGGTGGTCGCGGTGGTCAATTATACCCAGCTGCTGATGGTTGATGGCTGGCGGATTTTCCTGGTCATTGCCTTAAGCACGCTGATGGTGCTGGGCGCGACGGCCTGGGTCGTCGACAGGGTTTACCGTTACGAAGTGAGCCGGCTAAAAAAATGAATGATGTCATGCTGAGCGTCCTGTGTCTGGTGGCGACGCTGGGTCTCTATTACGCCAATAAAAGACTGTATCGCCGTTTTCATAAACTGCCGCTGATGCCGCTGGTGTTCACGCCGATCCTGCTGGTGCTGATCCTGGTGCTGGGCCATATCTCTTATCAGAGCTATATGGGAGAGACCCACTGGCTGCTGTGGCTGCTGGGCCCCGCCACCATCGCCTTTGCCGTCCCGGTCTATGAAAATGTCGCGGTGATCAAACGCCACTGGATGTCGCTCAGCGCCGGGGTGGTAACGGCGGTGGTGGTGGCGGTGACCAGCTCCGTATGGCTGGCGCGCGGATTGATGTTGTCTGATGAAATCCAGCGCAGCCTGGCGGTGCGCTCGGTGACCACGCCCTTTGCGCTGGCGGCGGCGAAACCGCTCGGTGGTCAGCCCGATCTGGTGGCGCTGTTTGTGGTGATCACCGGCGTCTTTGGCATGGCGGTGGGGGATATGCTGTTTTTACGCCTGGCTATCCGGGAAGGGATGGCGAAAGGAGCCGGGTTCGGCGCGGCTTCCCATGGTGCCGGGACGGCGCGCTCCTATGAGCTGGGCCAGCAGGAGGGCGTGGTGGCCAGCCTGGTGATGATGCTGTCTGGCGTAGTGGTGGTGCTGGCGGCGCCGTTAGTGCGCTGGCTGCTGTTTTAGCGTTCTCGTGTAATCGGTTGTTATGAAATATTGAGGGGCGGAATAGTTGTGAACTATTTTCGCCCCTTTTTGTTTATGCCGGTTATTGGTCATCAGAAAAGATTAAGGCAATTCTTATTACCATCCTCTCTTTGTAACTAAATATTTCATAATCAATAGTGATCTAATTATATTGCGAATGATGTATAGGCTTTTTATTATCTCTAAGAATTTTATAAGTTTGTATCGCTATGATTTCAAAGGAACTTCATCTTATTTTTTTCATTTTTTAAGGCGATTTGTTTAAAAATCAATTTTTACATTAATAATTGAGCTTTTACCCTCTGTTCGTTATTCTTTTTACGCGGGCTTGTATTATTGAATGGATTCAAATGCTGGTCGTTTATTTATGTATAATATTAATTATCATAAATCATATGTCACGTAAATGTGTATGTGACGCCGCGCGGATGCAAATTCATTCTCTAATATATCTGCATAAAACAATTGACGGACTGATTGTCGTTTATAATGGATATGGGAATAAATATGAAGATGAGTAAAAAAATTCTGGCGGGTGCCCTGATTTTCTCTGCCTGCAGCGTGCTGTCTACCGTTGCTCAGGCCGATAACACCATTACTTTTAATGGTGTTGTTTCCGATACGACCTGTACGGCGACTATTGACGGCGGCGTAACGGCTATTGATATGGGCACCACCTCAGTGGCGGATCTGAAAGCGTATACCTTCGGCGCTGCCAAGAACTTCTCCTTTAGCTTAGCCGATTGCCCGACCGCGGAAGACGGTGGCAACAGTATCGCTCGCGTCACTTTTGGCGGTGTTTCCGATACCGCGAACAGCGATTATTTTAAAAACCAGGCGACTGATGAGCCGGCAACCGGTGTTGCTGTGGCCCTTTTTGACGAAGCGGGTAAGGTAATGAAGAATAATGAAGAGGGTTCAGATGTCGATATTTCTTCTGGTGCCGCAACCATTCCATTCACCGTTAAAATGGTGAAGTCGGGTGATACCGATCCGACGAAAGGTACCGTTCAGACAACTGTGACTTATAACGTGACTTATTATTAATTCGGCGTTTTGTTGAATGGAGAAAGGGGAATCGTCTGCTATTCCCCTTTAATTAAACGTATGAGATATCCTTTTTTTGTGGTCGGTTTTTTGCTGTCTTCCTCTATTGCGCAAGCCAGCGTGGTCGTGGGCGGCACGCGTCTGGTGTTTGATGGTGCGAAAAACAACGCCGTCATCACGGTTGAGAATAAAGATCAGAGCAGCAATATCGTCCAGTCCTGGCTCTCGGTGGTGGATGCCGCGTCGCCAGCCAAAGACGCGTTTATTATTACGCCGCCGCTGTTCCGTCTCAAAGCCGGAGAGAAAGGATTCGTGCGCGTTGTCCGCTCAGGAAAAAAATTACCCGACGATCGCGAGTCGATGTTTTGGCTCAATATCAAAGGGATCCCGGCAACGGAATATGTCCCGGATAAAAATGTGGTGCAGTTTGCCATCAACTCGAAAATAAAATTGATTTATCGACCTGCCGCGTTAAAAGGCAATACACCGGAATCGTATGCCGAAAAATTACAGTGGGGAAAAGCGGGGGACTCGGTGACGGTAAAAAATAACTCACCGCTGTATATGAATTTTTCCCAGGTTAGCCTTAACGGAAAAAATATTTCTGGCGCATGGTTTGCTGCCCCATTTTCTACTTTAAAAATACCCGTGCAGAGTACCCTGTCCGCGACAGGGAAAAAAGAGATCACATGGAGCGTGATTAATGATTATGGTATGTCAGGGAAGAAATATACCGCTATCATTCAGTAGCGTTGAGCTACTGTTTTCAACCAAAAGTATCTGCGTCGCTATTGTTTTGTGCCTGAGTACCTTGTCTTCTCGCGCTGAGGCCGGTGAATATTTCAACCCGAATTTACTCGAAGTCGCCGAGGATCCTGCGGCTTCGGTGGATCTGTCCTATTTTTCGCAAGATGGCGTACCGCCGGGCACCTATCATCTGGATGTTTACATCAATGATAAGTATGTCAGTTCAGAATCGCTGACCTTTCAGGAAATTGGCCATGACGCAGGCGCGACCGCTTCTCCCTGTCTTTCCGCGGAGTATCTGAATTCGTGGTTGATTAATACCACCGCCTATCCCCAGCTGTTCGCGGCAGGGGAAACCTGCGCCCGGCTGTCGGCGATCCCCGGGATGACATTTTCGGTGTCTCTTGCCCAACAGCGAATCGATTTTACCGTTCCGCAGGCCGCGATGCTGAATCGCCCAAGAGACTATATACCGGAGAGCCAGTGGCAGCAGGGGATCAACGCCGGTCTTCTCAACTATAGTGTCACCGGGCAGCGCAATGCGCCGCGGCATAATGGCGCGACCGTAGACAGCCAGTTTGTTAGCCTGCAGCCTGGGGTGAATCTGGGGCCATGGCGTCTGCGCAACTACAGCACCTATAGCCACAGCGACAACAGCAGCCGCTGGGAGTCGGTTTACTCGTACCTTGCCCGCGATATTCACACCCTGCGCAGTCAACTGGTGGTCGGTAATACCTATACCTCTTCCGGCATCTTCGACAGTGTGAGCTTTACCGGCCTGCAGCTCAGTTCGGACAAAGAGATGCTGCCGGATAGCCTGCATGGCTTTGCGCCGACGATTCGAGGGATCGCGCGCACCACCGCGGAGGTCTCGGTTTATCAGAATGGTTACAGCATTTATAAAACCACCGTCGCTCCCGGCGCCTTTGAGATTAACGATCTGTATGCCACCGGCAGCGCCGGCGATCTGTACGTCACCGTTAAAGAGTCTGACGGCAGCGAGCAAAACTTTGTGGTGCCTTTTGCCTCGCTGGCGGTCCTGCAGCGCGAGGGCCAGCTGGACTATGCGCTGAGCAGCGGCAGGACGCGCTCAGGCAGCTCCGACGATAAAGAATACAACTTTATTCAGTCTTCCCTGGCCTATGGCGCCACCAGTAACTTTACTCTCTATACCGGCTTTCAGCAGGCGGAAGATAAATACACCAACCTGCTGTTAGGCGCTGGCTTTAACCTTGGCACCATCGGCGCGCTGTCGTTTGACGGCTCTCAGTCGTGGGCCGACGTGAAAACCAGCGATACGGCCTCGTCAACCCGCAAAGAACAGGGGCAATCGTATCGCGTCCGCTTCAGCAAAAGCTTTCTGCAGACGGGCACCAGCTTTTCCGTGGCCGGCTATCGCTACTCCACCGCGGGATACTATTCGTTTCAGGATTTTGTCGATAACGCCTCCACGCAGCGCGACTGCTGTACGCAGAGCGGCAGAACGAAAGGCCGGTTTGACGCTTCGCTGTCGCAGACGCTGTTTGGCTATGGTTCGCTCTCGCTTTCGCTGGTCAATGAAACCTATTGGGACAGCTCGCGCATGGAGTCGGTAGGCGTGGGCTATAGCGGGTCGATTGGCAAGGCCTCCTACTTTATTAACTATTCCTATAACCGCAATGTGCAAAGTACCGATGACAGCGGCAATAACCGGCCGGCCAGCGATACCATCGTCTCCCTGACGCTAAGCATCCCGCTTGGCGAGACGCTCTCGGCGAATTACACCTTGAACCATGGTCGGCATAACGACACCACGCACAGCGTGGGGCTCAATGGCTCGGCGTTCGAGGATCGCTCTCTCAACTGGAGTCTCCAGGAGGGTTACAACACCCAGGATAAGAGCACCTCCGGCAACCTCAGCGTCAATTATCAGGGAGCAAAAGGCGATGTCGCCGGCGGCTATGGCTACGACCACTACAGCAATCACTACAATTATTCGCTGCGCGGCGGCATGGTTGCTCACGCGGGCGGGCTCACGCTGTCGCGCTTTCTGGGTGAGAGTGCTGCACTGATCGAAACGCCCGGCGTCAGCGATGTGCGGGTGCAGGGCCAGACCAACGTGACGACGGATGCCGCCGGGTATGCCGTCGTACCGTATGTTCGCCCTTACCATCGCAACAGCCTGGCGCTGGATGAACAGCAGATGGCTGGCGCCGAGGTGGATAACGTCGCCAGAACGGTGGTCCCAACGCGCAATGCAATCGTCAAAGTGCAGTATGACACCCGAATTGGCTATAAGGCGATGCTCACCCTGCGTACTCGCAACGGTGTGGTGCCTTTCGGCGCGCTGGTGACCCTTGATAATGATCGCGCCAGCGCGGCGCGCAGCAATATTGTCGGCGATGAGGGGCAGGTGTATCTCACGGGGCTGCAGAAAAAAGGCCAGCTGTTAGCGCGCTGGGGGGAGAAAAGCAGTGAGCAGTGCACCGTTCATTACGACTTCTCCAGCATGGCTCTTGGCGACGATATTCTGTTCTATCAGGCCGAATGCCGGTAATGGATGCAGGTTTTCAACATGGAAGAAGGGGCTGATATGAATATGCGAGACGGCAGCACAAGGGGCATCCTGGTGGCCAGCCTTTTGCTGCTCTCCCTTCCGGCGCTGGCTTATGAAGGCAGCAGCACGGTCAATTTTAACGTCACGGGCACCATCGAAGCGCCTTCCTGCGAGGTGGCCGTGGAACCGTCGAACAGTATCGATTTAGGCACCGTCTCCTCGCAGACGTTCTCCGGAAATGCCGGGTCGAGCGGCGCCAGCGTGCCGGTTAAGCTGGTCTTTTCCAGTTGTTCCGCCGATGCGTCGGCGGTAACCATCGCATTTAGCGGAGCAAAATTCGATAACACTTACACCTCGGTTTATAAAAACTTCCGCACAGGCAGCGACGGGGCCAGCGGCGTCGGTATGCAACTTCTCACTCTTGCCGATCAGCAGCCCCTCGGGCCTGGCGACCAGTATCTTTATACCTTTGGTGACCGTGCCGACGTCCATATCTTCAATATGGTAGCACGCATGTTTTCGCCCTATGGCCAGGTAAGGCCGGGGATTGTCGGCTTTACCGCCACGTTCGATGTGGCTTACAAATAACGTTTCGACAGGGATGGGTATGAAAAAACTGATCTTCTTGTTCATGCTGGTACTGTGTCCCCTCTATAGCTGGGCGGCCTGCACGGGAACCAACTATGGCGATGTCTCGATGACTAACTTGCCGGAAAAGATTCTGGTCAACGCCGGGAGCTACACCGCGGGCACCGTGCTGTATGACTCGGGGAAAATTACCCGCGCGCAAACGGAGCTGATTAACTGCGAGGGAAGCACCTACGCGGTGTTTGCCTGGTCCTCGAACAATGCCGGGGCGCTGATAGGGGATAATATCTATGCCACCTCGGTGCAGGGGATCGGCCTCCGCGTCAAGGTGTGGCTCAATATCAGCGGTGAATATGACGGTGATACCGATGATTTCAGCCCCGACTCGCAGGTGCATTATATCGGCGATGTGAATTACTATCTCGGTAAGCCCACCGGCCTGTTTGATTATTATGCCTCGACCCATTACACCCCGGCATATCAGCTGCAGCTGGTGGCCACCGGCGGCGCTATCGCCAGCAACAGTCAATTATCGTTCAGCGATCCGGTGGCTACGGTTTCGGCGAAGGATAGTAAGGCGACGCTCTCCATTTCCCGGCTGCACATCAGCGGCACCACCAGCATCCAGATGATCCCGATGGGGTGTATTGTCGGTAGCAATAATCTCAGTTTTGCCATGGGCAGCATCAATGCCAGCGAGTTCAACACCGCGACGAAGGTGGGGAACGCGCGGCAGTCCCTGACCCTTGCCTGCGAGCCGGGAACCAACGTTTCGATGCGTGTGGCGGCGGCGCAAGCGAGTGGGGATAACCCTGGCAACACGGTGATGGCCTTAACGGCAGAGGAGAATGTTGCCACCGGGGTGGGGGTTCAGTTGAATATGGATGGCGAAGCGCTGCCGTTAAATACCGATATCAGCCTCTATACTTCGAGCCGCACGACGGTGACCAACAGCGGCGCGGACGCCAGCTATAGCTATTTCACCAACCCCGACAGCCCAGGCGGGGCCGCGGCCATGCAGACGCTTGCCTTATCCACTAACTATTACAAGACGGGGAGCGCGGTGACCGCGGGTTCGGCAAACGCCACCGGGGTGATCACCTTAACCTATAACTAAGAGGTCGGGGGTGAGCCCCTTCTCCGGACGGCGCCGGGGAAGGGGAGAGAACGATTAATGCGCCTGGCCGCGTTCGATACCGATCCCGGTTTGTGAACGGATAAACTGGGCGCGGAACTGCTCGCGCTCGCGCATCCCTTCCGGTGAGTTATCGGTGGCGGAGAAGACCCAGATACCGATGAACGCGATGGCGATGGAGAACAGCGCCGGATATTCATACGGGAACAGCGCTTTCTCATGGCCGAGGATCTGCACCCAAATGGTCGGGCCGAGGATCATCAGAATGACCGCAGTCAGCAGGCCCAGCCAGCCGCCGACCATCGCGCCGCGGGTGGTCAGCTTCGACCAGTACATCGACAGCAGAATAATCGGGAAGTTACAGCTGGCGGCAATGGAGAAGGCCAGGCCGACCATGAAAGCGATGTTCTGATTTTCAAACAGAATACCCAGCAGAATGGCCACCACCCCGAGGATCAGCACGGTGATCTTGGAGACCTTCAGCTCCTGACGCTCGGTCGCGCCCTTGCGGAAGACGTTGGCGTACAGGTCGTGCGACACCGCTGAGGCGCCGGCGAGCGTCAGGCCAGCCACCACCGCCAGGATAGTGGCGAAAGCGATCGCGGAGATAAAGCCGAGGAACAGATTGCCCCCCACCGCATCCGCCAGATGCACCGCCGCCATGTTATTGCCGCCGATAAGCTGTCCGGCCGCGTCTTTAAACGCCGGGTTCGCGCCGACCAGCATGATGGCGCCGAAGCCGATAATAAAGGTCAGGATATAGAAATAGCCCATAAAACCGGTGGCGTAGAAGACGCTTTTACGCGCTTCTTTGGCATCGCTCACGGTAAAGAAGCGCATCAGAATATGCGGCAGGCCGGCGGTACCGAACATCAGACCCAGACCCAGAGAGAGCGCTGATATCGGATCTTTCACCAGTCCGCCGGGACTCATAATCGCCGCCCCTTTCGGATGGACGGCCATCGCCTCGGTAAACAGGTTATTGAAGCTGAAGCCGACGTGCTTCATGACCATAAAGGCCATAAAGCTGGCGCCGCACAGCAGCAGAACCGCTTTAATAATCTGCACCCAGGTGGTTGCCAGCATGCCGCCGAACAGGACATAGAGCACCATCAGCACGCCAACCAGCACCACGGCGACATGGTAATTGAGGCCGAACAGCAGCTGGATCAGCTTGCCGGCGCCCACCATCTGCGCGATCAGATACAGCGCTACCACCACCAGCGATCCGCAGGCGGAGAGGGTGCGGATCGGCCCCTGCTTCAGGCGGTATGAAGCGACGTCAGCAAAGGTATAGCGGCCAAGGTTGCGCAGTCGTTCGGCAATCAGAAACAGGATAATCGGCCAGCCGACGAGAAAGCCCAGCGAGTAGATCAGGCCGTCGTAGCCTGAGGTATACACTAGCGCGGAAATACCGAGGAACGACGCTGCCGACATAAAGTCGCCGGCAATCGCCAGCCCGTTCTGGAAGCCAGTAATATTGCCGCCGGCGGTATAATAATCGCTGCGCGAACGTACCCGTTTTGAGGCCCAGTAGGTGATGTAAAGCGTCAGGGCGACGAAAATCAGGAACATGACAATCGCCTGCCAGTTGGTCGGCTGGCGCTGTACCGCGCCGGTAATGGTGTCTGCCGCGTGAGCGCCGAGGGGCAGCAGCGTGGCGGCGAGCGCCGTCAGGACTCTCTTGATCATGCTTTTACCTCGTTGAGAACGCTCTTGGTCAAACGGTCGAATTCACCATTGGCCCGCCAGACATAAATACCGGTCAGGATAAACGAAATGACGATCACGCCAATGCCGAGCGGGATCCCGCGGGTGACGCTGGTACCGGCGTGCAGCGGAGTGCCGAGCCAGCCGGGCGCGAAGGCGATAAGCAAAATAAAGCCCACGTAGATCACTAACATAATCACTGACAGAATGGCGGCAAACCGTTGCCGTGATGCAACTAACTCCCTGAAATGCGCACTATTTTCTATCCGCTGACAAAGTTGTTCATTCATCTTAGCGTCTCCAGAGGTCTCCCTTTCGTCATCCACTCAGCGGACGCTGGCGACAGCAACCCCTCCGGCGATGGAGCCGGGATACGGTTTGCTGACGGCGTTCCTGCGAGTGGAATCCTGGGGGAGGGACTTATTTTTATCCTCTCCCCGGCGGGGGAGAGGGTGTAGGGAATCGGTCCTTGCTTACGATGGCATCGTTATGGCCTGCTTCTCTTCGAGCAGTTTTTCCACGACGCCAGGATCGGCGAGCGTCGAGGTATCGCCGAGGTTGCTGGTGTCGCCCGCGGCAATCTTACGCAGAATGCGACGCATGATTTTGCCCGAGCGGGTTTTCGGTAGCGAATCGGTCCAGTGCAGCACATCCGGCGTCGCCAGCGGGCCGATCTCTTTGCGCACCCAGTTACGCACTTCGGCATACAGCTCCGGTGTTGGTTCTTCGCCGTGATTGAGCGTCACGTAGGCGTAGATGGCCTGGCCTTTGATGTTGTGCGGGATCCCCACCACCGCCGCTTCAGCGATTTTCGGGTGCGACACCAGCGCGGATTCAATTTCCGCGGTACCCAGACGGTGGCCGGAGACGTTCAGCACGTCATCCACGCGGCCAGTGATCCAGTAGTAACCATCTTCATCGCGACGCGCGCCATCGCCGCTAAAGTACATATTTTTGAAGGTGGAGAAGTAGGTTTGCTCAAAGCGCTCATGGTCACCGAACAGGGTACGCGCCTGGCCGGGCCAGGAGTCGGCGATGGCAAGATTGCCCTCGGTGGCGCCATCCAGCGGCAGGCCTTCGTTATCCACCAGCACCGGCTGGACGCCGAAGAACGGACGCGTCGCGGAGCCGGCCTTCAGCTCGATTGCGCCCGGCAGCGGGGTGATCATAAAGCCGCCGGTTTCGGTCTGCCACCAGGTGTCCATCACCGGGCACTTCTCGTTACCGATCTTCTTCCAGTACCACTCCCAGGCTTCCGGGTTAATCGGTTCGCCGACCGAGCCGAGAATGCGCAGCGAGGAACGGTCTGTGCCTTCGATAGCTTTGTCGCCTTCCGCCATCAGGGCGCGGATAGCCGTCGGGGCGGTATAGAGAATGCTGACCTTATGCTTATCGACGACCTGGCACATACGCGCCGGGGTTGGCCAGTTCGGTACCCCTTCGAACATCAGGGTGGTGGCGCCGCAGGCCAGCGGACCATACAGCAGATAGCTGTGGCCGGTGACCCAGCCCACATCGGCGGTGCACCAGTAAATATCGCCCGGATGGTAGTCGAAAACGTATTTAAAGGTGGTGGCCGCGTAGACCAGATAGCCGCCGGTGGTGTGCAGCACCCCTTTCGGTTTGCCGGTGGAGCCGGAGGTATAGAGGATGAACAGCGGATCTTCGGCGTTCATCTCGACGGGCCGGTGCTCGGTGCTGGCATTGGCCATCAGGTCGCTCCACCACAGGTCGCGGCCTTCCTGCCAGTCGATTTTGCCGCCGGTACGTTTCAGGACCACGACATGCTCAATACTGTTGACGTTCGGGTTTTTCAGCGCGTCATCAACGTTTTTCTTCAGCGGGATGGCGCGACCAGCGCGCAGCCCTTCGTCAGCGGTGATCACCAGGCGCGAGCTGGAGTCGATAATGCGTCCGGCCACCGCCTCCGGCGAGAAGCCGCCGAAAATCACTGAGTGGATAGCGCCGATGCGGGCGCAGGCCAGCATCGCCACCGCGGCTTCCGGCACCATCGGCATATAAATGGCGACCACATCGCCTTTTTTAATCCCAAGGTCGAGCAGCACATTGGCGAAGCGGCACACGTCCGCATGCAGTTCACGGTAGGTGATGTGCTTGCTCTGGCTGGCGTCGTCGCCTTCCCAGATGATGGCGGTTTGATCGCCGCGCTCGGCGAGATGGCGGTCGAGGCAGTTGGCGGCGAGGTTCAGGGTGCCATCTTCATACCATTTGATGGAAATATTACCCGGCGCGAAAGAGGTGTTCTTCACGCGGGTATAGGGGCGTATCCAGTCAAGGATCTTGCCCTCCTCGCCCCAAAATGTATCAGGGTCGGTTATGGATTGTTGGTACTGCGCCTTGTACTGTTCCGGGTTAATCAGGCAACGTTCCGCGATATTAGCGGGAATAGGGTGTTTGTGTATTTGGCTCATGGCTTTTTTTCTCCTTTGAACTTGTTAAATATATGTCAAACAAACGTTAAGAGTAGGGGTTTTGACAGCTTTGTTTGTTAATTGGGGGGCAGATCACGCAATGATTCAACTGAGTGAAATTTCATCAAATGAAACTTTGAAGTGAAATAATTACGTAAATGAATTTATAGAAACGGAAGGTGTGAAATATTTTTTATTACAAATACTTATGCATTGTAACTGGGGAAAATTCGTGACTTTATGCAGAAAACCAGAAGAAAGCCCTATTCTTAAAGGCTTGCGCAGCATGCCGTGCAAATGATACTGATATTGCGCGTTAAATAACCCCACAAAGCAACGCAACACAATTCATACCCCCTGCAGTGGGTACCATGACGAAAAGGAATGGTGCCTTTCATTGAGGAAGTCAGTAGTGAAGAAAACGAAAAAAGTCAGTCTGGCCTGGCAAATCTTGCTAGCCCTGGTGCTGGGTATCCTTCTGGGCAGTTATCTGCATTACCACGCCGAAAGTCGCGATTGGTTGATTAGCAATTTGCTGACGCCGGCGGGCGATATCTTTATCCATCTGATTAAAATGATCGTGGTCCCGATTGTCATTTCGACCCTGGTGGTCGGGATTGCCGGCGTGGGCGATGCCAAGCAGTTAGGCCGGATCGGCGCCAAAACCATTATCTATTTCGAAGTGATCACCACGGTGGCGATCGTGCTGGGTATCACCCTGGCCAACGTCTTTCAGCCGGGGACCGGCATTGATATGTCACAGCTGGCGGCGGTTGATATTTCGAAATATCAGAGCACGACTGCCGAGGTGCAAAGCCATGCGCATGGCCTGATGGGCACTATCCTGTCGCTGGTCCCGACCAACATCGTGGCGTCGATGGCGAAAGGCGATATGCTGCCGATTATCTTCTTCTCGGTGCTGTTTGGTTTGGGGCTCTCCTCGCTGCCGGCGACCCACCGTGAGCCGCTGGTGACGGTCTTCCGCTCCATCTCCGAAACCATGTTTAAAGTCACCCACATGGTGATGCGCTATGCGCCGATCGGGGTGTTCGCCCTGATTTCGGTGACCGTCGCCACCTTTGGTTTCGCCTCGCTGTGGCCGCTGGCCAAGCTGGTACTGCTGGTTTACTTCGCGATCCTGTTCTTCGCGCTGGTGGTGCTGGGGATTGTCGCGCGTCTGTGTGGCCTGAGCATCTGGATCCTGATCCGTATCCTGAAAGATGAGCTGATTCTGGCCTACTCCACCGCCAGCTCGGAGAGCGTGCTGCCGCGCATTATCGAGAAGATGGAAGCCTATGGCGCGCCGGCGTCGATCACCAGCTTTGTGGTGCCGACCGGTTATTCCTTTAACCTCGATGGTTCAACGCTGTATCAGAGCATCGCGGCGATCTTTATCGCCCAGCTGTACGGTATCGACCTCTCTATCTGGCAGGAGATCACCCTGGTGCTGACCTTAATGGTGACCTCGAAAGGGATCGCTGGCGTGCCGGGCGTCTCCTTCGTGGTGCTGCTGGCAACCCTGGGTAGCGTGGGGATCCCGCTGGAAGGCCTCGCCTTTATCGCCGGTGTCGACCGTATTCTCGACATGGCGCGTACCGCGCTGAACGTGGTGGGCAATGCGCTGGCGGTGCTGGTTATCGCCAAATGGGAGCATAAGTTCGACCGCAAAAAAGCGCTGGCGTATGAACGCGAAGTGCTGGGCAAGTTTGATAAAACCGCCCAATAAAACACAAAGCCCGGCGCGAACGCCGGGCTTTTTCTTATCCTTTACTGATCCGGTCAAACTCTTCGCAGCCGGTATCAAACCCCTCCAGGCAGCTGACGTTAAGCCAGTGCAGCGCCTTCTGCTTATTCGGTTCGATAAAGCCTTTCTCTCCCTGCTGGAACATCATCCCGGCCCAGTATTCGGCATAGCCGGTCCGTGAGAGCGCCGAGCTGCCTTTGAAGTATTCGCTCGCTTTCACATCATCTTCCGGGCCGTGCACGCCGCTGGCGTAGATCAGCCCCAGCAGCATCTGGGCGTCCACCGCTGCATCGCTTTCGCTATCCCGGGCGGCATCCTGCAGCAGCGTGATGGCGTGCGCCACATCGGTGGGGCCAGCCTGACGGTTCACCAGCACCCGCGCCAGAACGATCTCCCCGGATTTACTGCCGACCTTGACGGCTTTTTCCGCCAGCTGGCGGGCCTGCGGATAGTCCGCCTGCTGAGGGTTGCGAATTTTGAGCTGCGCCAGCAGCGCCAGTGCATCGCCATCGCCCTGGGCGGCGGCCTTCTGCGCCCAGTATTCGGCTTTCTGATAATCACCGGAGCTGACCCAGGTATCGGCAAGGTAATATTGCGCGCGTCGATCGCCGGCTTCCGCCTGCTGTTGATACTGGCTGCCCGGTTCGGTGGCGACCGCTGCGCCGCTGGTGAAAACCAGTAGAAATAAAAAGAGGTATTTCATTTGTATTTATTATCAGCAAGGAACATAGCGCGCAGTATAAAGGGAGGCGAAAAAGAAGAAAATGGCGGGAATTAGCGGGGTAAATACCCGGAGAAGGCGCAACGCGCCGCCTCCGGAGAAAATCCCCGGTATCGCTACCGCTTACCGGGGCTACAGCGTTGTGCGATTTGGTAGCCCGGAGAAGGCGCAATGCGCCGCCTCCGGGGAAAATCCCCGGTAGCGCTACCGCTTACCGGGGCTACTCAATGGTACAAAGGTTCGAACCTTAACCCATCGCGCTTTCGCGCAGGCGGGCTTTCAGCTTGTTGTACTCATCAATCACGTACTGTTCCGCCGCGCGCTGATCGGCAATCCGCTCAACGTTGACCGCGCAGTACTTGTACTCCGGCGTTTTGGTTATCGGACTCAGGTTCTCTGAGACCAGCTCGTTACAGGCACCGATCCACCACTGGTAGGTCATATACACCGCGCCTTTGTTCGGCCGGTCGCTGACCTGCGCGCGGGTGATGATCCGACCCTTACGCGAATTCACCCACACCAGCGCTTCATCTTCGATGCCTAACCGTTCGGCGTCGGCGGTGTTGATTTGCGCATAGCCAGGTTCATCCGCCAGTGCCGCCAGCGCCGCGCAGTTACCGGTCATTGAACGACACGAGTAGTGGCCGACTTCGCGCACCGTCGACAGCACCATTGGGTACTCGTCGGTGAGCTTATCGATCGGCGCGACCCAGTCGCAGGTGAAGAACTGCGCCAGCCCGTTCGGGGTATCGAACTTCTCTTTAAACAGATACGACGTCCCCTGGTCGGCGTCGGACTCATCGCGGCATGGCCACATGACGTAGCCGAGTTCGCCCATTTTTTCATAGGTGGCGCCGTAGAAGTCCGGGCACAGATGCCGCAACTCATCCCAGATCTCCTGGGTATTGTTGTAGTGCATCGGATAGCCCATCCGGGTGGCGATTTCGCTGATGATCTGCCAGTCGGTTTTCAGGTCCCACTTCGGCTCCACGGCTTTAAAGAAGCGCTGGAAGCCGCGGTCCGCTGCGGTATACACGCCTTCGTGCTCGCCCCACGATGTGGACGGCAGGATGACGTCGGCCGCGGAGGCGGTTTTGGTCATGAAAATGTCCTGGACGATAACCAGTTCCAGATCGTCGAACGCTTTGCGGACCGCCGAGAGTTCGGCATCGGTCTGCAGCGGATCCTCACCCATGATGTACGCTGCCCGCACTTCACCGTGCGCCGCGCGATGCGGCAGCTCGCTGATGCGATAGCCGGTATGTTCCGGCAGTCTGTCGACGCCCCAGGCTTTGGCGAACTTCTCGCGGTTCTCCGGGAATTTGACGTACTGGTAGCCCGGATAGGTATCCGGCAGCGCGCCCATATCGCAGGCACCCTGGACGTTGTTCTGGCCGCGTACCGGGTTGACGCCGACGCTCGGCTTGCCGAGGTTGCCGGTGAGGATCGCCAGGCTGGTCAGCGACCGGACCGTCTCCACGCCCTGATAGAACTGGGTGACACCCATGCCCCACAGGATGGCGGCGGATTTGGCGCTGGCGTACATCCGGGCGCAGGCGCGGATCTCCTGGGCGCTAACCCCGGTGATCGCTTCCACCGACTCCGGCGTATAGCCTTCAACGATTTTGCGATACTCCTCGAAGCCCTCGGAACGGCTGGCGACGAAGGATTTATCGTACAGATCCTCTTCAATAATCACATGGCCAATGGCGTTGAGCAGCGCGATATTCGAGCCGTTCTTCAGCGCAATGTGCATGTCGGCGATGCGCGCGGTTTCAATTTTGCGCGGGTCGCAGACGATGATTTTCGCCCCGTTGCGTTTGGCGTTAATGACGTGATTCGCCACGATAGGGTGGGAATCCGCCGGGTTATAACCGAAGATAAACACCAGATCGGTGTTATCAATCTCCGTGATGGCATTACTCATGGCGCCGTTACCGACCGACTGGTGCAGACCTGCAACCGAAGGGCCGTGTCAGACGCGAGCGCAGCAGTCGACGTTATTGGTACCAATAACGGCGCGCGCGAATTTTTGCATCACATAGTTGGTTTCATTACCGGTGCCGCGGGAGGAGCCGGTGGTTTGGATCGCATCCGGGCCATATTTGGCTTTAATGGCGCTGAGGCGAGTGGCGACGTAATCCAGCGCCTCATCCCAGGAGACAGCTTCCAGCTTGCCGCCGCGTTGACGACGGATCATGGGGGTTTTCAGGCGCGGCGTCAGGATCTGGGTATCGTTAATAAAGTCCCAGCCATAATAGCCCTTCAGGCACAGGGTTCCCTGGTTGGTTTTCCCCTGCGCCGCTTCAGCCCGAACGATTTTGCCGTTATCGACCACCAGGTTGATTTTGCAACCTGATGCGCAATACGGGCAAACCGTGACGACTTTTTTCATCGGTCTTGCTCCAGTTATTCAATGGGCGCGTTTGCGCTATCGCGCCGTCACTATGCATCTTCTATGCCATATTTTCATTGTGGATATTCCTTGATGATACGCGGCTTTTTTGGGCGAAATGCTGACGAAAAACAGCCTGTCGACAGATTTGACGTGTCGATACGCCGGAGATGTGACGGCGCTTGAAAAAATGTCACCGGGAGAGGAATTTGTCGGCGCAGGCTTGCAGAATCGATCAGACTGACACTAATTCCCCGCGGGCAGAGGCAAAGATGAAACCAGTCATTTTGGTGGTGGATGACGACATAGCGATGGGCGAACTGCTCAGCGATGTGCTTGGCGCGCACGCGTTTGAAGTATTGGTCTGCCAGACCGGCGGCGACGCGCTGGCGAGGGTGGCGCAGCGGGCAGACATCGCGCTGGTTTTGCTGGATATGATCCTGCCGGATACCCATGGTCTGCAGGTGCTTCAGCAGCTGCAGCGCACGCGGCCTGAGTTGCCGGTGGTGATGCTGTCTGGTCTGGGCAGTGAGTCTGATGTAGTGGTGGGCCTGGAGATGGGCGCCGATGATTACATCGCCAAACCTTTCAGCTCGCGGGTGGTGGTCGCCCGGGTGAAAGCGGTACTGCGACGCAGCGGGGCGCTGGCCGGCGAGACGTCGGGCGTCGGCAGCGGCCTGACGTTTAACGGCTGGCGGCTGGATACCACGCGCTGCGAACTGTATAACCCGCAGCAGCAGGCGATCCCGCTGACCCAGGGAGAATATGGCCTGCTGCTGGCGCTGGCGCAGAACGCGCGCCGGGTATTGAATCGCGAACAGCTGCTGGCGCTGACTCATAATGAAAGCACTGAGGTGTTCGACCGGACTATCGACGTGCTGATCATGCGCCTGCGCCGCAAAATCGAGTTAAACCCGCATCAGCCGACGTTGATTAAAACCCTACGCGGTCTGGGCTATGTCTTTTCCGCCGATGTGACCCACAGCGATAAGGCGGCGTAGGGCGAGGTGCTGCCAACCTGCTCTTGACTTTATTTAGCGCGGCGAGTTTACTTTTTTTATTAAAGTGACACCTTGGGTTAATCTATGCCATCAAAATTAAACTGGCTGCTGCAAAACAGTGCTCCCGGAGATGTGATCCTTCAGTCCTGGTTAAGCCGGCATGCCATCTCTCCCTCTCTGGCCTTTAAATACACGCAAAGTGGCTGGTTAAAAAAACGAGGCAACGGCGTATACGCGCGTGCGGGACGTGAGCCGGAGTGGAACGATGCATTAGCATGTTTGCAAAATCAGCTAGCCGCTCCGGTGTATGTCGCGGGGCTCAGTAGCTTAGTCTGGCAGGGTCGTTCACACTATCTACAGCTCAAACAAAACCAGTGCTGGTTGAGTATGGAAAATAAAGCGCTGCTGCCAAAATGGTTCAGGGAATTCCCGGGTGTGGAGTGGATAGTCATATCGGGGCAAAAACTGCCGGTGCTGGATGATAAATACCGCGTAACGCTTGATGTAAAAGGGAAAAGACTCACCGGCAGTGCGCCGGAACTGGCTGCTTACGAGTTGTTGAGCGCGGTACCGGGGACCCTCTCATTTAACCACGCGGCAGAGCTTTTCCAGGGACTAGTTAATCTTAATCCTCGTAAAGTAGAGTATCTGCTTTCTGTCAGCCAGTCCGTGCAGACCAAGCGTTTGTATCTCTTTTTCGCCAGTTTTTACGAGCATGGTTGGCTCAGACGAATCGATAGCCAAAAAATCGATCTGGGTGCGGGTAAGCGGCAAATCGTGGTAAATGGCAAGTTCAATGCTCAATATCAAATCACTGTGCCTGAACGCTTTCAAAAGGAATAAAAAATATGGATATACAGGTGCCCTATTATCGGCAGGTTGCTCTGTTAATGCAGGTTTTACCCTATGTTGCCGTCGAACGGGAATTTGCGCTGAAAGGTGGCACGGCAATCAATCTCTTTATCCGTGATTTCCCACGATTATCGGTGGATATCGACCTCGCCTGGGTGCCCCTGGAAAGCAGAACGATCGCTTTACCTCATATACGGGATGCGCTTGCACGTATTGCCGCTAATCTGCAACAACAGGCAGGTATGAACGCTGTATTACAAGCTAATCGTTCCGATGAGATGCGTGTCGTTGTTACTACCGATAGCGCACAAATAAAGATAGAGGTCTCACCGGTCGCACGGGGAACATTATATCCACCACAGGAGCGAGAGGTGGTGGGGGCGGTAGAGGACGTTTTTGGCTATGCCAGCCTTCCGGTGGTTTCGTTGCCCGATCTCTACGGTGGAAAATTATGCGCGGCGCTGGATCGCCAGCATCCCAGAGATTTTTATGATGTGAAATTACTTCTTGATGCGCAGGAGCTTAACCGTCCCATTTTCAATGGGTTTATCGCGTATTTACTTAGCCATAATCGGCCTCTGGCTGAAGTGCTTAGTCCTCGCTGGAAAGATATTGCTGAACCCTTTTACCGTGAATTCAGCGGGATGACATTTGAGACGATAGCCCTGGAGGAACTGACAGCAGTCCCCTACAGGATGATTGATGCGTTAAAATCCTGTTTCACGCAACAGGATATCGATTTTTTGCTGTCATTTAAACGAGGCGAACCAGACTGGCGGTTAGCGCCGGAAACACGTATTCAGGATTTGCCTGCCGTGCAGTGGAAATTGCGCAATATTCATCAGATGCCAGCGATAAAACGCGCTGAGTCGTTAGATAAACTGGAAAAGGTGTTGGCCGAGTGGCGCAGTTAGTCATCTGGCCCGCCCTTGTTGAACTCAGCGTAAAACAGGCGTGATTTGAATAAACCGTATCCCTTTTCTCGCCATGATACGTCGTTCTCCTGTGGCATCGCCCTGATAGCGGGATCTACCCAGTCTAACCATTCTGCAACTGAATAAACGCCTGCAGCTCAGGGAGCGTTTTGGCGCCGTCGATCGCGTTGGCGGCCTGCAGGCTGGCGCGGGCGCAGGCGTGGGCCAGCTGCAGACTGTCGGTTAACGGCCAGCGTTCGTGGCTGCCGTACAGCAGGCCGGCGCAGAAGGCGTCCCCGGCTCCGACACTGCCGATAATCTCCTCCGGCGGCAGCCGCCATGACGGTACCCAGCGCCCGGCTTCCGTGCGGGATACGCCCCATGCGCCCTCCGGACAATGGATCACTACCCGCTGGCGCACGCCGGCGTCAAGTAATGCGCTGGCGGCGCGGGCGATATTAGCGACGTGCGGCTCACCGTTGGGCAGGCGGATTTCCAGCCCGCTAAACTCGCTGGCCTCCAGCTCATTGATGGTCAGGTAGTCGAGATGCGCCAGCGCCGGCAGGACCCGCGGGCGGTAGTGCGGATCGCCTTTGCGCGACACCAGGTCGAGGGACACTTCATAGCCTCGATCGCGCATCTGCGCCAGCAGTCGTGCGCTGCGGGTGCCGAACGCCTCGTCGGGCCGATCAAGGCTTTCGAGCAGCAGCAGATAGCCGAGATGAAAAATCTTCAGCGGCGTATCCAGCGGCTCAAAGGCCGGGAGGTCAAGCAGTCGGTTGGCGCCGGGAGAGTGAAAGAAGGTGCGCTGACCGTCGGCGTCGGTCATCACCTGGGTCATCGAGGTGGGGGCGGAGCTGGTGCGCTGCACGAGCTGGCGATTGATATGGTACTGATCGAGCATGGCGGTAATGTAGTCGCCGTCGTTATCCTCGCCAATCAGGCCAACCGCCTGCAGCGGCAGTCCGGCATGCATTTTAGCCAGGGTCAGCAGGACATTCAGCGGGGCGCCGCCGGTGGCGCGTTCGCTATGGACAATTTCCACCAGCCAGCCGCGCTCCGGCCACTGCCTGATCTGATGGACATGATCGACCAGCATGTTGCCTGCGGCAATAATCCCTTTACGTTCCATGATCGCTACTCCGCGCCGTCATACTCGTTAAGCGTAGCGCACAATCGGCGGAACGATTGTGCGCCGGGTTGCGCTTATTTCACGGTCCAGCCTTTGTAAGAGCTGACGTTGTTTTTGTCGATCATCGTCACCGGGATTAGCACAGGCGCGGTCGGCGCCGGTTTGCCCTGCAGGATGTCGTAGCCAATCTCCACCGCCTTCGCCGCCATCACCTGCGGATCCTGCGCCGGCGTCGCGACGAACAGGGAGTTCTTACGCTTCAGCGCCTCTTCGCCGTCCGGGCTGCCGTCGACGCCCACGATGAAGAATTCGCTACGCTGCGCCTGTTTCGCCGCCAGATCGGCGCCAATCGCCGTCGGATCGTTGATCGCGAACACGCCGTCAATCTTCGGATTGGCCGCCAGCAGGGAGGTCATCACCTCCAGGCCGCCTTCCCGGCTGCCTTTAGCGTTCTGGTTGGAGGAGAGGATTTTTATATCTGGGTGTTTTTTGAACTCCGTTTCGCAGCCTTCGACGCGGTTTTGTACCGCAGATACCGGCGGCCCGTTGATGATCACCACGCTGCCTTTGTTGTTCAGGCGGTCGCTAATGTATTTACAGGCCAGCTCGCCCGCCTGGGTGTTATCGGAGGTAATGGTGGCGTCGGCGCCTTCGGCGGCGACGTCAACCGCCACCACCACGATCCCGGCCTCTTTGGCCCGCTTCACCGCCGGGCCAATGCCCTTCGAATCGGCGGCGTTGAGGATGATCATATCGACTTTGGCGGCGATAAAGTTATCGATCTGCGCCACCTGCTGGCCCAAATCGTAGCCGCTGGAGACCAGCGTCACTTTGACATTATCTCCCGCCAGCTTGCGGGCCTCCAGCTCCGCCCCTTTGGTGATCTGCACAAAGAACGGGTTGGCAAGGTCGCCCACTGTCACGCCAATCGCTTTCAGTTCTTTGGCCGACGCAAAGGGGGAGGCGGCCAGCAGCGCGCCAGCACACAGCGCGGTCACTATCGGTTTTAAACGCATTCGCTTTTCCTCGCAGGTAAGATGGTGTTGTTATGCACTTTGATGGTGTCGGGTACGGTATTTGTCGATCAGCACCGCAATGATGATCACCGCCCCTTTGATCACCAGTTGCCAGAAGTAGGAGACCCCCATCAGGGTCATGCCGTTATTGAGGGTGGCGATAATCAGCGCCCCCACCAGCGTACCGGTGATGGTGCCGATACCACCGACGAAGCTGGTGCCGCCGAGAATGACCGCGGCGATGGCATCCAGTTCGTAGCCGACGCCGAGGTTGCCGTTGGCGCTGTATAACCGCGAGGCGCTCATCACCCCGCCAAGACCGGAGAGCAGGCCGCTCATGCCGTAGACAAACAGCAGCACCAGCCAGACTTTGATGCCGGTCAGCCGCGCCGCCTGCATGTTGCCGCCCACCGCGTAGATATGCACCCCAAGGGTAGTGCGGCGCAGGATAAACCAGCACACCGCGATAACCGCCAGGGCGATGACCACCAGCCACGGCACCGGGCCGAGATAGTCATTGCCGATCCACTCAAAGCTGATATCGGAGTTGATCACCGTGGTGCCGTCAGCCAGCAGATAGGCGGCGCCGCGCAGCGCCGTGTAGGTGCCGAGGGTGACGATAAACGGCGGTAACCCGGCGAAGGCGACCAGCGCGCCGTTGAACAGCCCAAGCAGCAGGCCGAGCATCAGCGCCGCCGGAATCGACAGCAACGCCAGCTCCGGGATCAGCGACACCACCATTGCCGCCACCGCGGTGGTGCCGAGAATGGAGCCGACGGAGAGGTCAATGCCGCCGGTAAGAATGATGAAGGTCATTCCCGCCGCCAGCACAATGTTGATCGAGGCCTGGCGGGTGATATTCAGCAGATTGCTTTCCGTGAAAAAGTTGGGGGCGATAAAGCCGAAAACGGCGACGATCAGGATGAGGATCGGCAGAATGCCGACGGTCTGCATCAGGTCGCCCATCAACATTTTTTTCGCCGAAGCGGATTTCGCGACTGGCGCGGAGGTCTCTTTCGGTATGCTCATAGTTGCCCTGCCTTAAGGTGAGAATCGTTCACGCCGGTGGCCAGCGTCATGATACTTTCCTGGCTGATATCGCCGGCCTGTAACTCGCCGGCGATAGCGCCCTCGCGCATCACATAGACCCGGTCGCTCATGCCCACCACTTCGGGCAGTTCGCTGGAGATCATCAGAATGGCGACGCCCTGGCGCGCCATGTCGTTCATGATGCGGTAAATCTCGCTTTTCGCGCCGACGTCGACGCCGCGGGTGGGTTCATCGAGGATCAGAATGCGCGGGCCAATCGCCACCCAGCGTGAAATCAATAATTTCTGCTGGTTGCCGCCGGACAGCCCGCCGGCGCGCACCTGGGCGTGCGGCACGCGGATGTTAAGCAACTGGATGGCGTCATCGGAGATGGTTTGCGCCTTCCGGCGGTTGAGCATCCCCCAGTTCGCGTCGCGCTCCAGCGTCGCCATGGTGATGTTTTCCTGGGCTGCCAGTTCGAGAAACAACCCCTGTTCTTTGCGGTTTTCGGTCAGAAAGCCGATCCCGAGGTCGATGGCTTCGCGCGGCGAGTGGATCACCACCGGCTCGCCGTCGATCTCAATCACCCCGCCGGTGGCTTTGCGCACGCCGAAGATCAGCTGCGCCAGTTCGGAGCGCCCGGCGCCGACCAGCCCGGCGAGGCCGACGATTTCGCCAGCATGCACCACGAGGCTGCTGGGCTTCACCTTGCCGCCATCGGTCAGATCCTCGACCCGCAGGCGCGGCTGGCCGCGGGGGATGTCACGTTCTTTATTGAACAGATCGCTGAGCGGGCGGCCGACCATCATGCGCACCAGCTCCGGCGCGTTGAGCTTGTCGCGCACCAGGCTGCCGACATACTGCCCGTCGCGCAGGACGCTGACGCGGTCGGAGAGCTCATACACTTCCGCCATGCGGTGGCTGATATAGATAATCGCCATCCCCTCATCGCGCAGGCGCAGGATGAGCTCGAACAGGCGCTGGGTTTCCCGCGAGGAGAGGGCGGCGGTGGGTTCATCCATCACCAGAATGCGGCTTTGACGGTGGAGCGCCCGGGCGATCTCCACCTGCTGCTGTTCGGCGATGGTCAGGGTCATCACCCGGTCGCTGGCTTTGAACTGGGCGCCGAGACGGTCGATCACCGCCTGCGCCTGGCTGAGCATGGCTTTGCGCTGCACCAGGCCACCGCGCGCCAGCTCGCTGCCGAGGAAAATGTTTTCCGCGACGGTCAGGTTCGGCGCCAGCTGCATCTCCTGATAGATCAACGTGATCCCAGCGGCCAGCGCGTCCTTGGGGCCGCGGATGGTTTGCGGTTTTCCGTCGATCAGGATCTCGCCGCTGGTGGCGGTATAGGCGCCGGCAAGGATCTTCATCAGCGTGCTTTTTCCGGCGCCGTTTTCTCCCATCAGGGCATGGATCTCCCCTGGCCAGACCGTCAGGTCGACGCCCTTCAGCGCGTAGAATTTGCCAAAAGCTTTGGCGATATGGCGCATTTCCAGTACCGGGGTGGCGGTCATCGCGGCGCTCCTGTCTATGAGAACAATAGCTGCAGTCCACCACCGGAAAATAAATGCAGAATGTCAGAATCCATTCATATTTGTCATAGTGATAAATAGTTAACCGCGATCACAGTTACGCGGCGTCATTTTCTGCACCGTCACGCCTATATGCCGACCTATCCTTCACTGGAGTTGCTATGACCGCTCGCCGACACCCGTTTTTCACCAGCGCCCGTGGCCGCCTGCTCTCCTTTAATCTATTGATGGGCGTGGTCACCCTGTTGGTGAGCGGCGTGGCGGTGTTCGGCTTTCACCACGCCAGCCAGCTGCAGGAGCAGGTGCAGCGCCAGACTCTCAACGACATGCGCGGCAGTATGGATCTGGCGCGGGACACGGCGAATGTCGCCACGGCGGCGGTGCGCCTGTCGCAGGTGGTGGGGGCGCTGGAGTACAAAAGCGAAGCGGAACGGCTGCTGGCGACGCAGCAGGCGCTGAAGCACTCGCTGGCCCAGCTGGCGGCGGCCCCGCTGGCGCAGCAGGAGCAGGCGCGGGTGGCCAATATTATTCGACGCAGCAACGCGCTGCAGCAGAGCGTGGCGGAGATGCTGGAGCGCGGCCAGCGCCGCCATCTGCAGCGCAATGCGCTGCTGAGTTCGCTTTACCAGAATCAGAGCAATCTGCGCCATCTCGCCGATCTTAACGATCGCGGCGGGGATAAGGCGATCGATCCGCGCCGGCTGGCCGAGATGGACCGGCTGATCGTGGCCGCGATCCATACCGTTACGCCGCGGTCGATCGTTCTGCAGCTCGACCAGCTGCGCGGCGACCTGCCGGCAGGCAGCGCCGATCCCGCGCTGGCGTTTTTCCTGCCCGACGTCACCCGGGAACTGGCGACGCTGGCCCCGCTGTCGGCCCAGCTGGAGGAGAGCGACCTGACGATCAGCTGGTACATGTACCACATCAAAGCGCTGGTCGCGTTGCTTAACGAGGATATCAATCAGTACGTGACCCGGGTGGCGGAAGCCTCAGAGCAGCGGGCAGCGCAGAGCCATCGGGAGCTGCGCTCCATCAGCATGTTTATTCTGCTTTCCGCGCTGCTGGCGCTGGCGATCACCGGCTGCGCCGGGTGGTATATCTACCGTAACCTTGGCTCGAACCTGACCGCCATCTCCCTGGCGATGTCGCGGCTGGCTCAGGGGGAGCCGAACGTCTCGGTGCCGGCCCTGCAGCGGCGCGATGAGCTGGGCGAGCTGGCGCGAGCCTTTAACGTTTTCGCCCGCAATACGGCGTCGCTGGAGCACACCACCCGGCTGCTGAAAGAGAAGACCACCCAGATGGAGATCGATCGGATTAAGCGCCAGGAGCTGGAAGAGGCGCTGCTGCACAGCCAGAAGATGAAGGCCGTCGGCCAGTTGACCGGGGGGCTGGCGCATGACTTTAACAACCTGCTGGCGGTGATCATCGGCAGCCTCGAGCTGGTGGAACCGGACGCACGCGATGCGCCGCGCCTCTCCAGGGCGCTGAAGGCGGCGGAGCGTGGGGCGCTTCTGACTCAGCGGCTGCTGGCCTTTTCGCGCAAACAGGCGCTGCATCCCCAGGCGGTGGCGATGGCGCCGCTGCTGGAGAACCTCAGCGAGCTGATGCGTCACTCCCTGCCAGCGACCTTAAGTCTGGAGATTGAGGCGCAGTCGCCGGCGTGGCCGGCATGGATAGACGTTGGCCAGCTGGAAAACGCCCTGATCAATCTGGTGATGAACGCCCGCGACGCCATGGCCGGGCGCGACGGGGTTATCAAAATACGCACATGGAATCAGTGGGTCACCCGCAGCAGCGGTCAGCGGCAGGATATGGTGGCCCTGGAGGTGATCGATCATGGCAGCGGGATGTCGCAGGCGGTGAAAGCCCGGGTGTTTGAACCGTTCTTCACCACCAAAGCCACCGGCAGCGGCAGCGGTCTGGGACTGTCGATGGTGTATGGTTTTGTGCGCCAGTCGGGCGGCCGGGTGGCGCTGGAGAGCGCGCCGGGGCAGGGGACGACGGTGCGGCTGCAGCTGCCGCGGGCGATGACCGAGGTTGAGACGACGGTGGCGCCAGCGGAGGACGAGCCGCTGCCGGCGGGAGAACGGCTGGCGCTGGTGCTGGAAGATGAAGAAGATGTACGCCAGACGCTGTGTGAACAGCTGCATCAGTTGGGCTGGCTGACGCTGGAGACGCCGAGTGGCGAAGAGGCGCTGCAGCTGCTGGAGGCGTCGCCGGATATCGCTCTGTTGATTAGCGATCTGATGCTGCCCGGCGCGCTGAGCGGCGCCGACGTGATCCATACCGCCCGACGCCGCTTTCCGGCGCTGCCGGTGCTGCTGATCAGCGGCCAGGATTTGCGTCCGGCGCAGAATCCGGCCCTGCCGGAAGTAGAGTGGCTGCGTAAGCCGTTTACCCGCGCCCAGCTGGCGCAGGCGCTGAGCGCGGCGTACGCGAGGATTTGAGATTCCTCCGCTACTCGGGGGTTGTACGCTTGATTAAGGTAGCGGCAGGACTCTGACGAGATTGGCCCCGATGAAACGTTACGCAACCGCACTGCTCTTTTGCACCCTGTCGCTGACCAGCCTGGCCGCTCGCGCCGATATTATCGATGACGCGATCGGCAATATTCAGCAAGCCATTAACGACGCCTATAACCCGGGTAGCAACCGCTCCGATGACGACGACAGATACGATGATGATGGCCGGTATGATGACGGGCGCTATCAGGGGAGCCGTCAGCAGAGCCGCGACAGCCAGCGTCAGTATGACGATCGACAACGGCAACTGGACGATCGCCGCCGCCAGCTTGACGAACGCCAGCGCCAGCTCGATCAGGATCGTCGCCAGTTAGAAAGCGACCAGCGTCGTCTGGATGATAGCTACTGATCGCTCCGCAACGGACCTGCACTTAATCCAGCACGATTTCCATCCCGTCATATCCCGCTTCGAAACCTGTCGGCAGCGGGTTATCCATCATCCAGACATCTAACTGGTGGCTGATATGGGTGAGGATCACCCGCGGACAGCCAATCACCTGGTTAAGGTGGCGGACGGTGTTTAGATCGTTGTGGTTACGCGGGGTCTGCGCGCGCGGCTCATGACTGCAATCAATGATCATCGCCTGCGGGCGGTTGTTGAGTAAAAACTTCAGCGTCTTGTCCGGCAGCCCGGCGGTATCCGAGAGCCAGGCCACCCGGCTGTGGGCCGACTCCAGCAGATAACCGAAGGTGAGCTTCGAGTGGTTGAGCGGCAGGGGCGTTACCCGCAACCCCTGCAGGTCAAACACCACAAACGGCGTGACGGTATGGCTAAAATCGAGCAGGCCGGGGTGCTTGAGCAGATCGTCGCAGCCGGCGTCGTCCGGCGGGCCATAGACCGGGATCGACGCGCCGACTCCCCAGCACAGCGGAAACAGCCCCTGCACATGATCCAGATGGTAGTGGGTCAGCAGCACCTGCTGAAAACTACCGGCGGGATGATGTTCCATCAGATCCGGTCGTCCGGCATCAAGCAGCGTCACGGCGCTGTTGAACGTGACCACGCCGCTACAGGGGCGGCGTCGGTGGCTCTCCTCGCGGCGGGCGCGGCGGCAGGCCGCGCAGTCGCAACCGAAGACGGGCACCAGCTGGGCGCCGCCGGTGCCGGTTAAACGGATTGTCAGGCTCATCGTGTCACCTTTCACTCATACCGGCTGATCCTCTACGCGTGCCACGTGGCTGCGCAGCAGGCGGAAGAAATCGTCAACCGATTGTCGAAGACTCCCGTCATTATTCAACGTCAGGCAATTGTCCGGCTTATAGCGCGCGGCGCGATCCAGACGCTGGGCGATTTCCAGTGCGTTTTCCCGGCCGCGCTGCTCCAGCCGCTGGCGGAGCACCGGCGGCGAGACGGCGAGACAGATCGGCACCAGCACCTCGCCGTAGCGTTCCCGGGCCAGCGCCAGGTGGGCGCGGGAGCCGTTGGCCACCACGTCAAAGCCAGCGTGCAGCCACAGGTCGATCTCCACGCCAATGCCATAGTAAGTATTGTTGGCGTGCCAGCTGAGAGCAAAAAGATGCTGCTCGGCGCGGGTAAAAAATTCATGTTCGCTGAGGGCGATATGATTCTCGCTGCCCGCGTTAAACGGGCGGGTAATGTAACGATGGGCCACCAGCAGCTGCGGGTGCTCGCGCTCGCGCAGCGCCGCCAGCAGGCTGTCTTTACCGGAGCCAGAGGGGCCCACCAGCCAAATCAGTTTTCCCGGCATTAAAAGACCCTCGTTCCCTGGCGCCAGACATGGTCGATGTGCACATGCTCGCCGCGACGGTGCGCCAGCACCAGGTCGGCGCGTTTCCCCTCGGCGATGACGCCGCGATCGTCAAGGCCCAGCGCCTGCGCCGGATGCTTGCTGACCAGACGGATCGCCTGCGCCAGGGTGAAGGCGTTATCCTCGGCGTCGGCGATGCGGAAAGCGGCATCCAGCAGGCTGGCGGGGTAATAGTCAGACGAGAGAATGTCCAGCAAACCACTGCTCGCCAGCTGGTGCGCCGCGATGTTGCCAGAGTGGGAACCGCCGCGCACGATATTGGGGGCGCCCATCAGGACGTGCATCCCATGCTGACGTGAAGCCTGCGCTGCGGCCAGCGTGGTGGGAAACTCGGCGATGACGCTACCTAACTGACTGGATTCGGCCACATGCGCCTCGGTGGCATCGTCGTGGCTGGCGAGGGCGATACGACGGGCGCGGCACATGGCGGCGATGGTCTGACGATTCGGCTGCGACCAGGTGGCGGCCAGGGCCATCTGCTCGGCTTCAAAACGGTCCATTTCGTCGTGAGTGAGATGGTATTTGCCCTGATAGTAATCGCGGTACTTGCTGCGATCGGCGTACTGACGCTGGCCTGGCGAGTGGTCCATCAGAGAGACCATGCTCACCGACTCGCGGTCAATCAGCTTTTCAAACAGCGGCAGCGTGGTGTGATGCGGCAGCTCGCAGCGCAGGTGCAGGCGATGCTCGGCGCGGTTGAGGCCGCGCTTTTGCGTCTCTTCCACCGCATTGACCATCTTCTCCAGATTCTCAAGACGATCGCCGCCATCACGCACGTCGCCAATCGCCACGGCGTCGAGCACGGTGGTGATGCCGCTGGCGACCATCATGGCGTCATGGCTGCTCATCGCCGAGTGGGCCGGCCAGTCTACCTTCGGTCGCGGGGTAAAGAACTTGTCGAGGTTATCGGTATGCAGTTCGATAAGGCCCGGCAGCAGCCAGCCGCCTTCCCCATCCAGCGCCTGCGGCAGCCGACTCTGGCTTTCGGCGAAAGCGAGGATGCGACCGTGCTGGACTTCCAGTGAACCGTGGACCACGTCGTCGTCGAGAACCAGTTTTACGTTATTGATAATCATGCTGTCATTCCCATGGGGTGCAGTCGGTCGGCGACCTGACGGCGTACCCCTTCGTCATGGAAAATCCCCACGATGGCCGCGCCGCGCGCTTTGGCATCGTGGATCAGGTTGACCACGGCAGCACTGTTTTTGGCATCCAGTGAGGCGGTGGGCTCATCAAGGAGCAGAATCGGATAGTCGACCGCAAAGCCGCGGGCGATGTTGACCCGCTGCTGCTCGCCGCCTGAAAAGGTCGACGGCGCAAGGTGCCACAGGCGTTCCGGAACGTTGAGGCGGGTCAGGAGCTGGGCGGCTTTCGCGGCGCTCGCTTCACGCGGCGTCCCAAGGTCGAGCAGCGGCTGCATCACCACCTCCAGCGCTGAAATGCGCGGGATCACCCGCAGAAACTGGCTGACCCAGCCGATGGTGGTTTTGCGCACTTCCAGTACCTTGCGTGGGGTGGCGGTGACCAGATCCACCCATTCCTCGCCGTGGCGGATGTGGATATGGCCGCTGTCCGGCAGATAATTGGCATACAGCGAACGCAGCAACGTCGATTTGCCGCTGCCGGAGTGACCGTGGAGTACCACGCACTCCCCGGCGTTAACGGTCAGCGAGGCGTCGGCCAGCACCGGCAGGCGCACGCCGTGCTGCTGGTGCAGAACAAAGGTTTTATGGATGTTTTCAACGCGGATCATGTTAGCCCTCGCGGGGTTGGGTTGCCGGGTGGCGCTTCGCTTACCCGGCCTACGAATAACGCACCTGTAGGCCGGGTAAGGCGTAGCCGCCACCCGGCAAAACAGCATCAATTCTGCAACACCGACGACACCAGCAGCTGGGTATAAGGGTGATGCGGATCGTCGAGCACCCGGTCGGTTAAGCCACTCTCGACTACCTGGCCCTGCTTCATCACCAGCAGACGGTTCGCCAGCAGACGGGCGACGCCGAGATCGTGGGTAACAATCACCACCGCGAGATTCAGCTCCACCGCCAGGCCGCGCAGCAGATCAAGCAGCCGCGCCTGCACGGACACATCCAGCCCGCCGGTGGGTTCATCCATAAACACCAGCTTCGGCTGGGTAACCAGATTGCGGGCGATCTGCAGACGCTGCTGCATGCCGCCGGAAAAGGTAGTGGGCAGGTCGTCGATGCGTGAGGGCGGGATCTCCACCTCCTGCAGCCACTTTTCGGCGGTGGCGCGAATGTTGCCGTAGTGGCGGGCGCCGGTGGCCATCAGCCGTTCGCCGATGTTGCCCCCGGCGGAGACCTGGCGACGCAGGCCGTCCATCGGGTGCTGATGCACCACGCCCCATTCGGTACGTAGCAGGCGGCGGCGTTCGGCTTCGCTCATGGCATACAGCGAGCGCTGCTGGTACAGCACCTCGCCCTGCTGCGGCGTCAGGCGGGCAGAGATCGCCTTCAGCAGGGTGGTTTTACCGGAGCCGGATTCCCCGACGATGCCGAGAACTTCTCCCGGCCACAGTTCGAAGGAGACATCGCGAAAACCTTTGTCCGGGGCGTAGAGATGGGTCAGGTTATTCACAGCAAGTAATGGCTGGCTCATTTTTTCTGCCCCTCGCTCTGCTGGCGGCAATAGTCGGTATCGGAGCAGACAAACATCCGCTGGCCGCTGTCATCCAGTACCACTTCGTCGAGGTAGCTGTGGCGCGAGCCGCAGATGGCGCAGGGCTCATCCCACTCCTGCACGGTAAATGGATGGTCATCGAAATCGAGACTTTCCACCGGGGTATAGGGCGGCACCGCGTAGATCCGCTTTTCGCGCCCGGCGCCGAACAGCTGCAGCGCCGGCATCATGTGCATTTTCGGGTTATCGAATTTCGGGATCGGCGAAGGGTCCATCACGTAGCGGCCATTGACCTTCACCGGGTAGGCGTAGGTGGTGGCGATATGGCCGAAGCGGGCGATATCTTCATACAGTTTCACCTGCATGACGCCGTACTCTTCCAGCGCGTGCATGGTGCGGGTTTCGGTTTCGCGCGGCTCGATAAAGCGCAGCGGCTCCGGGATCGGCACTTGATAGATCAGGATCTGATCCTCCACCAGCGGCGTCTCCGGGATCCGGTGGCGGGTCTGGATCAGGGTGGCGTCTTCGGTACGCTCGGTGGTGGCGACGCCGGTGACGCGCTTAAAGAACTGACGAATCGACACCGCGTTGGTGGTGTCATCCGCGCCCTGGTCAATCACCTTCAGCACGTCGTTCTCGCCGATGACGCTGGCGGTCAGCTGGATGCCGCCGGTGCCCCAGCCGTAGGGCATTGGCATTTCGCGACCGCCGAACGGCACCTGGTAGCCGGGAATGGCCACCGCTTTGAGGATCGCCCGGCGGATCATGCGCTTGGTTTGCTCGTCGAGATAAGCAAAGTTATAGCCAGTCAGTGGGTTAGCCACGTTCGTTCTCCCGTTGCAGGCGTTTCAACAGCGCCAGTTCGGCCTGGAAATCGACATAGTGCGGTAGTTTCAGATGCGAGACGAAGCCGGCCGCTTCGACGTTATCGGCATGGGCCAGCACAAACTCTTCATCCTGAGCCGGGCCAGCAATCTCTTCGTCATAGTCTGGCGCCTGCAGGGCGCGGTCGACGAGGGCCATGGCCATTGCTTTGCGCTCGCTCATGCCGAAGGTCAGACCGTAGCCGCGGGTGAAGTGCGGCGGCTCATCCTGCGGGGCGACGAAGCCGTTGACCATTTCGCATTCGGTGAGCAGCAGCTCGCCAATATTGACGCTAAAGCCCAGCTCTTCCGGCACGATTTCCACCTGCACGTAGCCGCTGCGGATCTCGCCGGCAAACGGATGGTTGCGGCCATAGCCGCGCTGGGTCGAATAGGCCAGCGCCAGCAGGTAACCTTCATCGCCGCGCATCAGCTGCTGCAGGCGCGAGGAACGCGAGCAGGGGTAGACCGGCGGGGTGCGGGTGATATCGTCGGGCGGCGTGCCGCGATCTTCCTCGGCCTTCGCCAGCCCCTGCTGCGTGAGCAGGCTAAAGACGTGCGGCGTCGGCTCTGCTTCGCCATCGGCTTGCTGCACAGACGGCGCTTCGCCGTTGGCCAGCAGGGTAAAATCGAGCAGGCGATGGGTGTAGTCGTAGGTGGGGCCTAGCAGCTGGCCGCCGGGAATGTCTTTGTACACTGCGGAGATGCGGCGTTCGAGGCGCATCTCCGCAGTGTTAATCGGTTCGCTGACCGCCAGCCGCGGCAGGGTGGTGCGGTAGGCGCGCAGCAGGAAGATCGCTTCGACGTTATCACCGCTGGCCTGCTTGAGCGCCAGCGCCGCCAGTTCGCGGTCGGCGATGCCGCCCTCGGTCATCACCCGGTCCACCGCCAGGTTGAGCTGGTCGCCTATCTGATCAACGCTCAGTTCGGGAAGCCGTCCATCGCCCCGCCGTTTCTGTTCCTGTAAGGCGTGAGCGGCGAGGATCGCCTTCTCGCCGCCCTTGACGGCTACATACATTTAGCAAACCTCCACGTGGGTGGTGCGCGGGATCGCCAGCAGGCGCTCGCCGCAGGTGAGGATCAGGTCGATGCCCAGCGGGAACGGATGCGGGCGTTCAGTTAATTCGTCGATGATGCAGTCCGGCAGCTGCGGCGCAATCATTCGCTCTTCGGCAATGCCTGCCCCGGTCAGGCGCAGCATGCGTCCGCCGCTGAGGCTGGCGAGCTGAACAATCAGCGTGACGCCGGTTTCCGGAGCAGTGACGGTGCCAGCGGAAAGGACGTTGAGCTGCTCGGCGCTGATGCCGTCATTGGCGACGGCAAAAACCGCCTGCTGCGGCTGGTCCACCAGCGGCGCGCCGGTATGAAAGCGCAGATTCTGTCCCACCAGATCGTTATGCAGAGCGCTGGCGAGCCAGACCGGCGTTTCATGATCGGCAAGGGTCAACAGCAGGCTGGTGGAGGCCACGTTCAATGGCTGCCAGCCGTGCTGAAGCTGCTGCAGGGAGACAATCACCCCCGGCTCGCTCATCGCTTTCAGCAGGCGACGAAAACTGTGTTGGGCATCCTGCACAGCCAGGGTAAAAGCGGGTTGTAAGGTCATGCGTTATCTCCGCGAACCAGGGTAAAGAAGTCGACCCGGCTGGCGTTGACTTCGGCGCGTCGGGCTTCAATGCGCGCGCTGCGTAGCGCTTCCAGCGGGGTTATCAGGGTTTCCATTAACGTATGAAAATGGCGAGGCGACTGCAGCAGGGCGTCGATGGCCGCGCAGCGTTCGGCATGCGGGCGGTCGCGGCCTAAGATCCAGCTGTAGCCGAGCGTCCCGTCGGCCAGACGTACCGCCGCGCGGGTGAGCGTGGCGTCGCCGGCAAAGAAACGGTCGCCGATGCCACCCATGCGGGCCTGGAGCTGTACCAGCCCGGTTTCCGGGGTGCGAATCAATTCATACGCCGGCGCCAGCTGCAGGGACTGCATGCGCGCCAGAAGATCTTGCGGTTCACTGTGGGCCAGCACGGACATCCAGCGCTGGCGGGTGGCGGTATCGAAGTGCATTCAGTGCTCCATGGTAAATTCAATCATGTCGGCGCGGGTCAGGCTGACGGAGTATTCGATGGGGGTCTGCTCGCCCTGGCGGCTGTTGAGGGTGCGTACGCAGAGCAGCGGCGCCATGTTGGGGATCTCCAGCAGCTTGCTCTCTTTCGCCTGCGCGCGGCGGGCGCTGATTTTGGTGCGTGCCCGGGTCAGTTTGACGTCGAGCTCATCGCGCAGCAGGTCGTGCAGCGATCCGTGGCTAAAGGTTTGCAATACCGGCCAGAAACGCAGGTCGGCGAAGTAGTGGTCGATCAGGCACAGGGCGACGCCATTGACCCGGCGCAGGGTGCGCAGGTGGATGACGTTCTCGCCCTCATTGATGCCAAAGGCCTCGGCAACATGCGCGCTGGCGGGGCGCAGCACCGACAGCAGCTTTTCGCTGGTGGGATCGCTGCCCTGTTCCAGCAGGTTCTGGCTGAACCGCGCCTGAGCATTAAGCGGGTAATCGATCGGCCGCATCAGCACCAGCACGCCGACGCCCTGACGGCGCTGGACCCAGCCGCGTTCAACCAGCTGGTCGATAGCCCGGCGCAGGGTATGGCGGTTAACGTCAAAGCGCGTCGCCAGCTGCTGTTCGGCGGGCAGATAGTCGCCGCAGCGATAGTGGTGGCGCAGCTCCTGCTCAAGTCGGGCGGCGATTTCCTGATAGCGCGTGGGATAACTGGTCGGATGTCTGGACAGGTGCATAGTCATCAAGCCTCACACAGCATAGGCGAGGAGGTCCCTCGCGTTGTGGGCCGATCCTGACCGGTTTATGTTGCATTTCGGTTAAGTGATGATGACCAAAGGATGAAGAGTTGGTGCCAGACGGATGACAGGGCGGCCGGGCCGCCCTGGCGGGGTCAGCCTTGTTTGACCACGTTGATCATCCAGGGGACGCCAAAGCGGTCGACGACTTTGCCGAAGCCGTGGGCCCAGAACGTTTCCTGCCAGGCCATCTCAATGCGCCCGCCGACGGCCAGTGCGTCGAACCAGCGCTGGCCTTCAGCGACATCGCTGGGATCGAGGACGAGGGTGAAGCCGGCGTAATGCACATCGGGCCCGAAGGCGCTGTCGCTCAGCATCAGCTCGCCATTATTGATGCGCAGGCTGGCGTGGGCGATGGCATCATCTGCCATCTTCTGGCCAGACGGGCAGCCGTCTGACGCTTCTTGCGCCGGGGGCGGCATTTCGCCAAAGGTCATTTTAAACATCAGCTCCGCGCCCAGCGTCTGCTGATAGAAGGCGATTGCCTCGGCGCAGTTGCCTGCAAAGGCAAGGTAGGGACTTAAGGACATGGTGAATACCTCAGTGACCGTAACCCGTAAAGCGTAGTCGCCGGGGACGCTGTTGAGCCAGACGGCAGCGCGAAAATGTGTAGCGGCATAGCGGCGAAATGGTCAGTGAAAATAGCGGGGACTGAGGCGGAAAATAACAGGTTGCACAGGGAGCGGGTGGGGCACGATGATATCGGGAGCGGCGACGGTGGTGCAGGAAAATAATGACGCCGACCTCCCGGAAATAAATCAGTTCTTTTTGACGAATTCCGACTTGAGCTTCATCGGACCAAAACCGTCAATTTTGCAGTCAATATTGTGATCGCCTTCGACCAGACGGATATTCTTCACTTTGGTGCCGATTTTCAGCATCGAAGAGCTGCCTTTTACCTTCAGATCTTTCACGACGGTAACGCTATCGCCATCGGCCAGTAAATTGCCATTGGCATCTTTAACGATCAGAACGTCGCTCTCTTCTGTCGCCTCGGCAGGGTTCCACTCATGGGCACATTCCGGGCAGATGTACATGCCGTTATCTTCATAAGTGTAAGTCGAATCGCATTTTGGGCAGTGTGGCAGTTGCATGACGTTCCTCGTGATGTCGTCGGAAAACAGGACGTTGGTCCTCTAAACAGCGGCTGATAGCCGAAAGTGTGGCTGATTATAGCGCAATCACCCACTTTTGTCGGGTGTTTTTTTAGTAAAAATTACCCATCACACTATTCGGGTGAAAGCAGAATAACCGCCAAAATTATCCGCCAGAGGATAAGGGGGAGTGCGGAAATAATTTTTGCGAGCAGCCAGTAAAATGAACTTATTTATTTTCGGACACTCTGTAATAAGGCGGTAAATTTATGTGAAGTTGATCGCAGATATAAACGCTGTTAGGGTAAAAAAGGGGAGCAGGTCAATTTCATCAGGTATCACGATCGGCCGCTCTATTTATTCACCAGTAGCCAGAGCAGGCGTCAACAGGTTCGGTTGTACATTCTGTCAGCAGACAGTGCAGGCAAACCTGCTACGCTTGAAATGAGGAGCACAGCAATTCACCGCTCCTGACGCACGATACGAATGGCCTTGTCATTCGGCGATGATGCGTGTACTCAAGGCGGAGTAGCAGAGGAAAAATATGCTTAAAAGGAAAAAAATAAAGCCCATCACCCTTAAGGATGTGACCATCATCGATGATGGTAAACTGAAAAAGGCGATCACCGCGGCCTCCCTGGGTAACGCGATGGAGTGGTTCGATTTCGGCGTCTATGGCTTTGTGGCCTACGCCTTAGGTAAAGTCTTCTTCCCCGATGCCAACCCAAGCGTGCAGATGATTGCCGCACTGGGTACCTTCTCCGTTCCATTTTTAATTCGTCCGTTAGGCGGCCTGTTTTTCGGGATGCTGGGCGATAAATATGGTCGGCAGAAAATCCTCGCAATAACCATCGTGATCATGTCGATAAGTACTTTCTGTATCGGCCTGATTCCGTCGTATGCCACGATAGGCATCTGGGCGCCGATCCTGCTGCTGCTGTGTAAAATGGCGCAAGGCTTCTCGGTCGGCGGTGAATATACCGGGGCATCGATCTTCGTCGCGGAATATTCTCCTGACCGTAAACGCGGCTTTATGGGCAGCTGGCTGGACTTTGGCTCCATCGCCGGGTTTGTGATGGGGGCCGGCGTGGTGGTTCTCATCTCCAGCGTGGTGGGGGAACAGAACTTTCTCGACTGGGGTTGGCGTATCCCGTTCTTCCTGGCGCTGCCGTTAGGCATCATCGGTCTCTATCTGCGCCATGCGCTGGAAGAGACCCCGGTGTTCCAGCAGCATGTGGACACCATGGAGCAGGGCGACCGTGAAGGACTGCAGGACGGGCCGAAGGTCTCTTTTAAAGAGATTGCCACCAAGCACTGGCGTAGCCTGCTGACCTGTATTGGTCTGGTGATTTCCACCAACGTGACCTATTACATGCTGCTGACCTATATGCCGAGCTACCTGTCGCATAACCTGCACTACTCGGAAGATCATGGGGTGCTGATCATCATCGCCATCATGGTCGGGATGCTGTTTGTGCAGCCGGTTATCGGTATGCTCAGCGACCGCTTTGGCCGTCGTCCGTTCATCCTGATTGGTAGCGTGGCGCTGTTTGCCCTGGCGATCCCGGCCTTCATTATGATTAACAGCAACGTGATTGGCCTGATTTTCGCTGGTCTGCTGCTGCTGGCGGTCGTGCTGAACTGCTTTATCGGGGTGATGGCCTCCTCGTTGCCGGCGATGTTCCCGACGCACATCCGCTTCAGCGCCCTGGCCAGCGCCTTTAACATCTCGGTGCTGGTTGCTGGTCTGACGCCAACCCTGGCGGCGTGGCTGGTGGAAACCACTCAGAACCTGATGATGCCGGCGTACTACCTGATGGTCATCGCGGTGGTGGGGATGGCGACGGGTCTGTCGATGAAAGAGACGGCTAACCGCCCGCTGAAAGGGGCGACCCCGGCGGCGTCGGATATCCAGGAAGCGAAAGAAATCCTTGGCGAGCACTACGATAACATCGAACAAAAAATCGAAGATATCGATCAGGAGATCGCCGATCTGCAGGCAAAACGGTCGCGTCTGGTGCAGCAGCATCCGCGTATCAACGACTAACCGTTTTCACTGTTAATCATGCCGCCTGGGGAGACCCCGGCGGCATTTTTTATGCCTCCGGCAAGGCCAGACCGTGACGTCGCTGCTGGCTAAGTTTACGGTACTGCTGCGGCGGCATGCCCACGTAGCGGGTAAAGGTGCTGTAGAAGCGGCTGCTGGAGCGGAACCCGGCGGTAAGGGCAATATCCAGGATGGTCTTGTCGGTATCGCTCAGCAGCGCCCGCACATGATTGATACGCATGGCGGTAATATACTGCTTCATGGTCTGCTGCATCACCCGCTGAAAGACCCCCATCGCGTAGTTCGGGTTGAGCTTCACGTGCTCGGCAACGGCATTGACGGTCAGCGCCTGGTCGTAGTGGGCGGCGATAAACTCCAGCATCTGGCTGACATAAAACTGCGCGTGGCGCGAGACGCTGTTCTTGTGGGTGCGCGAGGTTTTGTTGACCAGAATCGGCTGCCAGCCGGAGAGGCTCAGCCGCTTGAGCATCAGGGCGATTTCATCGATCGCCAGCTGGCGAATCTGTTCATTGTCGTGGTTCAGCTCCTGCTGCCAGCGGCGCACTTCAAAGGCGCTTAACTGCTGCGCGGCGAGGGACTTAATTACCATTCCATGGGTGACGTGGTTGATAAGCTCCCGGTCCAGCGGCCATGAGAGAAACAGATGCATCGGCAGGTTGAATATCGCCATCTGCTGGCAATCGCCGGGGCGGGTCAGCTGATGCGGCGTACAGGCCCAGAACAGGGTGATATAGCCTTTCTCAATGCGCACAACTTCGTTATTAATCAAATACTCTACATCGCCGTCGAACGGCACGTTGACCTCCACCTGGCCGTGCCAGTGGCTGGTGGGCATGGCGTGCGGCGGGCGCAGTTCGATATCCATACGCTGATACTCGGAGTAGAGCGCCAGCGGGCTGCGGCTCTGCTTTTCGTCGCTGCTGCACATAAAGGGATCGGGGGGCAGGGAAGTAAAGCGGTGTTCCATGATTAACGTATTCCTGGATTGTCAGAGTGGCTGCATTTTTCGCCAGAACTGACTACAGCTTAGCGGAATAACCGGCCCGTTTTCTCTCCTTTTAAGTCGATCTATTGCCAAAAACTCAGATTTTGTGGCGCTTAATGGCCGATCTGAGTTTACGGGAATGCTCCGGCGGGAACAGGGCAGCGTAACGCTGAACGACGTGCCACTCTGCAAGTGTTCAATGACCTGATGGAGAGTGCGTGATGACCGCCCCAAAAATTACTTTTATCGGCGCCGGTTCGACGGTGTTCGTCAAAAATATTCTCGGTGATGTTTTCCAGCGCCCGGCGCTGAAATCGGCGCATATCGCGCTGATGGATATCGATGAAACCCGGCTGGAAGAGTCGCATATCGTGGTGCGCAAGCTGATGGATTCGGTGGGCGCGAACGGCGAAATCAGCTGCCATCGCGATCGTAAAACCGCCCTGCAGGGTGCCGATTTCGTTGTGGTCGCTTTCCAGATTGGCGGCTATGAGCCCTGTACGGTCACCGATTTTACCGTCTGCAAGCGCCACGGCCTGGAGCAGACCATTGCCGATACGCTGGGGCCGGGAGGCATTATGCGCGCGCTGCGCACCATCCCGCACCTGTGGGCTATCTGCGACGATATGACCGAGGTCTGCCCGGACGCCACCCTGCTTAACTACGTCAACCCGATGGCGATGAATACCTGGGCCATGTACGCCCGCTACCCGCATATCAAGCAGGTTGGCCTCTGCCATTCGGTACAGGGGACGGTGGAAGAGCTGGCGCGCGACCTCGATCTCGATCCGGCGGATTTACGCTACCGCTGCGCGGGAATCAACCATATGGCGTTCTATCTGTCGCTGGAGAAAAAGCTCGCGGATGGCAGCTACGGCAGTCTCTATCCCGACCTGCTGCAGGCCTACGCCGAGGGCCGGGCGCCGAAGCCTAACCTGCACGGCAACCCGCGTTGCGAAAACATCGTCCGCTACGAAATGTTCAAAAAGCTGGGCTACTTTGTCACCGAATCGTCGGAGCATTTCGCGGAATATACGCCATGGTTTATCAAGCCGGGCCGCGATGACCTTATTGCTCGCTATAAAGTGCCGCTGGATGAATACCCGAAACGCTGCGTCGAGCAACTGGCCAACTGGCATCAGGAGCTGGAGAGCTATCAGCGCGGCGAGCGCATCGAGGTGAAACCATCCCGCGAGTATGCCAGCACCATCATGAACGCCATCTGGACCGGCGAGCCAAGCGTGGTGTACGGCAATGTGCGCAACGATGATCTCATCGACAACCTGCCGCAGGGTTGCTGCGTGGAAGTGGCTTGCCTGGTGGACGCCAACGGTATTCAGCCGACGAAAGTGGGCGCGCTGCCGGCGCATCTGGCGGCGCTGATGCAGACCAATATCAACGTGCAGACGCTGCTGACGCAGGCGATCCTCACTGAAAATCGCGATTACGTCTATTACGCCACGATGATGGATCCGCACACCGCCGCGGTGCTGGGGATCGAAGAGATCTACGCGCTGGTGGACGATCTGATCGCCAGCCACGGCGACTGGCTGCCGGCCTGGCTGCACCGTTAATCCTCTCATGCCGCCGGGGGCAACGAACCCGGCGGTGCCTGTCACGCTCTATCAAACGCTGAAGGAGGCGCTGGCGACAGCGACCTGGACCCTATGAGTATTTCAATGACAACAAAGCTCAGCTACGGATTTGGTGCCTTTGGTAAAGATTTCGCTATCGGTATCGTCTACATGTATCTGATGTATTACTACACCGATATTGTTGGCCTGTCGGTTGGGGTGGTTGGCACCTTGTTCCTGGTGGCAAGGATCCTCGATGCGATAGCCGATCCGATCATGGGATGGATCGTCAACTGTACGCGATCGCGATGGGGGAAGTTTAAACCGTGGATCCTGATCGGCACGATAACCAACTCGGTGGTGCTGTATATGCTGTTCAGCGCCCATCACTTCAGCGGCGGGGCCCTACTGGCGTGGGTGTGGCTAACCTACCTGCTGTGGGGCTTCACCTACACCATCATGGATGTGCCGTTTTGGTCGCTGGTGCCGACCATTACCCTCGATAAACGTGAACGTGAACAACTGGTGCCTTACCCGCGCTTTTTCGCCAGCCTTGCTGGGTTTGTGACGGCCGGCGTCACGCTGCCGTTTGTCAGCGCCGTGGGCGGCGCCGACCGCGGTTTCGGTTTCCAGATGTTTACCCTGGTGCTGATTGCCTTCTTTGTGATTTCCACCCTGGTCACCCTGCGTAACGTGCATGAGGTTTACTCCTCGGATAGCGGCGTGAGCGAGGATTCCAGCCATCTTTCACTGCGCCAGATGGTGGCGCTCATCTATAAAAACGATCAGCTGGCCTGCCTGTTAGGCATGGCGCTGGCCTATAACACGGCGGCGAACATTATCGCTGGCTTTGCCATTTACTACTTTACCTACGTGATTGGCAGCGCGGAGATGTTCCCGTATTACATGTCCTACGCGGGGGCGGCGAATTTGCTGACGCTGATCCTGTTCCCACGACTGGTGAAAGGGCTGTCGCGGCGCATTCTGTGGGCGGGTGCTTCGATCATGCCCGTGCTGGGCTGCGGCGTGCTGTTGCTGATGGCGCTGAGCGGCGTTTACAACATCGCGCTGATTTCGCTGGCCGGGGTGCTGTTGAATATCGGCACCGCGCTGTTCTGGGTGCTGCAGGTTATTATGGTGGCCGATACCGTCGACTACGGCGAATATACGATGAATATCCGCTGCGAAAGCATCGCCTACTCGGTACAGACGCTGGTGGTGAAAGCGGGCTCGGCGTTTGCGGCCTGGTTTATTGCCATCGTGCTCGGTATCATCGGCTACGTGCCGAATGTTGTGCAGTCATCTCACACGCTGCTGGGGATGCAGGCGATTATGATTGCGCTGCCGACGCTCTTTTTCGCCCTGACGCTGTTTCTCTATTTCCGTTATTACAAACTGAATGGCGATATGTTGCGCCGTATTCAGATTCACCTGCTGGATAAATATCGCCGGGTACCGGAAAATGTCGTCGAGCCGGAACGGCCGATTGTGGTACCCAACCAGGTGTAAAAAGCGTGCGAAAACCGCTGAGGAAAGAGGGGAGGGATGCTCTCTTTTTGTACAAGAACAGTGTCTGAAACAGACAGAAAGAGAGAAACTGTATTTCTCTATTTTGTCTCAGTTATTTCTCTTTCAGGGCGCATTGAATTGTTCGTTTCTCCATTTTTTCTCAAATAAAACTCTGAATTGTCTCTTTTTCGTGCACTTGCGCGGCTTTTTAACTCTTGCTACTCTTTTTGGGTCTTACATTTTTCTCTTATTTGTCTCAGTGATGGAGCAATGCGATGCGCATTTTTATCGATGATGGTTCAACCAATATCAAAATGCTGTGGGAGCAAGATGGCGAAACTTTCACCCATATCAGCCCCAACAGTTTCAAACGCGGCTGGTCTGCCACCTTCGGTTCCGGGAAGCCTTTTAACTACACCGTGGATGATGAAAAGTACTCATTCGACCTGATCACTCCCGATGCGCTCCCCACCAATAACATTGACTGGCAATATAGCCCGTTGAACTCCATCGCTGTCCATCACGCGCTGCTGACCAGCGGTCTTGAGCCGCAGGATGTCGAGATTGTGGTCACCCTGCCGCTGACCGAATTTTACGACGAAGATGCGCAATATCGTCTTGATAACATTGAGCGTAAGAAAAAGAGCCTGCTGCGCGACGTTAAACTGAACAAAGGCGTGGTGTTCAATATCACGAAAGTTACCGTGCGTCCGGAATCCATTCCGGCGGGGATCAGCCTGTGCGATGAACTGAAACCGTCGCATTCGGTGCTGATTATCGACCTTGGCGGCACCACGCTGGATATTTCAATGGTCGCCGGGCAGATGACCTCGGTTTCGCGCATTTACGGCGATCCGAAGCTGGGCGTGTCGCTGGTGACCGATGCCGTTAAGCTGGCGCTGGCCCGGGCGAATACCGACACTTCCAGCTATAACGTTGACCAGATAATCATCAACCGCCACGACGAAGAATACCTGACCGACAACATCAACGATCCGGATGCGGTTTCTGAGGTGAAGAAGGTGATCAATAGCAGCATTGAACGTCTGACCACCCGCGTCCTGACGGCGATTGATAGCTTTAAAGGCTATTCGCACGCCATCGTGATTGGCGGCGGCGCGCCGCTGGTGGCCGATGCGATTCGTGAACGTATGGGGCTGCGCGAGGACCGTTTCGTGGTGGCTGAAGAGCCGCAGTTTGCCCTGGTGCGTGGTCTGAAAATTATTGGCTAAGGAGCGTCTATGACTCTGGATCGCAGAAAAGTGCTGATTTACCTGCGCCCGGATATCAGCGCCAGCGAGCGCTTCGCGGACGCAAAAATTGAGGCCCATCACCGTGGCGACCGCGGCGATATGTCGCGTACGGCGCTGCTGGCGGGGCTGGCGTTAGGGGAAGTCGATAGCCGCCTGCCGTCGATGCTGGCGGCGCTGCTGGCGGAAGATACTAAACCGGAAACGCTGCGTAAGATGCTGGCTTCGTTCCTTGAGATCCAGCCGGCCTCTTCCGCCCCGGCATCCGCGCCAGCGGCGGCTCCAGCTAAGGCGCCGGAGCCGCCCGCGCCGGTCAGCGAGAGCGTCTCCGCGCGTAATCTCGCCGGTTCGTTACCGGATTAAGCGCTATTCCCGGTTTGCGCTATCCGGGAAACTCCCCGGCTTGCGCTACGCTTAGCCGGGCTACTGTTTGCACTGTCCGGTAGCCCGGGTAAGGCGGAACGCCGCGACCCGGGAAATTCCCCGGCTTGCGCTGTGCTTAGTTTGTCGGCTGGATAAGGCGTAGCCGCCATCCGGCATACAGGCGGCTCCCTGCCTGTGGCCATGCCCGGCGGCGCTACGCTTGCGCGGGCCTACGGATCCAATGTAATGGTGGGCCCAGTGCCGTTTGTAGGCCGGATAAGGCGTAGCCGCCATCCGGCACGAAGGCGGAACGCTGCCACCCGGGATGTCGCCCTATCCGTGGGCGAGGAAGCGGGCCAGGCGCTGCTGCAGCAGGCGATTTTCGCGAGTCAGCCGCGCGTTTTCATCCAGCAGGGTCAGCGCCACCGCGATCCCCGGCCAGTCCAGCTCCAGCTCGTTACGCAGGCGCACCGCGCGATGGACAATCGTCACCGCGCTGTCGTCGAATAGCCAGGTTTCCGCCTGCGGCTGGTGCGGTTCAATCATCCCCAAGCCGACGATCTCCGTCAGCTCCTCTTCCGATACCCCGGTACGCAGGCACAATTCGGTAATGGTAAACGTCACTGTTACTGTAGCCATCAGGCTTTCCCCCATGTCTTACGCGGATCGAAGCTGGCTTCGGCGGCGGCCAATTGTTGCCAGAGCTCACGCGCTTTTTCATCTGGTTTTGGCGGCATGACAATTTTGATGACGGCGAACAAATCGCCAGTGTGGGTTTTGCTCACCAGCCCTTTGCCCTTGATACGCAGTCGCTGCCCTGCCTGACTGCCCGGCGGCACCGTCAGCAGAATGCTCTCTTTCAGGGTGGGCACCGTGACTTTCGCGCCCAGCGCGGCCTCCCATGGCGCCAGCGGCAGGACGATCTCCAGGTTATGGCCGACAATATCGAATAGCGGATGCGGAGCGATGTGGATAACCAGCCACAGATCGCCGTTCGGGCCGCCGTTTTCGCCCGGCGTTCCCTGGCCTTTCAGACGGATACGCTGACCATCGACTACCCCGGCGGGGATCTTCACATTCAGCATTTTCGGCGTTTCACTTTCGATCATGCCAAACACGTTGTACACCGGCAGGTTATAGCTGATGGTGCGCGTCTGCTCGGCCAGCGTCTCTTCAAGGAACACCGCCACTTCGATCTCCAGATCGTGGCCGCGTGCGGCATGCTGACGGCGACGCTGATGCGCCTGCTGGCCAAACATGGAGGAGAAGATGTCGTCGAAATCTTGCTGGCTGTAGCTCTGCTCGTGTGTCTGCTGCTGGCGACCGAAGCCGGGATCGTTGCGATGCTGCCAGAGCTGATCGTATTCGGCGCGCCGCTGCTCATCTTTCAGGACTTCCCAGGCTTCGGCGAGATCCTTGAATTTGGCTTCGGCATCGCTTTCTTTACTGACGTCGGGGTGATATTTGCGCGCCAGGCGGCGGTAGGCGGTCTTGATAGTTTTCAGATCGTCGGTTGGTTGCACCCCGAGAATGGCATAATAATCCTTCAATTCCATGATTTTATCTCATCTATGCTCAGTGCGGTGGTTACATATTCCCTGGAACAGGCGTCAGTATAAAGCGTAGGGCAAATGCGCCCTGAAGGGGAAGAAAAGTGGCGGAAACTTGACGCCGTCGGGGTCGGCGGCGTCGTGGGCGAGGCTACTCTTTCGCCTGCGGCCGTGGGCGGCGGCGCCATCCTTCAAACAGCACCAGCAGCGCGCCGACGGCGCCAGCCACGCGCGCGGTGCCGTCCCCGGCGGCGGGAAACAGTTGCTGAATGGTGGGATCGCTGACCAGCATTGAGCCGGCAATCCAGCCGATGAGCATTCCGCCCAACAGCACCACGGCGGGAAAGCGGGTGAGCAGGACCAGGACCAGTTTACTGCCCGCGACGATAATCGGAATGCTGATCGCCACGCCGAGGGCGACCAGCGCAATGTGCCCTTTTCCCGCCGCAGCGACCGCCAACACATTATCCAGCGACATGATCACATCGGCGACGGTGATGGTGATCGCGGTGCGCCACAGGCTCGCGGAGCTGCCGACCTCGCTCTCTTCTTCCTCATTACTCACCAGCTTCATACCAATCCACAGCAGGAGCAACGCGCCGACTATTTTCAGCCACGGTAGCGACAGAAGATACAGGGCGAGCGCCAGCAGCAGCACGCGCGCCAGGATCGCCCCCACGGTACCGATGATGATCGCTTTGGTGCGCTTTTGTGGCGGCAGTTTGCGGCAAGCCATGGCTATCACCACGGCGTTATCGCCGCCCAGCAGTAAATCGATGGCGACAATCTGCAGCATAATCACCGCCATGTCCCATTGTTGGAGTAACGCATTCATTTCGAGAGAAACCACCTGAAAAAAGAGCAAGAAAAACCGCTGCGCAGGGTACTCCGCCTGGGGCGCATTGACCACTGACGCAGACCCACGCCGTCGCGCGGGAAAAGCGTGCCTGAAAAATAAAGTTACGAATCAACGCGCCGTTGGGCAAGGCTTCGGCGAAAAAGGGTGATATTTTGTCACCCAGACTCACCTGCCGTTCACTTATCGCAAGGATCCCCACTATGTCTGGCCACAAGAAATACCTCTCTGTCGCCCTGCTGAGCGCTGTCTTACTGCCGGCGATGGCCTCTGCCGCTGACGCGCCGGCGACCTTCACCCCGGAACAGGAGGCGAAAATCGGCAAAATCGCCGCCGACTACCTGGTCGCCCACCCGGAAGTCCTCCTGCAGGCGAGCCAGAAATTGCAGCAAATACAGGCTGAACAGCAGGCCAGCGCGGCCACTCAGGCAGTGCTGAAAAACGCGGCTGTATTGACCCAGGATAAAAATACCCCGACCTACGGCCCGGCCAACGGCAAAGTCACGGTGATCGAATTCTTCGACTACCAGTGCGTGTACTGCAGCCGTCTGGCGCCGGTGATGGAGCAGGTGATTAAAGCGCACCCGCAGACCCGTTTCGCCTTTAAAGAGTGGCCGATTTTCGGCGGCCGCTGGGAAAGCTCGCTGGAGGCGGCAAAAACCGGCCTGCAGATCTATCAGCAGAAAGGGGCGGATGCCTATCTGGCCTACCATAACGGGATTTACGCTACCGGCCATAACGAAGGTAAGCTGACGACGGCGGATATCCAGCAGCAGGCGAAGAAAGCCGGCTTTGATGCGAAGAAGGCCACCGACGTCGAACCGGTGCTGCAGAGCATTAACGATCTGGCGCAGGAGATTGGTCTGAGCGGCACGCCGGGCGTGATCGTGATGCCGACCACCGGCGCCACGGAAGCCAGCATCACCGTCTTCCCGGGGCTGGCGGATCAGGCCTCGCTGGAAGCCGCCATCAAAAAAGCCGGCGGCTGATCCACGGCGTCGTAACCCATACAGGCCGCCGACGGCGGCCTTGCTCTCATGCGCGATCGCTCTCTTCCTGCGGCGGCGGTAACGCGTGGCTTTTTAAATCAATAATCTGCCCGATTTGATCGTGGTAAACGGTGAGCAAATTATAGCGGCTCATCTCCGAGATAATTTGCGGCGCAACGTTAAAGCTGCTCGCCAGCTCATCATGTCGCAGGGTGAGCACCGCGGTATGATGCCGGGTGCGAGCGCGGCGCCGGTTGTAATGATACCAGAGGATCAACAGCCAGCCGTTCAGCGCGGCAATCAGCAGATACACCAGCGCCGTATTCAGTGAAGCCATCAGCGACTCCCAGCGCGGAGAGGGCGGCGCGATGAACTGCATCAGCAAATTGGCGTACAGAAAGAACAGAAAACCGAGCCAGGCCAGCAGCGTTAAACCGGCGTCGACCAGCCGGGGCAGCACACGGTGTTCGGTTAAGATGAGCGTATTTTCATTCATCACAGGCTTCCTTTTCCCCGGTCCGGACTCACCCAGCGCGCGCGGGAACGTTGACGTTTCACCATCACTTTCGGAAAAGCGACCAGCGTGGTCAGCAGGCCGATCATCCAGTAGACCATCGGGAACCAGATCACCCAGAACAGTGATTTGGCGACCTTTTTCTCGTAGCGTCGCTCGATATACAGACTGGCGACGAACTGCAGCAGGCACATCACGCCAAGCAGCATGCCGGTGAACTCCGGCGGAAACAGGCTGTGCACCGCCAGATTGTCAGGCAGCGGCATCAGGCGGCTGAGGATAAACAGCAGAATGGTAACCGCGTAGGCAAAGGCCCACAGCGTGGAGCAGGCATACTCCAGAAACAGCGGCCACATCCGATGATGCTCCCAGTGAAACAGGCGACGGAGGTTGACCAGAAAAACCTCCGCGCCGCCCTGCGCCCAGCGCAGACGCTGCTTCCATAACCCTTTGAGGGTCTCCGGCATCAGGATCCAGCACAGCGCCCGCGGCTCGAAAAAGATGTCCCAGTGGCGGAGCTGAAGCTTCCAGCTGATATCAATATCTTCGGTGATCATATCCGGGCTCCAGTAGCCGACGTCCGCCAGCGCCTGGCGCCGGAAGGCGGCAATCACACCGGAGACGGTAAAGACCCGGCCATAGATCCGCTGCGTCCGCTTGATAAGCCCAATGATCGACGAGAACTCACCCACCTGAATGCGGCCGATCAGCGTGGATCGGGTGCGGATCCGCGGATTGCCGGTGACCGCCCCGACGTGCGGATAGTGGATCAACGGCGCGACCAGCCAGGCCGCGGTATCCCGGTCCAGCAGGGCGTCGCCATCGATGCAGACCAGCAGATCGCCGCGGGCGGCGGCGGCGCCTGCTTTGAGCGCTACCGCTTTTCCCTGATTGGCGGCAAGGTGGATCACCCGCAGCCTCGGCTCCTCCTGCGCCAGCTGCTGGAGCACCTGGGCGGTGTTGTCCGAAGAGCCGTCGTTAATGGCGATCACTTCGAGATTGGCGTAACGCTGGGCCAGCGCCGCGCTGATGGTTTCCCGAGCGTTTTTCTCCTCGTTAAAACAAGGGATCAGGATCGAAATCAGCGGATTGCCCGGCAGCGTCGGCGGCGGGGTATCCTCCCCCCACGGCCAGTGGCGTTCCAGCTGAAACCAGAAATAAAGGCCCCCGGTGATCCACAGCACTGACATAAACAGCGGCCAGAAGAAGACAAAGTCGAGGATAAGCTCGCCGGTAAATACCGCTGCGACGCCTAACGGCAGCCCGAATACGAGGCATAAAATGCACAATGCGATAATGCGATCAGTCATGGTCAGGGTACCACCAGGAAGAAAATTGCGGCCTGATACGGGAGATATCAGGCTGGTTGTTAATAAAATCGTCAGGGTAGTAGCCGTAGTTTTTGACGCCGTTCAGCCGCAGCAAACGCATCCAGTCCGCCAGCTGCTGGTCGGGAATGGCGTTTTGCTGGCGTCGGTTCCAGTCTCGGGCCTGCAGTTCAAAGATGGTTTTCTTCAGCGCGCCCGGGTGGCTGGCGACGGCCTGGACCAGCCGCGTCAGCCAGGCCTGGCTGGCGTCAATCGGTACGGACTCCATCAGCGGCATCGCCATGGGTACCGTCCAGTCATAGGCGGCAAGGAAGTCATCCAGATTCTGCGCGAACCAGGCTTCGCTCTGCGGCTCCAGGATCGGCAGGGCGAAGAGATTACGCGCCGTTTTCACCTGCGGGCCGCGGATGGCCTGCACCGCCTGGCGTAGATCCAGAGTGAAGCGGGTCAGGGTTTGGCTTTTGAAACGCATCCATGCCTGGCGCTCTTGCGGACGTTGGGGCACCGGGCCGGCATCGTGCCCCAGACCCGTCTGCCGCCAGGCGGCGACCGCCTCCGGGCTCACGTCTTCAAAATCGGTCAGCACGGCGTCATCGTGAAACAGAATCCCGCTGAAGCTGGCGTGCCGGGCCAGATCTTCGTAGATGTCGGTGATCTGCTGGCGAACCCGGGGATCCCAGGGCGACAGGCGAACGTACGGCTGGCGGGCAAGTAACGCCTTCCCGGTTTGCGGATCCCAGCGCTGAACGCGCGGCAGATCGGACGAGAGATCGAAGGCCAGCACCGGCATCCAGGCATAGACCTTCACCCCGCCGCGGGTCTGCAACTGCCAGGAGACGAAGTTAAACAGGTCGGCGCGCATCGGCAGCCAGCGGTTGGGGAAATAGAGCGACTTGACCGTGCCGTCGCCTTGCGGGTCGGAAAAGGCCTGCAGAAAGACATGGCTGATTTTCATGTCATAGACGCGCTGCACCAGCTTATCGATATTTTTCGCCTGCTGGACGGGATTGGGGTCATAGACATAGTCCAGATCCACATGCATCACCCGAACAGGATCGGCTTCCTGAATCTGGGTTACGGCGTTGGCAAAGGCCTTGATCGACGGGTTACCGGCGATCAGCATGCGCGGAATATTGTCCAGATCTTTCACATTGCCCAGGCCGTCGTTCAGCGTAAACGCCAGCTGATACCCCTGCTGTTTGGCGATAGCCAGGGTGCTGCCGCTGGCGGCGCCATAGGGCCACACCCAGGCGCGCGGCGCTTTCCCGGCGACCTCGTGGATTTTCGCCGTCACTTTCTGCACGTCATCGGCCATGCGCCGGGTAAACTGCGCGTCGCTTTCATAGCGGCCGGTGGTTTTATCCCAGCCGCGGTTGGCGGCGGCGGGCTCGCGGCTGCCCTGCGGATTGGCCGGCAGACCGTAGTGCGAGGCCCAGGTGTGCGCGCCGATCTCCACCAGCGGCGAGCGGCTGAGCTCGCGCACCATCTCCCAGGTAGCGAAGCGCTCGCGCGGCGTCATCAGGCCGCCAAAATTAACGGGCTGGCCAGCGGGAGTGTCCACCCAGCTGCCCACCGGCGCCCACAGCGCCGGAACATTCCAGGCTTTAAGTAGCGGCCAGACGCGGGTGTAAAAGCTGCTATAGCCATCGTCGAAGCTGAGAAGAAAAGCCTTGGCCGGCAGCGGCTTAACGCCATGGTGTGCATCGAGAATGTCCTGGACGCTCACCGCATGGTACCCGTGATGCAGCAGCCAGGCGATCTGTTCGTTGAGCGCACTGGTGCGCACTGAAAGATAACGCTGGTCGGCGGCATCGTCTTCGACGTCATGGTAGGCCAGCACCAGAAAGCGATCCGCCGGCCAGGGTTGATTGGCCTCCGGTTGGGGGCGCTGCTGCGGGGCGAGGAAGGGGACTTCCTCAGCACGCACGCTGAAGATAAGGCACAGCCAGACGAGAAGCATCAGGCCGTTGCGCAGGGTCGTGTTCAGCATGGTCATCCTTAAAACCGTATATTTGCATCAAGAGTGATGGCGAGGTTGTTTTCGCGTTTACCGTCGTAGGGGCGTTTGTCCCAGTTCAGCATCACCCCGGTGTCGACGACGTTGTTCCAGCGCAGGCGCTGCCCATAACCCAGCACCGTGATCGCCCCGGCGGCGTGATTTTTTTGCCAGTAGCTGCCGCCGCCGGCGAGCAGCTGCTGGCTCCAGACGGTGTCATAGCGCTGGTAAAGCGTGTGATCGACGGCCAGCGCCGCGGTGGCGGCGAGGTCCCGTGCCGGACTGTAGTAGGCGGTGTCGGTGCGGCTATTGGCGCTGGCCGACAGACCGGGCTGCAGATCCAGCGTTAACCACGGCGTCTGCCAGAGGCGCTCTTTACCGGAGAGGGTGTACTCCTGGCGGCGGTTGCGATCGGTAAACCGGCTGGCGGCCACGCTGACGCGGTATTCCCGGCGTTCGTTTTGATACCAGCGCAGCCAGCCTTCGCCGCGGTTGGCGCTGACGCCGTTGCGTAACGCGCGCAGCGGAGTCTGCTGCGAAATCCGCTCCAGTTCGCCGCCCAGCTGCCAGCGATCGCTGACGTCGTGGGCGGCGGAAAGGCGGACGCCGGGCTTGTTCTCGCCGTGAAAATTGACGCTGGAGAGTTCAAGCTCGCCCCAGTAGTCGCGCGGGCGCCATTCAACGCCGGCGAACAGCTGGCGACGGCTGCCTTTCCCCTCTTCAAAATTGCCTTCAGCGAAGCGGTGCCCGCCGAACAACCGCCAGCTGTCGGCTAGCGGCGGGCTGTAGATCGCCGTCTCAAAACTGAGGTCGTGGGTGCCGCTCACCGGGTTGTCGGAGTGCAGCCCTTTGCCAACGCTCAGGCGAAGTTCGGAAAGATGATGGACCTCGCGCGCTCTGGCCAGGCGCTGGGTATTCAGATCCCGTGGCGAGCGGGCGACGACGTCGTCAGTCAGCAGATCCATTTGCCGCCACTCCTGCAGATCGAGGGCGACCCAGGCCTGCTGGCGCTCCAGCTGCAGGCTGGCGGGTTCCAGAGATTCCGCTGCTTTTAGCTGGCTTTCGGCGGCTCGCGGTAGCCCTCTGTCCTGCAGAAGGGCGGCATAATCTATCTGCAGGCCCTGATTGCCGGGGGCCGTTGCCGCCAGGCGCTGCATCCGGGCTTCGGCCTGCGGCAGGGCGTTGGTGGCCGCTAAATAGTGCACGTTAAGCGACTGTGCAGTGAGCCAGTCGTCATTCGGCTGCGGCGTCGGCGAACCGTAGAGACGACGGATGTAGGGTGCATTCCGGGTGAAGCGGGCGACATACTGTTGCGCCGCCGGGTACTGACCGGTGTCCAGCAGGGCGTAGAAAAGCTCGTGTTCCTCATTCTGTTGGCTTGTCAGCCACGAGGGATGCTGGTGAATAAGCGTCAGCGCAGGCTCAATTTGCTTAAGGGCGATATAAGAGGAGATGACCCAGCCGATGGCCCAGTCGGGAACGGTCTGCTGCTGCGCGATGAGATTTTGGTATTCACGGATGACCTGCGCGTAATCTGCATTGGCGTACAGCGCACCCAGACGATCAATGCGCGCCCGGATGATGTCGGGCGCAGCCTGTGGGTCGGGGTGCCAGGCGGCAATCATCGCGTCATACTGCGTGAGCGCCGTGCGGGCCAGCGCGTAACGCGCGTTTTCTTCGCGGGAAGGGGTATCGGCAAGGCGCACCAGTTCGGCGGCGGCGTTCAACTGCAGATTGCGCTTTTCCGCAGGCGTCAGTTCGACGCTATCCGCCAGGCCGAGAGCAGGGGAATCGATCCGGTTGCGGGTCAGGGTCGCCATCAGGCTGGCCAGCGCGGCTTTGTTTTGCGGCTCACGATCGAGGATCTGCGTGTCCACCAACAGCTGGTCCCAGCTTTTGCCAAGCCGCAGGTAGACATAAGAGAGCGTCTGCAGGTGGGCAACGCTCGCCTGCTCCGCTACCAGGCGACGCGCTTCGCTGAGCGCCTCGCCGTCCTTGCGGGCATCGGCCAGCGTTTTGATATAGCCGATACGATAATCGTCACTGTCAGGGGCCTGGCTGAGAGCCTGCTGCCAGAGGGTGAGCGAGGCTTGCCACTGTTTCTGGTTACGCAGGGCCTGTGCCGCCGCGGCGGTACCGCGTGCGGGAAGCGGCATATAAACCTGATAGCGTCGCCAGACTTTCACCACTTCATCGTCCTGGCCGGCCCAGAGAGCTACCTGCAGCCAGTCCGCCACCTGAGAAGGGGTTAAGGCATGCCGCAGCTGGTACTGCTGAAGATAAGAGAGAAAGGGGGCGTACTGGCCTTGACGCGCTTGCAGGATCTGCTGGTCATAGAGCGAGTCTGCTCCCTGAACCAGCGCCGGGAAGAGCAAAAGCAAGCCGATTGACAGCGAGAGTTTCGTGTTGCGATTAAACAATAACGTATTTGAATAAGGTGATCTTTCCATTTCTATTTGCCATATGTTCATCAAGAATCCATTGCACAACACGACCGTCCTTTGACGGTGAGTTAAAGGATGAGGATGGTCCCATTTAGCTGACTGGCACTGCGGGTGAATGACTTATTGCAAAGTAATAAACATATCTCCTGTCGATAATTGAATGGATAATTTATACCCGATACGGCAGCGGATAAATATGAGTAAATGATGAGCTGCGTTTTAAGATAATTCTGTAAAATCGACTTAATTCGAGCGGCGTTGTTGAAGTTGATTTCTTTAACTTACTGAAATAAATAAAAAAGAAAGAGGGTTGGAATTTTGTTTCAAAATTGATGTGCTGCTTATATTGTGAAGAGGTTGGTGGTTTTCACTGGATATTTAAGATGATTTCTGACAAAAATTCTCAATGCCAAAAAAAGCATCTTTTCTGTGGTTTTTTTTTATTTATAATTAATCCGTTTATTTTCCATCAGAACGCAAGGAGGGTTTTCACAGCCAGAGTCAGATGCCGCGCTAATGATAAATCACAGGTCTCGTTATTTTTACCGCCATGCGAAGCGTCCAAAGGGGGAAGGAAAACGTCTGGTTGACGAGAATTTGTTGATTAAATGTTAAAGGGACGATTTGTGGCAACTTCAATGATATTGGTTACTCAGGATTACTATCTTTTTCAAGGGGTTAAGAATTTCTTTCCTGATATCATTCAGTTAGATTCTAGCGGAAAAACGATTTTAGATAATGAGGTTGATGAGGTCTCTCTGCTGGTTGATAGCCGTTCGCCGCTTTGTCATTACGATTACCTGGTGATGGAGGCGGCACAATCCAGAAAGCGAATATGTTGTATCGTCCTCGATATGCGCCATCGGGAAGAGCATTTACTGAGTCTGAAATCGTTTTTAAACATGTCATTATCACCCGCCGATATGGCGACATTATTTGGGCTTTTTCTGGAGATGAAGAGCAAGCGGCTGACCAAAGAGTGGTTTGACGATCTGCGCTTAAGTTTGTCTGAACAGTTAATGCTACGTTTGCTTGGGGCGGGTATGACCATGGAGGAGGTGGCGGTGAATCTGAATACCTCGGTAAAAAGCCTTTACCGGAAGCGCACTGCGCTTTATGAGCGACTGGGGTTAGATAATTTTAATGAAGCCTGCTTATTTATCTTCAGAAATAAACTGCTGGAGCACTCCGTTAGGTCGCCATGAGGCTTGGTTGTACAGGGAGTGGATGACATCGCAAGGTATTTGATAACGGAAATATAATAAATTAAATAGCTATTGATAGGTACAACCGTCGATACCGTCCGGTATCCATGGCGGCGTTCGACATATAATTCCGGAGCTCTTTGGAAGTAATTACCGCGAATGCGGTTTGCTATGCACAGCGATTATTATAATGAATATATTCCTTGCGCTGCACAGGAATAGTTTTGTCATAAATTAACTCTACCATGGTATTCCGGCTCAGGTGTCGGAATACCATGGGATATCGTGAAAGCATCAGAGGAGCGAGGTGGATGAGAATAAGGGACAGTATTGCTGAACGGTTAGAGGCGAGTGGGCTCTACCGTCGGGCGGCATCCAGATGGATTGAGGTGATGCAGCGCTGCCTGAACGATGATGACAGAGAGTGGATCCGTCACCATCGTAATCAGTGTCTGAAAAAGGCGCAACGTCCGCCAGCGCCGAAAGAGGAGTTTGCCGACCTGCACCAGGCGGCCAAAGAGACACAATATCGCATGGGTATCGCGAAGCCCTATGGCGAAGCGTTCAGGCTGCCCGGCAAAGGGAAAACGGCCGCCGAGTAATCCCTTTCTTCATGGCGTTTGCCTGACGGCTTCGTCTTATCCGGCCTGCGTTTGCGCAGGCGTTTCCTCATCCCTCAGGCCTGTGCAAGCGCAGCGCCGCCTGGAGATACACATCAGACGCCGTACCCGCGGTTGTGCCGGATGGCGGCATAAATGCCTTATCCGGCCTACGGGTCCCCCCGCAGGCTCAAACAGCGTAGGCCCGCGCAAGCGCAGCGCCGCCGGGCGATACACATCAGACGCCGTACCTGCGGTTGTGCCGGATGGCGGCATAAATGCCTTATCCGACCTACGGGTCCTCCACAGGTTCAAACAGCGTAGGCCCGCGCAAGCGCAGCGCCGCCGGGTAGGGGATCATAGAGTGGAGTTCGATGGAGAGTCCGGATGCAGAAAAGCAAAAACCCGCCTTTTGGGCGGGTTCTTTAAATAGTGGTGCCCGGACTCGGACTAACGCCGCAGGCGTTGAACAGCGCGCTTGTCGCGCTGGCCCCGAAGGGGTGAGCCGCTGTGCGGCGAATAATCGAATGGAGTTCGATGGAGAGTCCGGTCGTAGAAAAGCAAAAACCCAGCCATGGGCTGGGTTCTCTGAATAAGTGGTGCCCGGACTCGGAATCGAACCAAGGACACGGGGATTTTCAATCCCCTGCTCTACCGACTGAGCTATCCGGGCAACGGGGCGCATTAAACCGTAATCCGCCCACCCCGTCAACCAAATTTCTTAAATTACTTATCGATTGCTTATCTTTGCGGCAATTCTGCGTTCAAAGGCGCGTTTTGGCTTAACTTCACTGCATGCCGTTATCACCCTCGCGGGTTTTCCAGCCGCTGGTAATGGCGATTACGTGGCGCAACCCGGAGATAATATAATCGCCAATGACCTCTTCATCCTCGCGCGGGGAGCTCAGCGTAATTTCCGCATCCACGCCGTGGCGATAGGCGCCATGGTGGCTAAAAATAGTGCCGATATAGCACTTCCCGTTCAGCCAGACCGGAATATAGGCCACTGTCTCATAGATATAGTTGATGGCGACGCCGCTGTAGTAGTTATCCGCCTCGTCGGCGGAGGTGCCCGGTGGGATGGGGCAGATCGGCGCATCGTTGTCGCTGACGGGTTTGTCTTTCAGCAGGCTGCCCTGCATGACCTCCAGCGAACGCAGCAGATCCACTTTATCGCTGTCGCTGAGGGGTGGGGTTAACGGCTGGTCTTTCTCCGGGGAGCGGATGCTGTTCAGCGTATAGCGATAGCGAACCGTCACCGCGGGCGTCTGGCTCGCAGTGCTGAACGGGCGCAGCAGGTAGAGATTATCTTCGCCAAACTGGCCGTTGTACCACAGGGCATACACCTGACCGTTGATTTTGACCCAGTGGTTCCATTGGTTAGCCCCGCGGCCATTGATAGAAAAGAGGGCGCCGGGCACCCCGGCATCGAAATCATCGCCGTTATCACTGTCGCTGCCGTCGACGGCGGCAAAGTCATTATCGCCGCGCCGGAGCACCCCGGTGTAGCTGAAGAGCCCGGTGCCGCCCACGTAGCTGTCGATGATCAGATCGCGTTTGCCGTCACCGTCGAGATCGATCAGGGTAAAGCTGACTTTACCGTTTTCTGAATCTGCGCTGATCGAGGAGCGCAGAAACGCCTGCCACTCGTCATCGCTGATATCCGGGGAAGGTTTGCTGGTCGAAACCAGGGTGTCATCGGCGTAGGTGAGCGTGAAGTCGGTAATATGGCCGGTTAACGGAAACTGCTCGGCGACCTTATTCAGCGACAATTCTGGATCGCTTTTTTGCGCTTTTAACACTGCGTTATACAGCGTGCGCAGGGCGAGGTTATCCGCCTCTTTCTGCTGCCTGGGGATCACCTGGCTGACAAAGGTCGGCAGCATCCAGGTGCCGCCGGGGGTGATTTCCCGACACATACCGGTGCTGTACTTCAGGCTGGGGGTAAAGGTTTTACCGTCCCAGACGCGGGTTTCGCCGGTTAGGCAGTCGGCAATGCCCCGTTCTTTGTGCAAAAAGACGATAGTGCCGTTGGCGTAGCTCGAGGCCTCGGTGGTCAGCAACCGTGGCTTGTTCAGCTGGGCGTTATCGACCAGCCACAGCGCATAGCCGTCGTTATAGGGCGCTCGCCAGCAGAGCGCCTGCACCAGAGAATGGGTTTTATCCAGCGCGGTCAGCGTGATCTGGCGCTCTGCCGCCGGGATGGCCGGGTTCTGCCAGTCGTCACAGCGCTGGTTCAGCAGCGGCGTCAGGGAGGGCAGCAGCTTCTGGCGCTGAAGTATGCTCAGCGCCACCGGCTGCGCGTTATGGATCACCGGGGCGGCGATAATCTCCGGGGCGGCAGTGGCTGGCAAAATGGCATCGTCGCCGGCATCGCCTTTATCCAGCAGCGCGTCGGCGGTGCCGGTGCGTCGCTGAAACGCATCCATTTTACCCAGTACCTCGCGGCTGCCGGCGCTGGAAAGCGGCAGGTGCTGGCCGTTAAGGGTGAATTCGATTTTGCGCTGATTCGCCAGGGCCTGTAGCAGGGCGGCAGTCTGATCGCTGTCCAGACGGAAGTGGCTGTCGTCCTGGGCGTCCAGCGCGCCAAGATCCCGGTCGTCGATCAGCAGGCTGGCGGTGGAGTCGGCGGGGATATCGTGCTCGATTTGCGCAAAGGTGGCCGTGGCGGCGAGGCGCTGTTCGCTGCCGGCGTTGCGGGTCAACAGCACGCTGACCTCGCCCATGCGGACGCCGTAACCCGCCGCCCGGCAGGTGCCAGTGTTATCGCAGGCGAGCTCCCAGTCTTTTTGCGTAAAGGAAAAACCTTGCAGGGGAGCCGCCAGCAGAGGTGTGGAGCACAGCCCCAGCCAGGCAGCCCAGAAGAACGCGCGCATATCAATCCCTGTCAGCAATCAGTGAGGGGGAAATTATAGGCGCGACGTGGCGGTTAGGATATCAGAATCAGGTTAAGGCGCCGCCCATACGACACTGGGCGAAGCGCAGAATATCTTCTGCCAGCCGCCGGGCCGTATCCACATCCGTCTGGCTACGCTTGATCAGCAGACGGCTCAGGCAGCCCTCGACGATCAGCTCCATCTGTTTAGCGACCATTTCCGGGTCATCCACCTCCAGCTGAGTCAGCAGCTCATGAGTATAGGCCAGCGAAGCCTGCTTCTGCTGTTCCGCCAGCTGGTGAATGGGGTGCTGGGGATCGGGATAGAAGGTGCAGGCGGCGATAAACAGACAGCCGGGGTAGCGGTGGTTACTAACGCAGGTGGTGAGCGCGGCATAGCGTGCCAGCAGCTTTTGCTCTGCGCTTAAGGTGTCGTCCAGCAGCAACTGTCGGCGCCAGGCATCCACCTGCTGGCTCAGATAGCGAAGCGCGTCGTACAGCAGCGCTTCGCTATCGGGCCAGAAGCGTTTCAGGTCGCTCGTCGGACAGGACACGCGCTCAGCGACCATCTCCAGCGACGTGTTGGCGATACCTTCAATTTCAAGAATTTTAATGGCTTCTGCCAGGACGTCTTCACGTAGCACGGTGTTCTCCTCCATCTTTCCTCCTAAAGTGTCGCTCACGCTTGCCAATCGCGCAAATGGGCGCTGAATGCCGCGGCATCCATAAAGCCGGTGACTCGCCGCTCAGGCTGTTCCTGACCCTCAGCGTTGAAGAACAAGATCGTCGGCAGACCGAGCACCTGCAGGTGTTTCAGCAGCGCGACGTCTTGCGGGCTGTTCTTCGTCACATCAATCTGTAATAACACGGTGCCTTTCAGCGCCTGCTGCACGTCAGGTGAACTAAAGGTGTATTTTTCAAACTCTTTGCACGCCACGCACCAGTCGGCGTAAAGATCGAGCATCACCGGTTGGCCTTTTGCCTGCGCCAGCGCCTGGTTAAGCTCGGCCACCGAGTTGACGCGGGTGAACGTCAGATGCGCCTGCTGCTCGACTGCCGGAGCGCCAAATGCCCAGTCCTGCAGGGGCCGCGCGCTGACCAGCGCGGCAGCAAGCAGGATGATTTGTACCAGCCGCATCCACGGCCGGGTAGCGCCCAGCGAGGTGATAAACGCCCAGCTGAAGAAGGCGACGCCAAGCATTGACCACAGACGTAATCCCCACGGGTCGCCGACAATGCGCTCCAGCAGGAAAACGGGCAGAGCCAGGATCACGAACCCGAAGGCGGTCTTCACATGGCTCATCCACGGGCCGCTCTTCGGCAGCAGACGGTTGCCAAATACGGTGACGAGGATCAATGGCAGGCCCATGCCCAGCGCGTAGAGGTACAGCGTGCCGCCGCCCAACCAGAGATTACCGCTCTGGGCGATATACAACAGGATGGCGCTCAGCGGCGCGGTGGTGCAGGGGGAGCAGATCAGCCCGGCAATGGCGCCCATCGCAAAGACCCCGCCGGGCGAGCCGCCCTGGCGCTTATTGCTGAGCAGCGCCAGCCGCGTCTGCAGCGACGAGGACAACTGGAGCGTGAACAGGCCGAACATGGAGAGCGCCAGCAGAATAAATACCACCGACAGTCCCGCCAGAACATACGGGTGCTGCAGGGCCGCCTGGAACTGCAGACCGGCGGCGGCCACCACCAGCCCCAGCGCGGTGTAGGTTAAGGCCATCCCCTGGACGTAAATAAAGGCCAGCAACAGGGCGCGCGCGGTGGAAAGCCGCTGCTTTCCGCCCAGCACAATGCCGGAAATCAGCGGGTACATCGGCAGCACGCAGGGGGTGAAGGCGATACCAATACCTATCAGCAGCGCCCACAGCGCCGTAAAGGGCAGGCGGGCAGGCGTGTCTGCAGGCGGCACTGCGGCAGGCTCAGGTGATGTGGCGAGCTCCGGGGCCGGTCGCGGCTCAACCGGCAGCGGCGGGTTGAACGCCGGACGGCTGCTCGTCGACGGCATGGGCTCGATGGCGGTTGCCTGGCCGTCGGCAGAAGTCGCCAGCACGGCGCTCAGCGGGATCACTTTGGTTTCCGGTGGATAACAGAATCCGGCATCGGCGCAGCCCTGCCAGGTGACGGTGAGGGTGGCGTCTTTCTCCGCCTGCTTCACCGTGACCGGCACGGTCAGGCGCTGGCGGAAAATCTCGCTTTTGCCGTAAAACTCATCTTGATGCCACTCTCCTGCCGGGAGCGCCGGTTCGTCGATCGTCGCCCCGGCGGCGCGAAAGGTAAACTGTTGACGATAAAGATAGTAACCATCCTTGATTTGCCAGCTCAGGTTGACATCGTGCTGTTGCTGCTGAAAGTCAAAGGCAAAAGCCTGGTCAGCAGGCACGAAGTTCGAGCGCCCCGGCGCGTCGAATAACCCGGCGGTGGCTGACGTGCTGCACAGCAGCAGGATCAGCGTAATGATGCGGTAAGCCATGAGAGGTAATCGTTGTCTCCATGAATGACGGGCAGAACCAGCAGTTCAGGGGTTTGATACGGGTGGTGAGACTTCAGGCAATCCAGCAGCGCCTGCTGATGGGCAAGGTCGGTTTTGAGCAGCATCTGAACTTCATACTCCTGCTCGAGTTTCCCTTCCCAGTAATAGAGCGAGGTGGCGCCCGGCAGCAGCGTGGCACAGGCGGCCAGCTTGTCCGCCAGGGCTTTTGCCGCCAGATCCTGGGCGGTCGCTTCATCCGGCGCGGTACAGAGCACAACAACAGCATCAGGCGTAGTCATCATGAACCTCGTATCAGCGAAAAGAGGCACTATAGCACGCAAGATGCGGGGATATTAGCGTCACGATCGGGGTAGGGGAGGGAAACGGGCGGCGGGCCCGCGCGGGGCCCGCCG
>NZ_KV789910.1:0-31986 GCF_001807705.1 Klebsiella sp. HMSC25G12 | reverse complement strand
ATCCGGGCAACGGGGCGCATTAAACCGTAATCGCCGCGCCTCGTCAACGAAATTTATCTGTTTTGCAGCAGACTGAACAATCTATCACCACATTGCGCTAAAAGCACGCGTCTTCAGGCAAAAAACAGCGTCCAGGCCGCTGAAATTGGCATCGCCAGCACCAGCGCAGGCAGCATATTCACCACGGCAAACATTTTTATCCCGCAGATGCGCAGCCCGGTGGCCACCAGCAGCATACCGCCGACGGCGCTGAAATCCGCCAGCATCATCGGGGTAGTAAGCGGCATAATGATCGCCGCGCAGGCCGCAAGAGTCAGCTGGATGAGCAGCATCGGCACGCTGATGGCGGCGACGGCAATGCCCAGGGTGCAGGCGAAAATGGTGGCAGTGAAAAAGTCGAGAAACGCTTTAGCAATCAGAATGCTGGCGTCGCCAGTCATCCCTTCGCGCATGGCGCCGAAGACGCCGGTGCCGCTGGCGCAGAACAGGACGATAATCGCCACATAGCTCTGAATATAAGACTCATGAGCCGAAGCCTTTTTCTTGCCTTTCGCTGACATCAACTGCTGGAGTTTACTGACCAGCGTATTGATGCCTTTTTCCATATTGCATATTTCGCCGAGCAGCGTCCCCACCAGGGTCGACAGCACCATCACTGGCAGATTGGCGCACTTAATGACCAGTAAAATGCCGATGCCTAATGACGCCAGGCCAAAAATTGAGGTCATTGATGTGCGGATCCGTTCCGGCAACCGTTGACTGAGCAAGGCACCCAGCACACCGCCGACCAGCACCGCGCTGGCGTTAATAAAAGGTCCTGTAACCACGCTGACTCCTGTTAAATATCCCTGATAACCGCATTATTATGACGTTAACCCGCCGTGAAAGCTTGTGTATCCGTGATATAAGTGCATACGGTTTTCATCTTGCGCCTGTTCGGGAAAGGTGCCATGATTGCGCGAATTTTCTCCTCCCTGATATGAGGCCGCCGATGACGACACTGCCATTATCTCGCCAGCGACGTCGCGCACAGATGCGCGGGCTGCCTCATCTTGCTACGCTTACTCCTCTGTTCACCATGCGGTGAAGGACACGTATGCTCACTGTAGGGCAACAGTAAGATCGGACGCGTCTGCTTTTACTGATGTCCGGCGGTCGGAGCTGAAATCCGTCAGACCCGGACACATCGTTGGGCAAGGTTTCCTTGTCTGAGATTTTTACACTCCCGATACGGGCATTTGCGCTTATGAAATCCATGCACATTGCCGCCAGCTGCGAGCTGGTCACCCGCTTGTCCACCCACCGTCGCGTTGTGGCGCTGGACAGTACCGATTTTACCGATGTGGCGGCAGTCGTCATCACCGCGGCGGACAGTCGCAGCGGCATCCTTGCTCTCCTCAGACGCAGCGGATTTAATCTGCCGGTCTACCTGCTGAGTGAGACGGCGGTCGAGAGGCCAGAGGGGGTGCAGGCGGTGATCGCCGGTAAAGATCAGGAGTGGCTGGAGCTGGAGGCGGCGGCCTGTGATTACGAAGCGCGTCTGCTGCCGCCGTTTTTCAATACTCTGACCCAGTACGTTGAGATGGATAACAGCACTTTTGCCTGTCCGGGGCATCAGCACGGGGCGTTTTTCAAAAAGCACCCTGCAGGCCGTCAGTTCTATGACTTTTTTGGCGAAAATGTCTTTCGCGCCGACATGTGCAACGCCGATGTGAAATTAGGCGATCTGCTGATCCACGAAGGGTCGGCCAAGCACGCGCAGAAGTTCGCTGCGAAAGTGTTCAATGCGGATAAAACCTACTTCGTCCTCAACGGCACCTCGGCGGCCAACAAAGTCGTGACCAATGCGCTGTTGACCCGCGGCGATCTGGTGCTGTTCGATCGTAACAACCACAAGTCAAACCATCACGGGGCGCTGATTCAGGCGGGGGCGACGCCGGTCTATCTTGAAGCCGCGCGCAATCCGTTCGGTTTTATCGGCGGCATTGACGAGCGCTGCTTTGATGAGCATTACCTGCGGGATCTCATCCGCGAAGCGGCGCCTGAGAAAGCCAATGCCTCCCGCCCGTTTCGTCTGGCGGTGATCCAGCTGGGGACCTACGACGGCACGGTCTATAACGCCCGCCAGGTGGTGGATAAAATAGGCCACCTCTGCGATTACATCCTGTTCGACTCGGCGTGGGTGGGCTATGAGCAGTTTATCCCGATGATGGCCGACTGCTCGCCGCTGCTGCTGGAGCTGACCCCGGACGATCCGGGTATTTTTGTCACCCAGTCCGTGCACAAGCAGCAGGCCGGCTTCTCACAGACGTCGCAGATCCATAAAAAGGATAACCATCTGCGCGGCCAGGCGCGTTTCTGTCCGCACAAGCGGCTGAATAACGCCTTTATGCTGCATGCCTCCACCAGCCCGTTCTATCCGCTGTTTGCCGCGCTGGACGTCAACGCCAAAATTCATGAAGGTGAGAGCGGCCGCCGCCTGTGGGCCGAGTGTGTGGCGCTGGGCATTGAGGCGCGGAAAGCGATCATCGCTAACTGCAAGATGATCCAGCCCTTTATTCCGCCAGTGGTGGCGGGGCGTCCATGGCAGGATCACCCGACCGAGGCGATCGCCCGGGAGCGTCGCTTCTTCAGCTTCGAACCCGACGCGCGCTGGCATGGTTTTGAGGGCTATGCGGACGACCAGTATTTTGTCGACCCATGCAAGCTGTTGCTGACCACCCCGGGCATTGACGCTGAAAGTGGGGAGTACAGTGAGTTTGGCATCCCGGCAACCATTCTGGCGCATTATCTGCGTGAAAACGGCATCGTGCCGGAGAAGTGCGATCTCAACTCGATTCTGTTCCTGCTGACGCCGGCGGAGAGCGCCGAAAAAATGGCGCAGCTGGTGGCGATGCTGGGGCAGTTCGAACAGCATATTGAGTCGGATACGCCGCTGGCTGACGTGCTGCCGACCATCTACAACAAATATCCGGTGCGCTATCGCGATTACACACTCCGCGAGCTGTGCCAGGAGATGCACGATCTGTACGTCAGCTTTGATGTGAAGAGCCTGCAAAAGGAGATGTTCCGTAAACGGAGCTTCCCGCGCGTGGTGATGAATCCGCAGGATGCTAACCGCGAATTTATCCGCGGCAACGTGGAGCTGGTGCGTCTGAGCGAAGCGGAAGGCCGCGTCGCGGCTGAAGGGGCGCTGCCCTATCCGCCGGGGGTATTATGCGTGGTGCCCGGCGAGATCTGGGGCGGGGCAGTACTGCGCTATTTCCTCGCGCTGGAGGAGGGGGTCAATATGCTGCCGGGCTTCTCACCGGAGCTGCAGGGGGTTTACAGCGAGACGGATCCGGATGGCATTAAGCGGCTGTATGGCTACGTGCTGAAGGGATAAAAAACGCCCCGCTGAACAGGCGGGGCGTTTTGCTTTTGACGATCACGCGCTCTGCTGCGCGGCGGTCGGTTGTCTGACGTGTTTGTATTTGAACAGCGCCACGAAGGCAAAGGCCAGCACCAGCGAATAACCGGCGAAAATCAGCCACACGCTTTGCCAGTCAGTGATCCCCTCGACGGTAAAGTGCTCAACCACTTTGCCGCTCACCATCCCGCCAAGAATACAGCCGAAGCCGTTGGTCATCATCAGGAACATCCCCTGGGCGCTGGCGCGGATTTCCGGACGAACCTCTTTCTCAACGAACACCGAACCGGAGATGTTGAAGAAGTCGAAGGCGCAGCCGTAGACGATCATCGACAGCACCAGTAGTACAGTGCCGAACGGTGTCGGGTCGCCAAAGGCGAACAGGCCGAAGCGCAGCATCCACGCCACGATACTAATCAGCATCACGTTCTTAATGCCGTAGCGGCTAAGGAAGAACGGGATGGTCAGGATAAACAGCGTTTCGGAGATCTGCGAAATCGACATCAGCACTGACGCGTGCTCGACGATAAAGCTGCCGGCAAACAGCGGATCTTTATCGAAGCTATGCAGGAAGGTGTTGCCGAACATATTGGTGATTTGCAGTTCGGCACCGAGCATCATCGAGAAGATAAAGAAGATAGCCATGCGCTTGTTTTTAAACAGCGCAAAGGCGTTAAGCCCCAGCATCTCCGTCCAGCTTTGATTGCGCTGGGCGTTGGCGACCGGAATAGGCGGCAGCGTCAGGGTGAACAGCGCCAGCAAGACCGACAGCGTCGCGCCAATGTACAACTGCATATGGCTCAGTTCGAAGCCCGAGAAGCTGACGCCCCACATGGCGAGGATAAAGCCGATGGTGCCCCAGATACGAATTGGCGGGAAATCGGTGACGATATCCAGCCCCGCCGACTGCAGGCGATAGTAAGAGATGGTGTTAATCAGCCCCAGCGTCGGCATATAGGCCAGCGAGTTGAGGAGGATCACAAGGAACATCTCGCCCGGCGTGGTGACCTGCGCCGCCAGATACAGCGTTAACGCGCCGACCAGGTGGCAGATGGCGTATACCCATTTGGCGCTGATCCATTTATCGGCGACGATGCCGAGCAGCGTTGGCATCAGGACGGCGGCGATGCCGAGCGAGCTATACACTGCGCCGATTGCCGCGCCGTCAAACTTCAGCGTGACAAACATGTACGAGCCGAGCGTGGTCAGCCAGCTCCCCCAAAGGCAGAACTGCAGGAACGACAGTATTTTTAGCTGCAGCTTAAGATTCATGTATTTATCCTCACGAATGTGGGCTTGTTATGTTTATTAAATAACATAACCGCCGTTATTTTGATGCGATTCTATCATTCAGGGGTGAGAAGCTTCTGTTAACTGCCGCAGAAAATCGAAAAGATATTACGAAGTATGTCCTATAAAAAAGAGAGGCCCAGTGCGATGTCCGGGCCTGTAAGAGAGGGGGGTTATTTGCGGCGATAGCTTTTCTGCGCAGTGTTAACTTTATACAGATACCGGCGCGATTCGGCCGACGGATGGCGGGTGGTGAGCGTCTGGTAGACGTCGCCTGGCGCCATGCTGTTAATGATGTTCGCCGCCTGGACTTTATCGCTGGAGAACACGCGCAGTACGCTGCCGGCGCCGCCGTTATAGGCGGTGATCACCGCGTAGCGACGCGAGGTGGGGTTATCGATGCCGGCGAGATAAACATTGTTCAGCATCGCCAGATAAGCGGTGCCGGTATCGATGTTATTCGCCGGGTCAAACAGATAGCTGCGGCTCGGCAGGCCGGATTTGCCCTGCGAACGGAAGACGTCTTTCCCCGCGCTGTGCTGGACGACCTGCATCAGCCCCATGGCATCCGCGTGGCTCACCGCATAGGGGTTAAACGATGATTCTGTTTGCATAATCGCAAGGATCAGCGACTCATCAACGCCGTATTTACGCGAGGCCTGGCGCACCATGCCGAGGTATTTATGCGCACGTTTGTCGAGGTGGTTTGGTACCAGGTTGATGGTGATGCTGTAGATCACGCGCAGGCCATTGTTGCGGCTCTTGAGGCGGGTTTGCAGCAAATAATCGGCGTAGCGCGCGGCGCGCCACTCCCAGCGAATCGACGCGCCGGTGTTATCCACCACCTGACCATAGAGGAACGGCTCTTTGGAGATCTGAATATCATCGACGTCGGAATAGAGGTCAATGGAGTTGGGGTCATCGCCCATCAGCAGCGTTTTGATGATCGCCTGGCGCAGTCGTCCGCGCGGATCGGTGCCCGCGATGGTCTCGACGGTGATCGTCCCGGCATCAAAGTTGATGTGGCTGCGGGTTTGATATTGATCGGTATATTTAACGTAGTCCTTCGGCCCGGCGAGCAGGACTTCGTTATACCCCCAAATGTTCTCGATGTTATGGGCAAACTGGCCCATCAGGATATCGAATCCGTTCGTGTCCTTGACCCAGGCCTCGTTGTATTCGGTGCCTTTTTTATTGGAGCTGGAACACGAAACGAGCAACGGCGCAATCAGCGCGAGCGCTAAGTATTTTTTCATCATTCCGGGCGTGCGTGTTGTGTTTGTTTTTAAAAGGCCGCAGGGCCCTTACTGTTTTTCCGGCGGCGTGTAGCCTTCGATATGCACGTCTTTCCCTTCAAACAGGAACTGCACCATCTCCTGCTCCAGCAGCTTGCGGTGCTCCGGGTTCATCATGCTGAGTTTTTTCTCGTTGATCAGCATGGTCTGCTTGTGCTGCCACTGCGCCCAGGCTTCTTTGGAGATTTCGTTGTAAATGCGCTTCCCGAGTTCGCCCGGATAGAGCTGGAAATCCTGGCCGTCCGCTTCACGCTGCAGGAAAGTACAAAAAATGGTTCTGCTCATAATCACTCCTCTTTGATAGCCGAAAAATTTATACCGGCGTTCCGGCTTTTAACTGTTGCAACAAGCGCTCCACGGGGGCCGCCAGTCCGACCGACGGCGGCTGCGCTAAGTTATACCAGAGTGCGTTGCCTTCATCCATGCATGCGCCAGATGAGTGCACTGTAAGCCACATCGGCACAATATCCAGGTGGAAATGGCTGAAAGTGTGGCGAAAGGCGGTTAATTGCGTCAGATTATCGGCCTTTATCTGACGCTGCGCCAGCCACTCGCGCAGCTCCGCTTCGTCTGCAAACTGCGGAAAACAGAATAGTCCGCCCCACAAACCCACCGGCGGACGCTGGGAGAGAAACACCTCGTCGCCGTGCTGCATCAGCAGGAAATAGCCGGTGCGTTCCGGGATGGTCTGCTTCGGTTTTTTACCCGGATATTCCGCCCATGAATGATTCGCGTAGGCCACGCAGCCATTGCTCAACGGGCACAGCTCGCACTTCGGCTTCGAGCGGGTGCAAACCATCGCCCCGAGATCCATCATCGCCTGGTTGAAGCGTTCTACCCCTTGCGCCGGGGTCACCTCTTCGCTGATATCCCACAGCCGTTTTTCGACCTCTTTTTTTCCCGGCCAGCCGCTGACAGCATAGCAGCGGGCGAGCACGCGCTTCACGTTGCCGTCGAGAATCGGATAATGCTGACCGAGCGAAAGCGACAAAATCGCCCCTGCCGTTGAACGCCCGACGCCGGGCAGCGCGGCCACTTCCTCAAAGGATTGCGGGAAGATGCCGCCATGCTGTGTCGCCACCTGCTGAGCGGCTTTATGTAAATTGCGCGCCCGCGCGTAGTAGCCAAGGCCGGTCCACAGATGCAGCACCTCATCCAGCGGCGCGTTGGCTAAATCAACCACCGTTGGAAAACGCGCCATAAAGCGTTCAAAATACGGGATTACCGTGGTCACCTGGGTTTGTTGCAACATCACTTCGGAGAGCCATACTTTGTAGGGCGTCTTGGCGATTTGCCAGGGCAGGGTTTTACGCCCGTATTTGTCGTACCAGTCCAGGACCTGGGCTGAAAATTGCGCGGCGAGAAAAGTCAAAGCTATGGCTCCGGGATCGCGATTACAGGGTGGCAGATTGCAGCACAAGGGCGAGTGGCTGTAAACCCTTGCATCCGCCGGGTAACTTTGGATAATGCCCGTTTTCCGAACACTTTCACTAGCAGACTTAACTTTTATGAAAAACGACGTCATTTCTCCGGAATTCGATGAAAACGGTCGCCCGCTGCGCCGTATTCGTAGCTTCGTCCGTCGCCAGGGGCGCCTGACGAAAGGGCAGCAGCATGCGCTGGATAACATTTGGCCGGTGATGGGCGTTGAATTCAACGATGCGCCACTCGATTTCGCTGCCCTGTTTGGCCGCGACGCGCCGGTCACACTAGAAATTGGTTTCGGCATGGGGGCTTCGCTGGTGGCGATGGCGAAAGCCAAACCGGAACAGAATTTCCTCGGCATTGAAGTGCACTCCCCGGGCGTTGGCGCCTGTCTGGCTTCTGCTGAAGAAGAAGGTGTGCAAAATCTGCGCGTGATGTGTCACGATGCGGTGGAAGTGCTGCATACCATGATCCCGGATAACTCACTGAATATGGTGCAGCTGTTTTTCCCTGACCCGTGGCATAAAGCGCGTCATAATAAACGTCGTATCGTGCAGCCGCCTTTCGCTGAGCTGGTCAAAAGCAAACTGAAACTCGGCGGCGTCTTCCATATGGCGACCGACTGGGAAGCCTATGCCGTGCATATGCTGGAAGTGATGTCCTCGCTGGAAGGCTATCGTAACCAGTCGGCAAGCAACGATTACGTACCGCGCCCGGAATCGCGCCCGGTAACCAAATTTGAACAGCGTGGCCATCGTCTCGGCCACGGCGTATGGGACTTAATGTTCGAGAGGGTGAAATAATGGCCAAGAATCGTAGCCGTCGTCTGCGTAAAAAAATGCATATCGACGAGTTTCAGGAGTTAGGCTTCTCCGTCGCCTGGCGTTTCCCGGAAGGGACCACCGAAGAGCAGATCGACCAGACGGTCAACGATCTGATCGAAGAGGTGATTGAGCCGAACAAGCTGGCCTTCGACGGCAGCGGCTATCTCTCCTGGGAAGGGCTCATCTGCATGCAGGAGATCGGTAAGTGCACTGAAGAGCATCAGGCCATCGTACGCCAATGGCTGGAAGCGCGTAAGTTAGAGGATGTGCGCACCAGCGAACTTTTTGACGTCTGGTGGGACTAAGTTTGACAAGGGTCGGCAACTGCCGGCCCGTTTTGTCTTAAGGGAGTTTTATGATGCGTAAAACGCTGCTGGCGGTGGCGCTCTCCGTCACCGCTTTGTCTGCCCATGCGGACTACCAGTGTAGCGTCACGCCGCGTGACGATGTGATCCTCAGCCCACAGCAGGTGCAGGTGAAAGGGGAAAACGGCAATCTGGTGATAAAACCGGACGGCAACCTGACCTTTAACGGTAAAACCTATACTCTGAGCGCTGCCCAGCGCGAGCAGGCGCAGGACTATCAGGCCAGTCTGCGCAGCAGCCTGCCGTGGATTGACGAAGGCGCGCGCTCGCGAGTCGAAAAAGGCCGCAAGGCGCTGGATAAAATCATTACCGAACAGGTTGGCGCCAACAGCAGCATGCATGGTCGCCTGACCAAGCTGGATGCGCAGCTGAAAGAACAGATGAACCGCATCATTGAGCGCCGCAGCGATGGCCTGACCTTCCACTATAAAGCTATCGACCAGGTACGTGCCGATGGTCAGCAGCTGGTGAATCAGGCGATGGGCGGCATTCTGCAGGACAGTATTAACGAGATGGGCGCGAAAGCAGTGCTCAAAGGCGGCGGCAACCCGCTGCAGGGCATTCTCGGCAGCCTCGGCGGCCTGCAAACGGCCATTCAGGATGAATGGAAAAACCAGGAGGCCGATTTCCAGCAGTTTGGTAAGGACGTCTGCAGCCGGGTGGTCTCGCTGGAGGATAGCAGGAAATCGCTGGTTGGCTCGTTAAAGTAAGTTGATTTCGCTACCTGCGCCTGCAGGTAGCGGTTAGGCTCAGTCGATCACATCAGCCCCAGCAGCTGTGGAATAAACAGTGAGATCTGCGGGATATAAACAATCATCATCAGCGCGATCAGCAGGGCGGCGTAGAACGGCAGCAGCGGTTTGATGAGCTGCTGAATTTTAACCCCTGAAATGGAGCAGCCGACAAACAGCGCGCTGCCTACCGGCGGGGTCAGCAGGCCGATGCACAGATTGGCGACCATCATGATGCCAAAATGGACCGGGTTCATGCCTAAATCCTCAGCGATGGGGAGAAATATTGGCGTAAAAATCAGTACTGCTGGGGTCATATCCATAAAGATACCGACGATTAACAGCACGATGTTAATCAGTAGCAGGATCACCAGCGGATTTTCAGAAAACCCCATGAGCGCATCGCTTATCATGTAGGGAATATCGGCATTGGTCATTGCCCACGACATGCCGACGGAAAAACCGATCAGCAGAAGGACGATAGACGTCATCACCACCGATTCAAGGATCAGCTTTGGCAGGTCGCGCCATTTGACTTCCCGATAAATCAGCACTGAGAGGATAAAGGTGTAGACCACGGCGATGGCGGAAGCTTCAGTGGCGGTGAAAATACCGCCGAGGATCCCGCCCATGACAATAATGACCAGCAGCAGGCTGGGCAGGGCGTCGAAAAAAGCCTTTGCCGCCTGGGCGCAGGTCGGGCGCTCGGAAACCGGATATCCGCGGTGTTTAGCGATACCAGCGCAGACCAGCATGATGGACAGACCCATCAGAATGCCCGGCAAATAACCGGCCATAAACAGCGAGGCGACCGAGACGCCGCCGGCCGTCAGAGAAAAGACGATCAGCACGTTTGATGGCGGAATGAGCAGGCCCGTGATGCAGGATGAAACGTTTACCGCCGTGGAGAATGCCGGATCGTAGCCTTTCTGCGTCTGAATGGGATTGAGCGTCCCCCCTACCGCAGCGGCGGCAGCGACCGCCGAACCGGAGATCGAGCCGAACATCATATTGGCCAGCACGTTGACGTGTCCCAACGATCCGGGTACCCGCCCAACCATCACCTGCGCCAGATTGATGAGGCGTATAGCAATTCCCCCGCTGTTCATCAGGGTACCGGCAAAGATAAAGAAGGGGATAGCCAGCAGCGCGAAGTTATCGAGTCCGTTCGCCAGGCGCTGAGCAACGGTAATCACCGCGATATCCCAGGGAAACATCAGCAGCATTGAGCCGACGGTAGCAAGACCGATGGAAAAAGAGATAGGTACGCCAATAAAGACCAGAATAAAGAACGAGCCAAACAGCGTCAGTGCAATATAGCTATCCATTAATTTGCTCCTGCTTCTGAATGTTTCATGTTTTTTAGACCGTTGCTGATAAAACACAACGCGTAAAACATCATCATGATGCCGGTGAGCGGCAGGATCAGATACACATAGCCCATCGGGATCTGCATTGCGGCTGAGACCTGGGCGGTCGACAGCGTTTTTTCAATCAGTTTTACGCCGCCGGTAACAATCACTGAGCCAGCAAACAGAAAGATAAGCAGATTGATAATGACGCTGAGCAGTGCCTGCTTGCGGGAAGAGAGCATCAGCGTAAGTAAATCGATCGCCAGATGACGCTGGGCGCCGACGGTATAGGCCGCACCCAGTAGCCCGACCCAGATCATTAAGAAACGCGCCAGTTCATCGGTCAGGGTGCTAGGCTGGTTGAGCACGTAGCGGCTGAACACCTGCCAGACGACGCAGAAAACCAGCGCAATCATTACGACGACAGAGAATGCGGCGATGGTGCGGTCCACCGCCAGCTTTATGCGGTTAAGTATCATCATTGATTTCCTGGTGAAAGCGGGCCAGCGGCTGGCCCGTTAAAGGTTATTCAGCGGCAGCGTCAAATTTGGCCAGCAGAGCGGCCTGTTTTGGATCTTTCTTAAAGTCATCAAATAGCGGCTGCACGGCGGCGCGGAACGGCGCTTTATCCACTTTGATAATTTCGCCCCCCAGGGCTTTGGCCTGAGCGCGGGTATCGGCGTCGATCTTCTGCCACAGCTGTTGCTGATAAACCTCTGAGGCTTTGGCCGCTTTGACCAGGATTTGCTGCTGTCCCGGCGTCAGTTTGTCCCAGGTTTTGCTGGAGATAACGAGGAAGTCAGGGATGGAGGCATGCTCATCTTCAGAGAATACTTTCGCGATTTCGATATGGCGAGTCTGCACCCAGGAGGGCACGTTATTTTCCGCGCCGTCCACCACCCCTTGCTGCATGGCGGTATAAACCTCACCAAAGGGGATTGGTGTCGGGGAGCCGCCCATTAATTCAATCATTTTTAAGGTTGTCGGGCTGGCCTGCACGCGGATCTTCAGTCCTTTTAAATCTTCCGGTTTGGTGAAGGGCTTTTTGGCATAAAAACTTCGGGTTCCGGCGACATAAGCGGAAAGGGCAAAGAATCCTTTCTCTTTCGTCGAATCCATTATTTCCTTGCCCGCTTCTCCGAAGACCACCTTATTGAAATGATTTTGATCGTTAAACAGGAACGGTAAATTATATATCGCATAGATATTATCAAATGACTCCAGATCGCTGGCGGAACCTTTGGTCAAATCCAGCGCGCCATTTTGTAATAACTCCATCGTTTCTCGTGCGCTGCCCATCTGGCTACTGGGGTAAATACGAATCTTCATATTACCGTCAGAAAGTTGGTTTACCTCTTTGGCCATCTCTTCAAACGCCTGATGCACCACGTGACTGCGTTCAAGGTTATGTGCCAGTTTTAACGTGATTTTTTCAGCTGCGCTGGCTCCTGAAGAGAATAGAGCAAGCAAAGATATTGCTATCAGAGAACGAGAAAAAGCGTATTTTTTCATAAGTTGGCTCCATGCACTTGTGGTAATTGGTCAATATCTTAAGCGTCATGCTTTGTTTCTGTATGACATATTATCCTTGTTGTCGTACATCTTTAAGCTGCCTGACTCACACTTTTTCTCAATGAGGCACTGAAATAACGGCTTTTATGGCTTCAATTATATTTGGTTTCTATAAATAAAAGTGAATTAATTAGATGATGAAATATTTTAAAAGAATGGTTCGGGAATGACGAGGTTGATATTTCGATAAATTCGAACTATTGTCCTTCCCGTTAAAACGATAAAGGGAAGGACAAGGGTGATATTTATTCGTTAAGGAAGAGTTCGAGCAGGGAATTCAAAAACAGCTTACCGTGCTCGGTAATCTGCCAGTTCTGCTCGTCTTCCTGCAGATAGCCCTGGGCTATCGCCGCGTCCAGCTGCGGGCGGATCGCCGCTTCATCAAGACCGGTATAGCGACTAAATTCTGCGCGCGGCGCGGCCTCCAGCAGGCGGAAACGGTTCATAAAGAACTCAAACGGTTTATCCGCCTCTTCCACATCATGCTGACGCTCGAGGTAACGGCCTTCCATATACCCGCGCGGGTGGCGGGTTTTGGCGGTCCGCAGAATGCGTCCGTCAGGGAAGGTTATCTTACCGTGCGCGCCGCAGCCGATGCCGAGGTAGTCGCCAAAGCGCCAGTAGTTGAGATTATGCTGACACTGGAAGCCCGGTTTAGCGTAGGCGGACGTCTCGTACTGCTGATAGCCAGCGGCGCTTAGCAGCTGATGCCCCTGCTCGAAAATATCCCATAGCGCGTCGTCATCCGGCAGCACCGGCGGCCGGGAGCCGAACAAGGTGTTCGGCTCAATGGTCAGCTGGTACCACGACAGGTGCGGCGGGTTGAGGGCAATCGCCTGACGCAGATCGTCCAGCGCCTCCTCCAGCGACTGGTCCGGCAGACCGTGCATCAGGTCGAGATTGAAGCTGCGCAGGCCGAGGCCGCTGGCGAGACGTGCTGCGCGCTTGGCCTCCTCCGGACCGTGGATCCGCCCCAGGCGCTGCAGCTTCGGTTCGCTAAAGCTTTGTACGCCGATGGAGATACGGTTCACCCCGGCGCGCTGGTAATCAACGAAGCGATCGGCCTCCACGGTGCCCGGGTTGGCTTCCATGGTGATTTCCGCCCCGGCGGCCAGCGGCAGGCAGGCGCGGACGCCATCCAGCAGGGTTTGCATGGCCGGGCCGGACAGCAGGCTTGGCGTACCGCCGCCGATAAAAATAGTGCCTATTTTCCGTCCCTGAGCATATTGCGCATCGGCCTGCAGGTCGTTTAGCAGATGCTGGACGTAATCGTCATGCGGCACCTCGCCTTTCAGCGCATGCGAATTAAAGTCGCAGTACGGGCATTTCTGCACGCACCAGGGAATATGAATATAGAGACTCAGCGGCGGCAAATTAGCCATTACGTAATGCTTCCAGTAACAGTTTTAGCGCTTGCCCACGATGGGAAATCGCACTCTTTTCTTCACGGCTCAGTTCGGCCGCGGTTTTCCCTTCGGACGGGACGAAGAATATCGGGTCGTAGCCGAAGCCACCCGTACCGGCGGCTTGTCGGGTGATTACCCCAGGCCAGCTGCCGTGGCACACCAGCGGCGTGGGATCCTCGGCATGGCGCAGATAGACCAGCACGCAGTGGAACTGCGCCTGACGCTGGTCGTCCGGCACGTCCTTTAACGCGTCGAGCAGCTTCTCAAGATTCTGCTGGTCGGTGGCGTCGACGCCGGAATAGCGGGCGGAGTAAATACCCGGTGCGCCGCCAAGCGCATCGACGGCCAGACCGGAATCGTCGGCGATGGCCGGCAGGCCGGTGATCTGTGCCGCATGACGCGCTTTCAGAATCGCGTTTTCAATAAAGGTCAGGCCGGTCTCTTCCGCAGAGTCCACGCCCAGCTCGGTCTGAGCGACGATATCGAGACCAAAATCTTCCAGCAGCGAGGCCAGTTCGCGCACTTTACCGGCGTTGCCGGTCGCGAGGACGACTTTTTGCATGATGAATCCTGTTTATTCAGTTAGCGCCGCGACCGCAGTCGGGATCTGTTGTGGGGCGATGATTTTAACTTGCTTATGGCGACCCAGCTCGCCTTTTTCAATCAGTACCTGGCTTTTGGCGACGCGGAACTGTTTGGCGAGAAATTTCACCAGGTGGGCATTGGCCTGGCCATCAACGGGCGGGGCGGTAATGGCGACTTTGAGCTCGTCGCCATGTACGCCCACGATGCTATCGCGGCTGGCCTTCGGCTGAATGTACAGCCTCAGCACCAGCCCGTCAGCACAGGTTTCAACGGCACTCATAGCGCCATCCACAGCCCCGGCAGCAGCACGTTACCGGTGGCCTGCAGCACCTCGGCGACACCCATATTAATCACGTACAGCAGCAGCACCAGCACCATCGGTGAGAAATCGATACCGCCCATCGACGGCAGCAGGTTGCGGATAGGGCGCAGCAGCGGGTCCGCCAGCTGCATCAGCACGTACTCCACCGGACTACGGCCCTGGCTGACCCAGCTCATGATCGCCATCAACAGCAGCACCCAGAAGATCAATGAGCCGATGGTTTTCAGCAGAATAAGCAGGGCGGAGATCCAGATGATCGGCTGGAAGGTGATCACCATAAACAGCACGATCGCTTTAATGACGCAGAGAATAAATGCCACCAGCAGCGAGGCGCTGTCAATCGGCCCCATCGCCGGGATAATCCGGCGCAGCGGCCCGACAATCGGCTGGGTGGCCTTCACCACAAACTGCGAAAACGGGTTGTAAAAGTCGCAGCGCGCCCACTGCATCCAGACGCGTAACAACACGACCATCGTGTAAAGCTCAATGACCGTTGAAAGCAGGAAAGTCAACGTCTTCATGGCGTTCCTCAGATTCCTTATTATTTGCTGTAGTCGCGCGCACCAAAAATAGCTGTGCCGATGCGCACCATCGTGCTTCCCGCCGCGATTGCGGCTTCCATATCGTCCGACATTCCCAGAGACAACGTATCGACCGTGGGGTACCGCGTTTTTAATCGCGCAAATGCTACCGCCATTTGCTGGGCGACGGCAAACTGCCTTACATATTCTGACTCAGGCGCGGGGATGGCCATCAGACCGCGCAGCTCCAGATGAGGTAACTCAGCGATCTCTGCCGCTAATCCATCGAGCGCTTCCAGCGGGATGCCGGATTTGCTCTGCTCATCGCTAATGTTGATTTGAATCAGCACCTTCAGCGGCGGCAGATGCGCCGGGCGCTGTTCGTTCAGGCGGGTGGCGATTTTCAGCCGATCGACGGTGTGGCACCAGTCAAAATGCTCTGCCACCAGCCGGCTTTTGTTGGACTGCAGGGGGCCAATAAAGTGCCACTGCAGCCCACTGACGCCGGCCTGCTGGAAATGGTTAATCTTCTCCACGCCCTCCTGGACGTAGTTTTCACCAAATGCCCGCTGGCCTGCCGCGATGGCTTCTTCGATCGCGCTCGCAGGTTTCGTTTTACTCACTGCAAGCAATGTCACTTCTTCTGGCGCACGCCCGCAACGAGCGGCGGCACCGGAGATTTTGTCCCGGACCTGTGCCAGGTTATGCGCAATATCGTTCATATTCCGAGGATGAGTTATGAAGCTGGAAGAAATCGTAGCCCTTAGTGTAAAGCATAATGTCTCCGATCTACACCTGTGCAATTCCGCCGCACCGCGCTGGCGGCGGCAGGGCAAGCTGGAGCCCGCCCCGTTTCCCGCGCCGGATATCCCGGATTTACTCAACTGCTGGCTTGATGCCGCACAGTTACAGCATTGGCAGGAACAGGGACAGATTGACTTTGCGCTGACCCTGGCCTGCGGTTCGCGGCTGCGCGCCAGCGCTTTCGCCCATACGCGTGGAATATCGCTGGTGCTACGCCTTCTGCCTGAACAGTGCCCGCGTCTGGAGACGCTGGGCGCCCCGCCTGCGCTGAGCGAGCTGCTGGCGGAAGAGAGTGGCCTGCTGCTGGTCACCGGAGCGACGGGCAGCGGCAAGTCGACCACCCTGGCGGCGATGGTGGGGCATCTCAACCAGCATCTTGATGGCCATATTCTGACCCTGGAGGACCCGGTGGAGTTTATCCATCACAGCGAGCGCTGCCTGATCCAGCAGCGGGAGATTGGCCGTCATTGTCCTTCGTTCGCCGCGGCGCTCCGCGTGGCGCTGCGCCAGGATCCGGATGTGATCCTGCTCGGGGAGCTACGGGACAGCGAAACCATTCGTCTGGCGTTAACGGCTGCGGAGACCGGACATCTGGTAATGGCGACATTACATACCCGCGGCGCGGCGCCGGCGCTGGAGAGATTGATCGATGTCTTTCCGGCAGAGGAGAAAGATCAGGTTCGTAGTCAGCTGGCCGGAAGCCTGTGCGCGGTGCTGGCGCAAAAATTGTTACCTGCACGTCAGGGCGGGAGAGTTGCGCTATACGAGCTTTTGGTCAATACCCCCGCAGTAGCTAACTTGATCCGTGAAGGAAAAGTGCATCAGTTGCCCGGCATAATGCAGACCGGGATGCAGGCCGGAATGCTGACATTTACGCAGAGTTTTCAGCAACGTGTCGCCGCAGGCGAGCTGTAAGAGCAGCGTGAAGCAGGCAGGGTGGGTTAAATGATATGTTAACTGAATGTTTGATGGCTGTTTATTTATATTATTTGGTAATACAAATAACCATTCTGAATAAATTCAAATAACACATTCAGTTGCGATATGTCGACAGTGAATACGCATTTCCAGGAAAAAAGTTTGATTACCTTTTGACAGCTTTGAGGTATTCGATTTATGCTGTTTACGGGAATAGGATGATTCTCATGGAATAACGTTTCGCTTTGTAAATTGCCAAGGCTATTTATAAATTCACGACTGTTTGTATATTTTTTTATTCATTTAACCACCATGGCGGTGGGTAGCAGCTAAGGAGAGTTTTAAGTGATTAATTTAAATGGAAATTCATCATCTTCTCGTCAGGTCACATTTATTACCCATCCGTCAATTCAGAGCAAAGCTTTTGCCAGCTATCTGAGCGAAACCCTGATGGCACCAGTGGTTTTACAAAATATTAATAAACCACTGGCACAACGCCTGGCGAAAGATTCTGTAATATTATTTGATATCGCAGTTTCAAATAAGAAATTAAATGGGGTATGGCGAGATATTATTCGACTGCAGGCAGATAATCCTCGCTTGTTGATTATCAATAGCGCACAAAAGTATGAGTTATACGAAATGGCGCAGTGGCCGGCTTTATATGGCGTGTTCCGCCATGACGATGATGAATCGCGCTTAATTGAGGGCGTTAAGGCCGTACTGAACGGCGAACAGACGGCTGAATTGAGCGTGATGCACCCGGCGATGTACGCTGCGGACCATGCATCGGCGCCCGTTGAGAACTCGCCACTCACCGAGCGGGAATGTGAGATCCTCAACGAGCTGCGCTGCGGGGCGACGAATCTGGATATTGCCCGTGCCCTGTTTATCAGCGAGAACACGGTGCGTACGCACCTGTACAATGTGTTTCGTAAACTGAGCGTGAAGAATCGCACTCAAGCGGTGAGCTGGGCGAACGAACATCTGCGCCACTAAGCGGTCAGAAGCGCGCCGTCAGCCATTTGCCGGCGGCGCAGGAGAGCAGAGCCTAAAAGCTCTGCTCGAAGTAGCTTTCCAGAATGACCACGGCTGAGGCCGAATCAACGCTACCTTTATTCAGCGCGCGGTAGCCGCCGTGTTCAAATAAGCCTGCCCGAGCCTCCACCGTACTCAGACGTTCATCGTGAAGGACGATCGCGACGCCAAAGCGGCCATGAATTTTATTAGCGAAATTCCGCGCGCGCGCCGTCAGCGGTTGCTCGGTGCCGTCCATATTCAGCGGCAGGCCAACGATCACCGCCTCAGGCTGCCACTCTTTGAGCAGTTTTTCGATGACATTCCAGTCTGGTTTACCGTCCTGCGCCTTCAGCGCCGGTAACGGTCGCGCGGTAGCGGTGATGCGTTGCCCCACCGCCACGCCGATGCTTTTGGTGCCGAAATCAAAGCCGAGAAAGGTTCCGCTCATCATGCATGCCCCGCGACGCCTGGCATCGTCACAATGTCGATACCAATCAGTTTAGCCGCCTCGCGCCAGCGATCGGCGATGGGCGTGCGGAAGAGAATATTCTGGTCGGCAGGGGCGGTAAGCCAGGCATTATCTAAAATCTCCTGCTCCAGTTGCCCTTTCTCCCATGAGGAGTAGCCCAGCGCCACCAGTACGTTGCCCGGCTGCCTGTCGGTACCTAAGGTTTCAAGAACATCCCGCGAGGTGGTGACCACTGTGTTATCCGAAATGCGGATACTCGAGGAGAAGTCAGAGGGCGGGGTATGCAGAATAAAACCGCGGTCTTCCGCCAGCGGGCCGCCCAGCATCACCGGTTTATCCAGACGGATCTCCGGATTGCGCGGCTCCGGAACAATCTTGAGCTTCTCAAGGATCCCTTCCACCTGCAGATTTTCCAGCGGCTTATTGATAATAATGCCCATGGCTCCCTCGTCGTTATACTCGCAGATATAGACCACGGAGCGGCGGAAAATCGGGTCCTGAAGCGCAGGCATGGCAATCAGAAAGTGATGCTGTAAATTCATTGTCAGAGGTTCTGTTCCTGGTTCAAAAAGCAACACCCAGTATGCGGGCAAAGTAGAATAGTGTCGATGCACTTTATCTGGCTGGCGCCCGAGTGGCGCCTGGCTGGCGGCGTTTCACGAGCGCGGTCAACCGCGCTCGCTGCGCCATGAGCGGACGTTTATCCGCCCTGGTGTTTATTTGGTGATACGTCTTTCGATAGCGTCCATCAGCATGCCGGTGATCGAAATATCCGGGAAGGCGGCTTCAATCTCACGCACGCAGGTGGGGCTGGTGACGTTAATTTCCGTCAGACGGTCGCCGATGATATCCAGGCCGACGAAGATAAGACCTTTGGTTTTCAGCGTCGGGCCGACGCGGCGGGCAATTTCCCAGTCGCTTTCGGTCAACGGGCGAGCTTCGCCACGGCCGCCGGCGGCCAGGTTGCCGCGGGTCTCGCCGCCCTGCGGAATACGCGCCAGGCAGTAAGGCACCGGCTCGCCGTCCACCACCAGCACGCGCTTGTCGCCGTCTTTAATGGCGGGCAGATAGTTCTGCGCCATGCAGTAGCGGCTGCCGAGCTCGGTCAGGGTCTCCGTGATCACGCCAAGGTTCGGATCGCCGGCTTTGACGCGGAAAATAGAGGCGCCGCCCATGCCATCGAGCGGCTTCATAATGATATCTCCGTGTTTTTCCCAGAAGGCTTTCAGCTGGGCTTTATTGCGGGTGACCAGCGTTTCCGGCGTCAGTTCAGAGAACCAGGCGGTGAACAGCTTCTCGTTACAGTCGCGCAGGCTCTGCGGCTTGTTGACGATAAGCGTGCCTTTCTCTTCCGCCCGCTCCAGGATGTAGGTGGCATAAATAAATTCGGTATCGAACGGCGGATCTTTACGCATCAAAATAACGTCAAGATCGGCCAGCGGCAGATCCTGCTCACCGGTGAAGTCATACCATTTATCGTAGTTCTGTTCGACGCTCACCGTGCGCGTACGGGCGCGGGCTTCGCCGTTGATCAAATAGAGGTCGTTCATCTCCATATAATGGAGTTCATAGCCGCGACGTTGCGCTTCCAGCAACATAGCGAAGCTGGTGTCTTTCTTGATGTTGATGGTTGCGATGGGATCCATCACGATGCCGAGCTTGATCATGGTTCTTCTCCGTTAACGCCTCAACCTAAGTCGCCAAAACGCACCTGCAGGGCGGTGATGGCGGTGAGCGCAGTAGTCTCTGTACGCAGAACGCGCGGTCCCAACAGGATATCAGTAAACTGGTATTGCGCGGTCATCGCTATCTCTTCTGCCGATAGCCCACCTTCCGGACCAATCAGCAAACGGACGCGTTCAACCGGTAGCGGCAGCGTATTAATGCTGGCGCTGGCGCGCGGGTGCAGGTTGAGCTTCATCCCGCTGTCCTGCTCGGCGCACCACTCTTCCAGCTGCATGGCCGGACGTATTTCCGGTACCACATTACGACCGCTCTGTTCGCAGGCGGCAATAGCGATTTTCTGCCACTGCTGGATCTTCTTCTGCAAACGTTCGGCGTCCAGTTTAACGCCGCAGCGCTCGGAAAACAGTGGCGTTATGAGGCTTACCCCGAGTTCGATCGATTTCTGGATAGTAAATTCCATTTTTTCACCGCGCGACATCACCTGGCCTAAGTGAATATGCAGCGGCGATTCACGATCGTCGGGTTCGCCGCTGAGCACTTCAACCGTGACATTTTTCTTGCCGGCCTCGGTGATGACGGCGTCAAATACCTGGTTACTGCCGTCAAAAAGCTGTAGGTGCTGACCTGCGGTCATGCGCAGGACGCGACCGACGTGGTTGGCCGCGTCATCGCTCAGCGCAATCTGGCTGCCGACAGTGAGGCGTTCTGGATGATGGATGCGAGGAATGCGCATGCTTGATATTCCGTTCGTTGCGCAGATGCCAGCTTCCCGCCACCGGGCGGGAAGCACAGGGCTGCAAATTAACAATTGCCGCTAGTGTAGGTTAGCTCTTTTGCGCCTGGCAAGCCTGCTGGACATACGGATTATGGTTGCCCTGCACTTTCGCGATGCGCTCATCGCGCTCACATTCCCAGGCGGTGACCGGGTACTGTTTATCCCAGGCGGTAAACAATTGAGTTTGCTGGCGGGAAAGATTCAGCTGGTAGCGGTCGCGCATATAGAAGTAGGTGCGGGCGATAGCGCCGCGGGCGCGGGCAGGGGGCTCGGCGACTTTATCTTTAAAATCGACCTTCATGGTGCACTGGCCGTACTGGCCTTCACCGCCGTTCCACTGGCTGTACATAAAGTTGCCGCGATCGCCATTGACTTCCCCTACCGCCGGCTGCAGGTTGTGCATATCGCTTTCCATCTTGCGGTACTCCGGATCTTTGGCGCAGTTTTGCCGCCCGCCTTCCTGCCAGCACTGGCGCTGATGGCCGAACTGCCACGCCGGCACCACGTGTTCCCATTCAACCCGGCTGGCGCGGTTCTCATTTTTACGCACTTTATAGCCGCAAGATTCCAGATCGATAACGCCTTTTTTACCCTGCCAGTCGATTTTACAGCCGCAATAAAAGTCGCCCGGAACGTCGGCGTTCACTTTGACGCCAGCGGCCTTGGCCTGGGAAAAACTATTAATACCGGCGGCCGCGAGCGGGCCACTGACTGCCGTGCTCAATACCGCAACGGCTAAAATATGCATACGGGACATCGTTAACTCCGTGTCAAAACGAGCCCGCAACGTAGCGAATGAGGGTGCTGGATGCAATCAGTCAGATCAGAAAGTTTCTAATAAATTCTGATGGTTATTTTTCAGCCACCAGCAGATCGCCGCAGTGAACGCAGCGGTAGGTGGCCTCGCCGCGCACCACCCGGTTATGGCGACGGACGGTGAGCTGATGCTGCTGACAGCGACAGCGGTAGGGGAAGGTGTTCTGGCGGACCGAATCGAGTTCAAAACGGTGAGTGCGACGCGCGGGAACGCCAAGGACGTTCTCCATCATCCATTTCCACTCTTTACCGTGCGGCGCGACGCGGCCAAAGTGCTGCCAGACCAGCAGGTGCGCCAGCTCGTGCGGCACCACTTCATCGATAAACTCCTGCTGATTTTCCAGCAGCAGCACCGGATTTAAACGAATTTCGTTTTTCTCCAGCCAGGCGGTGCCGGCGGAGGTACCGCGCTGCTGGTAGACCAGCGTCGGCTCAGCGTAGCGGCGTTCCAGTTTGAGGTTCGCTTTGGCGAGATGCTCCCGCAGGCTGCGCATCACGGCCTGCTGAATAGCGATGGGAATACGGGGTGTTTTCATAGCGCCAGAGGATAGTGCGACGGGCGGGGGAGAGCAAGAGGAAGCTTCCTCCCGGGAGGGGAGGAAGCTCAGGCGGGTTAGTCGCGGGCGCCGATTTCACGCAGCGGACGACCCTGCATCAGGTTACGTTCAATATGTTCCAGCGAGACGTTTTTGGTTTCCGGAATCAGCCAGATAGTCAGCAGGATAAACAGCACGTTCAGACCGCCGTACACCCAGAAGGTGTTGGCGCTGCCCAGCGAGTTGAGCATGGTCAGGAAGGTGGCGCCGACAATCATATTGGCAATCCAGTTGGTCGCTGTGGAGCAGGTGATGCCGAAGTCGCGGCCTTTCAGCGGCTGGATTTCGGAACACAGTACCCAAATCAGCGGACCGGCGCTCATGGCGAAACCGACGATGAACATCAGCAGCATCAGGACGGCGATGTACTGCGCGGTAGAGGAGTGAATGCCGATGTGCATCATGCTACCCAGCACGCCCATGCCCGCGGCCATCACGATAAAGCCGAGGATCAGCGTTGGTTTACGGCCCCAGCGGTCGACCAGACCGATAGCGATAAAGGTGGCCAGCACGTTGGTCAGACCGACGATCACCGTCCCCCACATCTGCTCGGTGGTGTTGGCATAGCCCGCCAGTTCAAAAATCTTCGGTGCGTAGTACATGATGACGTTCATGCCGGTGAACTGCTGCATCACCTGCAGCAGAATACCGAGGAACACCGCGCGGCGGAAGTTACTGTTGTCTTTGAACAGCGACCAGCCGGACTGTTTCACCTTCAGGCTTTCGCGGATTTCGTCGAGCTCACGTTTCGCTTCGGCGCTGGTATCGCGCAGGCGCAGCAGCACGCGTTCGGCATCGACGAAACGACGTTTGGCGGCGAACCAGCGCGGGCTGTCCGGCAGGAAGATAACGCCGATCAGCAGCAATACCGCCGGAATAATGATCACGCCGAGCATCCAGCGCCACGCGCCGCTGTAGCTGAAAGCGGTGTCAGAGAGATAGGCGCCGAGGATCCCGATGGTGATCATCAGCTGGTACATCGAAATCATACTGCCGCGGATTTTCTCTGGCGCGATTTCCGACAGATACAGCGGAGCCGTGTATGAAGCGACGCCCACCGCCAGGCCCAGCAGCACGCGGGAAACCAGCAGGATCTCGACGTTTGGCGCGGCAGCGGAGAACAGAGAGCCGGCGACAAAGAGGATGGCGCCGATCATCAGGCTTTTTTTACGGCCCAGTTTGAAGGAGAGCCAGCCGCTGCCGACCGCACCGACGGCAGCCCCGAACATCATGGAGCTGACCACCCACTCCTGGGTGTGGGCTGAAATCTGGAACTCATTGGCAATAAAGGGTAAGGCACCCGCAATAACACCGATATCAAGGCCGAACAGCAGGCCAGCCAGCGCGGCGAGGAAACAGACGAAGAACGTCATAGTCTTGTTCGAACGCCCTTGTTTTTTGTTGTCAGGCATAACGCCCTCCAGTTGAGTTATTGATTCTGTCGATGGTTAGGGTAGGACACTCGACGGTAAAAAAACGTGATTATAGTCACGGCTGTGTAATCGTTTACACAAAGGTAAAGAAACGTAATCCATTAAATGCTTTTTAAATCAGCAGTATATACAAGGATAGTCGACATTTTGAAAAACGGTAATCAGAGTTGACCGAAACAATATGTAACATTGTGAAAAATACCCGCACGCTATGCCTGTTATGGAAACAAAGGGGCAGTCATCATAATGTAATCGCTTTCATCGCGTTACCGCGTTTCGCTGAAGCGAAGCGCAGGGGGGAGGGAGACGGAAACAAAAAGGCCAGCGCGAGGCTGGCCTTGAAGAGAGGAAGCAGGGGTTATTTCAGACCGGCCGCTTCGCGCAGCAGAGCCGCTTTGTCGGTTTTTTCCCATGGGAAATGCTCGCGACCAAAGTGACCGTAAGCCGCGGTTTCTTTGTAGATCGGGTGCAGCAGGTCCAGCATCTGAATCAGGCCGTACGGACGCAGGTCGAAGAACTCGCGCACCAGCAGGGTCAGCTGTTCAGAAGGCACTTTCTCGGTGCCGAAGGTTTCCACCATGATCGAAGTCGGTTCAGCGACGCCGATAGCGTAGGAGACCTGAATTTCACAACGATCGGCCAGGCCCGCGGCAACGATGTTTTTCGCCACATAGCGCGCCGCGTAGGCTGCGGAACGGTCAACTTTAGACGGATCTTTACCGGAGAACGCGCCGCCGCCGTGACGAGCCATGCCGCCGTAGGTATCAACGATGATCTTACGACCGGTCAGACCGCAGTCGCCCATCGGGCCGCCGATAACGAAACGTCCGGTCGGGTTGATGAAGAATTTGGTCGAAGCGTTCAGCCATTCGGTCGGCAGGGTCGGCTTGATGATCTCTTCCATCACCGCTTCCTGCAGGGATTTCTGGTCGATGTCTTCCGCGTGCTGCGTGGACAGAACCACCGCATCGATGCCGACGATTTTGCCGTCGTCATACTGGAAGGTCACCTGGCTTTTCGCATCCGGACGCAGCCACGGCAGGGTGCCGTTTTTACGCACTTCAGCCTGGCGCTGCACCAGACGGTGAGCATAGGTCACCGGCGCCGGCATCAGCACGTCGGTTTCGTTGGTCGCATAGCCAAACATCAAACCCTGGTCGCCTGCGCCCTGTTCCAGCGGGTCGGCACGGTCGACGCCCTGGTTGATGTCCGGAGACTGTTTACCAATGGCGCTCAGAACGGCACACGAGTTGGCGTCAAAGCCCATATCGGAATGCACGTAGCCAATTTCGCGGACGGTGTTGCGGGTGATCTCTTCGATATCAACCCATGCGCTGGTGGTGATTTCGCCGCCTACCAGCACCATGCCGGTTTTGACATAGGTTTCACATGCGACACGCGCTTTCGGATCCTGCTCGAGGATCGCATCCAGCACGGCATCAGAGATTTGGTCAGCAATTTTGTCAGGATGCCCTTCTGATACGGACTCAGACGTAAAAAGGTGTTTTGCCATATTTTATTTCACCTGTGGACGATTCGGATAGCTCATACTGTTGTGTAATGTGGCTTTGGTGGATAATCAGCGCAAAGCCGCGCAGGTAGCGACACGAGCAGTCTGAGTGTTAATCAGTATAGACGGATTAACTTCTGGATGGCTATTTTAGGTCAATTCTTGAGCCCATTTCCAGCCTTTTTTGATGGCGGTCGCATTTATGGGAAAACCCGCCTGGCAAATTTTCCTGACAACCGCGCAAACGCACACATTTTTATTTTGCTTTTTACCCTGCTTCTCGGTATAAAACGCCGCGCGCGGCTCATTAAAAAAGCGCACGGGGCATCGCCCTGTGGTGCCACTTCCAGCCGGGTTAAGCAGTCTGTATTTACAGAATCTCGCAGCGGCGTAGCGCCTGTTGCCCGGTATGTATAGCTTTGGCTTGTCGCCGACCCTGTCGCAGGGCGGTGTGGAGGTGATACCAGATAATGAACCAATGTTTTTCGCTTGATTCGTCGCGTCGTTCTGTCGCGCGTCAGCACTCCGCAACCTGCATCTCTCTCATGCAAACCAGCCGATGTTCACCCCATCTCGGCGCTTCTCAGGATTCCAGGGCCGGTCGGTCGTTAGAAAACTGAACAAGGGCGCTCTTGCCAGGCAAGAGTTTTCTCGTGGTTTCTCCGGACTGTCATACTCTGTTCGGCTACGTGTTTTACGATGATATGAATAAGAAACCGGTCGCGCAGTCGCAAAACCAGCAGATAGTGCTGGGCTTTAGGACTGTTCATGGGTTGTTATCGCATCTTTGGACTGCGATAGTAGTTAACTGTCTTACACTTATTATTAAAAATTGAGGTTCGCTATGTCTGACGACATGTCTATGGTTTCGCCTTCGTCAGCAGGCGAACACGGTGTACTACGTTCCATGCAGGAGGTAGCGATGAGCTCCCAGGAAGCCAGCAAGATGCTGCGTACTTATAATATTGCCTGGTGGGGCAATAACTATTATGACGTCAACGAACTGGGCCACATCAGCGTTTGCCCGGATCCGGACGTCCCGGAAGCGCGCGTGGACCTCGCGGAATTAGTCAAAGCCCGCGAGGCGCAAGGGCAACGTTTGCCGGCGCTGTTCTGCTTCCCGCAGATCCTGCAGCACCGCTTGCGCTCGATCAACGCCGCCTTCAAACGCGCGCGTGAATCGTACGGTTATAATGGCGATTACTTCCTTGTCTACCCGATTAAGGTTAACCAGCACCGTCGCGTGATTGAATCGCTGATCCATTCCGGCGAGCCGCTGGGACTGGAAGCCGGTTCGAAAGCCGAACTGATGGCCGTGCTGGCGCACGCCGGGATGACCCGCAGCGTCATCGTCTGTAACGGCTATAAAGACCGCGAATACATCCGTCTGGCCCTGGTGGGCGAGAAGATGGGCCACAAGGTCTATCTGGTCATCGAGAAGATGTCGGAAATCGCCATCGTGCTGGAAGAGGCCGAGCGCCTGAACGTGGTGCCGCGCCTTGGCGTGCGTGCGCGTCTGGCCTCGCAGGGCTCCGGAAAATGGCAATCCTCCGGCGGAGAGAAGTCCAAGTTTGGCCTCGCGGCGACCCAGGTACTACAGCTGGTCGAGATCCTGCGTGCCGCAGGGCACCTTGAGAGCCTGCAACTGCTGCACTTCCACCTCGGTTCGCAGATGGCCAATATTCGCGATATCGCCACCGGCGTGCGTGAATCCGCGCGTTTCTACGTCGAACTGCATAAGCTGGGCGTCAACATTCAGTGCTTTGACGTCGGCGGCGGTCTGGGCGTGGACTATGAAGGGACCCGCTCGCAGTCTGACTGCTCGGTGAACTACGGTCTGAACGAATACGCCAACAACATCATCTGGGCGATCGGCGATGCCTGCGAAGAGAACGGCCTGCCGCACCCGACGGTGATCACCGAATCCGGCCGCGCGGTGACCGCGCACCATACCGTGCTGGTTTCCAACATCATCGGCGTGGAGCGTAACGAATACACTGAGGCGACCCCGCCGGCGGAAGACGCCGCGCGTCCGCTACAGAGCATGTGGGAAACCTGGCTGGAGATGCACGAGACCGGCAACCGCCGCTCGCTGCGCGAATGGCTGCACGACAGCCAGATGGACCTGCACGATATCCATATCGGCTACTCCTCTGGCACCTTCAACCTGCAGGAGCGCGCCTGGGCCGAGCAGCTGTATCTGAACATGTGTCATGAAGTGCAGAAGCAGCTCGACCCGAGCAACCGCGCGCATCGTCCCATCATCGATGAGCTGCAGGAGCGGATGGCGGATAAAATCTACGTCAACTTCTCGCTGTTCCAGTCGATGCCGGATGCCTGGGGGATCGATCAGCTGTTCCCGGTGATGCCGCTGGAAGGGTTGAACAAGTCGCCGGAGCGCCGCGCGGTGCTGCTGGACATCACCTGCGACTCCGATGGCGCCATCGATCACTACGTGGACGGCGACGGGATCGCCACCACCATGCCGATGCCGGAGTACGACCCGGAGAACCCGCCGATGCTGGGCTTCTTTATGGTCGGCGCCTATCAGGAGATCCTTGGCAACATGCATAACCTGTTTGGCGATACCGAGGCGGTGGACGTGTTCGTCTTCCCTGACGGCAGCGTTGAGGTTGAGCTGTCCGACGAGGGCGATACCGTGGCGGATATGCTGCAGTATGTGCAGCTGGATCCGAACACGCTGCTGACCCAGTTCCGCGATCAGGTGAAAAATACCGGCCTGGACGACGCGCTGCAGCAGCAGTTCCTCGAAGAGTTTGAGGCGGGACTGTACGGCTATACTTATCTGGAAGACGAGTAACCATTGATGCCCGGTGGCTTAGCGCTTACCGGGCCTGCGAAGGTAGGCCGGATAAGGCGAAGCCGTCATCCGGCGGAATGCGATACTTACTTGAACCCGTATGCATTACCGGCGATAATTCACGCCAATAAGCGATTTATCTATCAAACCCTTCCTCGTCGGGCCTAACGACGCGGAGGGGTTTTTTTATACTTATTTTTTACGTTCCACGACTGCGAAAAGAGGTCATATCCATGAGCACTTTAGGTCATCAATACGATAACTCCCTGGTATCCAATGCCTTTGGCTTTCTGCGTTTGCCAATGAACTTCATGCCGTATGAAAGCGATGCGGACTGGGTCATCACCGGCGTGCCGTTCGATATGGCGACCTCCGGGCGCGCGGGTGGCCGTCATGGCCCGGCGGCTATCCGTCAGGTTTCCACTAACCTCGCCTGGGAGCACAACCGTTTCCCGTGGAACTTTGACATGCGCGAACGCCTGAACGTGGTGGACTGCGGTGATCTGGTGTACGCCTTCGGCGACGCGCGCGAAATGAGCGAGAAGCTGCAGGCCCACGCCGAGAAGCTGCTGGCGGCAGGCAAGCGCATGCTCTCCTTCGGCGGTGACCACTTTGTTACCCTGCCGCTGCTGCGCGCCCACGCTAAGCACTTCGGTAAAATGGCGCTGGTGCACTTCGATGCCCACACCGACACTTACGCCAACGGCTGCGAGTTCGACCACGGCACCATGTTCTACACCGCGCCGAACGAAGGGCTTATCGATCCGAACCACTCCGTGCAGATTGGTATCCGTACCGAGTTCGACAAAGATAATGGCTTTACGGTGCTGGACGCCGGCCAGGTTAACGACCGCAGCGTTGATGACGTCATTGCCCAGGTGAAGCAGATCGTCGGCGACATGCCGGTGTACCTGACCTTTGATATCGACTGTCTGGATCCGGCGTTTGCGCCAGGCACCGGGACCCCGGTTATCGGCGGATTGACCTCAGACCGGGCGATCAAACTGGTGCGTGGCCTGAAGGATCTGAACATCGTGGGGATGGACGTAGTGGAAGTCGCTCCGGCCTACGATCAGTCCGAAATTACCGCTCTGGCGGCGGCGACTCTCGCTCTGGAAATGCTCTACATCCAGGCGGCGAAGAAGGGCGAATAAGCCGGGTAACCCCGACCCTCTCCCTTCCCGGGAGAGGGTTGCGCGCGGCACAGAGGGGTTATCAAGGCGCCGGGCGAGTGCTCCTGTGCGCCGGGAGAGGGCCGGCGCGCAGGAGAGGGGTCATTATCGCGTCAAAACACGTTAAACGGATATTCGACGTAGAACCGGACTTCATTCCCGCTGACGTTATAGTCGCTGGCGTTGCTGGAAACGCGCAGCACCGAATAGCGTAGTCTGAATTTCAAATCTTTCGCCACGCCGTTTTGTACCTGGTATTGAACCTGGTTGAACCATTCGTGTTCTTTGCCGTTGCTGGTCTCTGAAGTTTTAATGTTATCACCGCGCACATAGGCGGTGGTCCAGGTCAGCCCCGGTAATCCCAGCCCGGCAAAATCCAGTCCGTACGATGCCTGCCAGGAGCGTTCATCTTCCCCGTTAAAATCAGACCAGTAGGAGTTGGCCAGCCAGATGGTGTTCCCGCCATCGCCGACGCCGCCCTGGTTCTGGTAGCCGCCGTAGTGGTAACCGGTGCTGCCGCTGCTTTGCTGATAAGCGACTTTAAAGGTATGAATATCCCAGATGTAGCTGGCGGCCAGGCTCCAGATGCTATTGCTGCGACCGGTGTCATTGGCATCGGCATATTCTTGATCCAGGCGTGAGTTATAGCCGTTGAAATCGAGAACCAGCTGTTGGTTGGCGGCGAACGGCTGCTTATAGTTCAGGCCAAGATACTGTTTGTTCAGCACATCTTCGACGTGTGACGCGTACAGCGCGCCGCTGAGCTGGTCGTTGAACCGGTAGCTTGCCCCGCCGAAGGTCAGGCTTTTCAGGCCGCTGTTATGGCTGTCGTCGCTTTTGCGCTGCTGGTCGGTGAGATAACCGGCGTTAATTTCCAGGCCGTCGATTTCGCGCGAGGTGAGCATGGTGCCGGTATAGCTCTCGTACAGCAGGCGTGAATCGTCAGCGTAGACGATGGGCAGCATCGGCCGCTGGCTGCCGTAGCTGAGCACGGTATTCGAAAAGCGCATTTTGCCGGTAGCGCCGAATTTGGCGAGGTCGGATTTCGCGCGGCCGTCGTCATCCTGGGCGAAAAAGTCGATCCCGCCCGCGCCGCTGCGCCCGCGACCGCCGTCAAGGCGCACCGCATACTGGGCGATACCGTCCACGCCAAAGCCGACCGGTCCCTGGGTAAAGCCCGATTCGAAGGTGGCGATAATCCCCTGGCCCCATTCGGCTTTATCCGGCAACCCATCGCGATAATCACGTTTGATATACGCGTTACGCAAAAAGAGATCCAGATGGCTGTCGTCAATAAAGCCCTGACTGGCGGATTGTTGGCTGGCGAAAGTCGGCGTGGCGGCAATAATGCCAAGTGCGATTAACGATAATTCTTTTTTCACTGAAGGCACTTCTCTGTCTGTCGATATATTCAAGGGAATCACTGCAGTCGCGATATTCTCCTGAAATAATGTCGAAAGCAATCATTGTGTGAGCAATGGTATCGCCAGGAAACAAGCTGTGTGGCGCACGCCGGCTGCGTTTGGCGAAGAGGGGTGGACTATTTATTATCTGGAGGAACGCGGTTCTGAAAGGCGGATTGTGTACGCTGTTTTTTATTTGCCAAATAATATCTTGCTGAGTGACAGCGCTTAAAATAATTGGCTGTGACGAGGTGCAGCAATAATTAACGGTTTGTGCGCTTAAGTTATCAATTCATGCGGCTAAATATTTTTACAGGGATATAAAAAAGGGAGGCGATAATGCCTCCCGCTGTCGATTATTTAATCCCGTCGGCTTTCATGCGATCGCGAATATGCTGGGCGCGAGCTTCGGAGGCCGGGTGATCGTCAAACATAGAGCTCTGACGACCGGCTTCCAGCTTGGCCAGTTTTTCGAAGCTGGTGGCCAGTCCCGACGGATTGATGCCGCGCTTACGCAACAGGTCATAAGAGTAGTCATCCGCTTCCGATTCCTGACGCTGGGAGAACTGCGAGTTCACCAGTTTTTCGCCTAAATCGCCCAGCTGCGACTGCGACAGGCTGCCGACGATGCCGCCGGCGGAGGCCGCCGCCGCACGCACGGCGTTGGTCCCCAGCGCGACCTGCATGCCTTTCTTCACGTGGCCCAGCGCAACGTGACCCATTTCGTGGCCGATAACCGCTTCAACTTCATTATCGTTCATCAGGTCCATCAGCCCGCTGTAAACGCGGATGCAGCCGTTCGCCATCGCGAAGGCGTTCACATCCTTGGTCTCATAGACCTTGTAGTTCACTGGCTGGCCATTGATGTTATCGCCCAGCGCGGTCGCGATTTTGCTCAAACGCTGGCTGTATTCACTGCTGGCCGGGGCGATTTTCGCTTTGGCGTCCATCTCTTTACAGGCCTGGTCGCTTAAGGTTTTCACCTGCGCGTCGCTGAGGGAGTACGCCTGGAAGGCTTCGGCGCCTGAGCTGAGCAGACCATTGGAGTCCATGTTCTGACATCCGGTGAGGGTTGCTGCGATCCCAAGAGCAAGTACGGTTGAGCGAATTTTCATTTTTTTATCTTCCACAATCTTATGGTTGTTTATCCGACAATACGGCGACGGCAGGGAACCGTATTCTGCGTAAATTATAAAGAGTATCGCAGGATGCGGGCGAGCGGATTCCGGGGTAGCACAACCTGTTCCAGAGATTTCTTAAAGGGCAAAAGGATGCTCCATGTACATGACTTGTCGCTTGGGTTACATTGTTCACACTTTTTTCCGGCGTAGCCCAAAACGCGCTCTCGTCAAGTCGTTAAGGGCATGGCCTTCAACAGTCCGAACTGGAGTCAAAATGTCCTCACGTAAAGAGCTTGCTAACGCTATTCGTGCGCTGAGCATGGACGCTGTACAGAAAGCCAAATC
>NZ_KV789909.1:0-11909 GCF_001807705.1 Klebsiella sp. HMSC25G12 | reverse complement strand
ATTCAAGCCTATCTCTTATCTGGAGATACAGCCACTGTCTGGTGTTTAAAGGGGCTAACCCAGCATGATTTTGCGCCGAGGTAGCCCCATTGTTCGTCCATTTCCTCGCAGACAATGACGTCACTGCCCGGTTCTATGTGCGAGGTTACCTACTGCGGCCTGAGTTTTTTAAGTGCCGTAAAATCGTTTTGAAGCCAACGCTCATAATGCGTGCACTGGCGCGACATCCGTCGCCATTCCTGACTATATCAATAATTTTCTGGAGTGTACCGGGATGAGAGGCGGTGTAAGTGAACTTCAGTCGCCATGTTTTACAGCAGTTAGAGCAGAGATAGCGCTGATGTCCGGCAGTGTTTCTGACGGGCCAATAACCTGGCACCGAGCATGAGCCGGCGTGGCAACTGCTGGCATAATGCGGTGGCCGAATCGTTCTACAGTTCACTGAAAAAAGAACGTATCAGGAAGAGAATATACAAAACCCGGGACATGGCCCGGGCGGATATTTTCGATTACATTGAAGTGTTCTACAACCGTAACCGACGCCACAGCCACCTCGGTAGCGTCAGTCCGGAGGCCTTTGAACAGGCCTCGTCGTGAGGACAGGATTTTGTCTACAGGCGTGGGGTAAGTCCATTGGTTGATTATAACTGTCAAGCTGTATGGGTCAGTTCCTTCATGGGAGAATCCTGCTTCAGCATTAAGGCTAAGCGATCGTTGTGTCAGCACTTCCCTTCCTTATCGCTTTCGTCTATTTTGGTGTTTTCGTGTGATTGTGTCTTCGGCTTTTCAATATACGTGTTCACATTCCGGGCTTGCCGTACTCCTCTCGTCCCCACTGCAACGCAGTATTAATCAACCTCTCCAGCAGTTGTTGCGCCTGCAGCCCTTTCTCCGGAAGATAAGCAAAGCTCTCCTCATCCATATAGCAGCACTGGGCCATTTCTAGCTGAACTGCATGAATATGGTTGACGGGATCGCCATAGTGACGGGTGATATATCCGCCTTTAAAGCGGCCATTGAGTATCCGGCTATACTGCGGGAACGCACTGCAGCTTGCCAGCAGCGCCTGGCTGAGCTGCGTCGAACAGCTGGCGCCGTCCGCCGTACCAAAGTTCAGATCCGGCAGGCGCCCTTCAAACAAGCGCGGCACCACGGATTTGATCGAGTGCGCATCCCACAACAGCGCATAGCCAAATTTCTCACGCAGGCGTGCCAGTTCAGCGGCAAGCGCCTGGTGATAAGGCTGCCAGACCTGTTTTAGGATCGCGTCCTTCGCCGCCGCGTCAGGCGCACCGCCCGGCACGAACAGGGCTTCGCCGTCAAAAAAGATATCGGTAAACAGCCCGGTTGTCGCCGTGCTGTAAAGCGGTTTATCATCCGCCGGGCGATTGATATCCACCACATAGCGGGAATAGCGGGCGCATAACGTGCTGGCCCCCATGTCCGCGATGGTCTTATAGAGCAAGGGAACATGCCAGTCGGTATCTTCCAGACGCTTCGCCCTCGGCGTGAGTCCCTGGTCGACTTCGGGGGTTAATAACGTTCCCGGATGGGGCATACTGACCAGCAGGGGCAGGTTCCCCTGCCGCAAATCAAACGCCTTAATCACAATAAACCTCCTTACCTTGGTAAATCACCTGTTTCGAAAGGGAGCCTCCCAGCCAGTAGCTTAGCTCCGCCGGATGAGCGATATCCCACGCCACGAAGCTGGCCTCTTTTCCGGCTTCCAGAGAACCGCAAACTGTATCCAGCCCCAGCGCCTTCGCGCCGTTAAGCGTCACGCCAGCCAACGCCTCTTCCGGTGTCATGCGGAATAGCGTACAGGCCATATTCATCATCAGACGCAGGGACAACACCGGCGAGGTGCCGGGATTTAAATCGCTGGCGAGGGCAATCGGCACCCGGTACTGACGCAGCAGATCCAGCGGCGGTAGCTGTTTCTCACGCAGGAAGTAATAGGCGCCCGGCAGCAGCACCGCCACCGTCCCATGGCGTGCCATTACGGCGACATCTTCTTCGCACAAATATTCCAGATGATCCGCCGACAGCGCATGGTAGCGAGCGGCCAACGCCGCCCCATGCTGTAGCGTTAGCTGTTCAGCATGGAGCTTCACTGGCAGCCCCAGTTCCCGGGCCTTCTGAAAGACCCGCTCCACTTGCGAGGGCGAAAATGCCAGGTGTTCGCAGAACGCATCCACCGCATCCACCAGCCCTTCCTGATGCAGTTCCGGCAGCAGTCGTTCGCAAATATAGTCAATCCAGGCATCCGCCCGCTCCTGATACTCGACGGGCACCGCATGGGCCGCCAGGCAGGTACTGCGCACGGTCAGCGGCACTATGTCGCCTAAACGGCGGATCACCCGCAGCATTTTACGTTCGTTAGCCAGATCCAGGCCGTAACCGGATTTGATCTCCAGCGCCGTTACGCCGTCCCGGCACAGCTCCCGGATACGCTGCCGCGCGCTCTCCAGCAACTGGCTTTCGCTGGCCTGTCGAGTGGCGTTGACTGTACTGGCGATCCCACCGCCGCCGGCCGCGATCTCCGCATAGCTCGCCCCGTTGAGACGCATTTCAAATTCCCGGGCCCGGTCGCCGCCAAACACTGCGTGGCTATGACAATCCACCAGTCCCGGCGTGACCACCCTGCCCTGCAAATCCACCTGCTGCGCAACGGGCAAGTCCGGCATTTCTGCCCGGTTCCCGACCCATAACAGCACTGCGCCGTCGGTCAGCATCGCGCCATCGTTAAGCAACTGATAATGCCCTGCGGCCATGGTGGCGATCCGGCAGTGGTGCCAAAGGGTATACATGACGCTCTCCTTTAACGACTGATGGCGGCGACAGCCGCCGCGGACGGCGCTTTGCGCAGGACATAGTAGAGCCCCGCCGGAAGCGCCAGCCCAATGAGCCAGGAGATATCGATACCGCCCAGCATCTTCACGAATGGGCCGGAATAGAATCCACTATCAATAAACGGCGTCTGTACCGCCACTCCAACGAGATAAACCCCAAGCCCCGTCACATTCCACGCCCGATATTTCCCGTTCGGATCGTTCAGAGCCTCCATGTCTATCGCCTGATGGTTGAAGAAATAGTAATCCACCAGGTTAATCGCGCTCCACGGTGTAAAGAAAGTCAACAGGAACAACAGGAAGGATTTAAACGCCGACAGGAAAGAGTGTTGCCCGATAATCGCGATAGCGGTCGCCAGGGTAATAATCATCGCCAGCACCAGCAGACGTACCGACTGGCTTACGCGCACTCGCTGCTTCCCGCAGCTGTACACCGTCGCCAGGCACATCAGGCTGCCGTAGGCATTCAGGGTATTGATCGTCAGTTTACCAAACGCGATGCTCAGATATAACAGCGTGGCAATCGCGCCGGTGCCGCCCAGGCCGACGATATAGTCCACCTCATGACCGACCAGTTTTCCCTGAGAGAGAGCGGCAGCCAGCACCCCGACGGTCATGGCGATTTGCGCGCCAATCACCGAACCGCTCCCGACGGCGAAAAAGACCTTCCCGGGAGAGGTGCTGCGCGGCAGATAGCGGGAATAATCGGCAACATAGGGGCCAAAGGTGATCTGCCAGGAAGCCGCAAGGCCGGTGGCGGTTAAAAACGTACTCCAGCTAAAGGGTCGGATACTCAGCAGGTCGCCAATAGCCGGAAAGGCACTGATTTTCCACAGCAGGTAGATAAACGCGATAATCCCCACCAGGCTTGCCAGCTTACCCAACAGGTGGATCAACCGATAGCCGACGTAGGCGATAACCAGCGTGGCGGCAGCAAAAAGCAGAATGCCGCTGGTTTCCGTAGTATGGAAAACCGCTGAGATCGCCTGGCCGGACAGCACCGCCCCGGTGGCGATAAAGCCAAGGTACATCAGGCAGACCAGCAGAATCGGCAGGCAGGCGCCGTAGACGCCGAACTGTACCCGGCTGCTGATCATCTGTGGTATCCCCAGCTGCGGCCCTTGCGCGGCATGCAATGCCATCACAATCCCACCGGCAATCTGCCCCAGCATAAGACCGGCCAGCGACCAGAAAACATCCCCGCCGAATACAATAGTTAATGCGCCAGTGACCATGGCGGTAATTTGCAGGTTAGCCCCCAGCCACAGGGTGAACTGGCTAAAAATGCTACCGTGGCGTTCACCGTCAGGGATGGGTTCAATAGAACGTGTTTCGATGTATGTTGTGTTGTTATTATTCATGGCTGCACTCCGGTGAGGCGAAGGGGATACATTGCCCCCTTCGCCGGAGAAATTAATCCGCAATCATTGGCAGGTTAAGTCCTTGCTCTCTGGCGCATTCAATCGCGATGTCATAACCCGCATCCGCATGGCGCATCACACCGGTGGCCGGATCGTTGCTCAGCACCCGGGCAATACGTTCCGCCGCTGCATCGCTGCCGTCGCAGACAATGACGACGCCGGAGTGCTGGGAGAAGCCCATCCCTACGCCGCCGCCATGGTGCAGGGAAACCCAGGTCGCGCCACTGGCGGTATTCAGCAGCGCGTTCAGCAATGGCCAGTCGGATACCGCGTCGGAGCCGTCCTGCATCGCTTCCGTTTCGCGGTTAGGGCTGGCAACGGAGCCGGAGTCAAGATGATCGCGGCCGATCACGACTGGCGCCGACAGCTCGCCGCTGCGGACCATTTCGTTAAACGCCAGGCCCAGACGGGCGCGCTGCCCCAGGCCGACCCAGCAGATGCGGGCCGGCAGCCCCTGGAAGCTGATGCGCTCTCTGGCCATATCCAGCCAGTGGTGGAGGTGTTCGTCGTCGGGGATCAGCTCTTTAACTTTCGCGTCGGTGCGGTAGATATCCTGCGGATCGCCGGAAAGCGCCGCCCAGCGGAATGGGCCAATACCCCGGCAGAACAGCGGACGAATATAGGCGGGAACAAAGCCTGGGAAGTCAAAAGCGTTTTCCACCCCCATCTCTTTCGCCATCTGGCGGATGTTGTTGCCGTAATCGAAGGTGGGAATCTCCTGCTGCTGGAAGGCGAGCATGGCTTTAACGTGTTCGGCCATTGAGGCTTTCGCCGCGTGGATCGTCTCCACCGGGTGGGACTGCGCGCGAGCGCGGTAGTCTTCCCAGCTCATGCCCAGCGGCAGATAACCGTTGAGGGGATCGTGTGCGCTGGTCTGGTCGGTCACCATGTCCGGGCGCACGCCGCGTCTTACCAGCTCCGGTAAAATTTCCGCCGCGTTGCCATGCAGCGCGATGGATACCGCTTCTCCTTTTGCGGTATAGCGGGCAATGCGGGTCAGGGCGTCATCCAGGTCGCTCGCCTGCTCATCGACATAGCCGGTACGCAGACGGAAGTCGATACGCGACTGCTGGCATTCAATATTCAGCGAACAGGCTCCCGCCAGGGTTGCGGCCAGCGGCTGGGCGCCGCCCATCCCCCCCAGACCCGCAGTCAGCACCCAGCGTCCGCGCAGGCTACCGTTATAGTGCTGGCGCCCGGCTTCCACAAACGTTTCGTAAGTGCCCTGAACAATGCCCTGGCTGCCGATATAGATCCATGAGCCGGCTGTCATTTGCCCGTACATCGCCAGACCTTTTGCATCAAGCTCGTTGAAGTGCTCCCAGTTTGCCCAGTGCGGCACGAGGTTCGAGTTGGCGATCAGCACCCGCGGGGCATTGTCGTGGGTTTTGAAAACCCCCACCGGTTTACCGGACTGGATCAGCAGCGTTTCATCATCATTGAGCTGCTTCAGGGTCTCCACTATCTTGTCGTAGCATTCCCAGTTGCGGGCCGCCCGGCCAATACCGCCGTACACCACCAGCTCTTTTGGATTTTCGGCGACATCGGGATCCAGGTTGTTCATCAGCATGCGCAGTGGCGCCTCTGTGAACCAACTTTTTGCGTTCAGCTTAGTGCCTCGCGGGGCTCTGATTTCAATATCGCGAAAACGGGTTGCTTGTTTACTCATGCGCTTTACCTTCTTATCTGTAACCTGTCATATGCTACTTAATCGTAAATTTTATTTTTTACGGCTTAGTTGTGTATACATGATAAGCATATTGAATGCCAGGTTAGTAATGAATTTATAAAACCCATAAAATACAGTAAGCTAACATTAAATCAGAGAGACATCCTGCGCTATACCATCGTGAACACACTGTGGTGATGTGCCATTATGGTGCAAAAATACAGCTCTCTGCCTTATTTTTGTGCACCAAAACATCACAAAAAGATAACACCAGTGCATTTTCTATCTCGTCATGACTTCTTATCTCGCCATAAACGGCAGTACCCTATAACGGAAAAATACACTAATGAATTGTTTTAAATCACTAAATAACCATCTTATTGCGTATTTCACTGGTACTGACACAAGCGTTTTTGTTGTACATACAAGATTACCTATAGAAGAATTTTGTCGCGTGACTCCCCTGCACTCGGGAACACCACACACAACAATCAGACGCGTGAAGAAGATTACCTCCCAGAATGTGGCTGAGCACTACGACAATGGTTCGATCGAAGTAAATGGCCTTGGCCTGGTAGCACCGTGTGGAAATATTAGGGTATTTGTCGGCCCTTCGGGCTGTGGAAAACCACCTTGTTGCGGACAATTAACCGGTTACTGGAATCGTTATGCAGGATTTGGCCCGATAACGGTTCCAGTAACCGAGCAAATGGATATCGTGCAACTGCGCCACTAAAAGTAAAGCCAGAGCCGGGGGAATTACTGGAAGTCGTCGGTCTGGATCCGCAAATCGCCAAACCTTCCGCTGACAGCTTTCCAGAGGCCAGCAGCAGCGCGTGGGCGTTGCCCGCGCCCTGGCGGCAGACCCGGAGTTTATGTTGATGGACGAACCGTTCAGCGCGGTCGACCCGTTGGTCCGCGAACAGCTGCAGGAAGAGTTTTTGCGTATTCAGAAAGAGGTGAGCAAAACCATCATTATGGTCACTCACGATATTGATGAAGCCATGAAGCTCGGTGACCTGGTCGCGGTACTTAAACCTGGCGGCAAGCTGGCGCAGATGGCCTCTCCAGGCGAACTGCTCAATACGCCGCAAAACGCCTTTGTGTCGGACTTTATCGGCAAAGACAGAGGCTATCGCAAACTGAGTTTACACGCCGCCGACACAGAAACCGGGTTACGCAACTAGCCCTATGCCGAGCTGGACTGTTCCTTCGAGCAGGCCAAAGAGATGACCATCGACCGCTGGCTGCTGGTTACCCAAAACGGCAAAGCGTTTGGCTGGTTCGACACCCATCAGCCGGCAACAGCAATTACCCACGACAACATCAATCTGGGGGCGACGTTCCACCAGCAAGGGAGCCCGTTGCGCCATTTACTGGACGCTGCACTGAGCTCGCCCAACCACCGGGCCGTGATCGTCGATGAACGGCAAATCCCGCAGGGGACCATCCACCTCAATCAAGTACTCGACATGTGTAAATCCACGCGCCAGGAGGGAGCATGAGATTCGATTGGCTATGGGCGCAGAGCGATTAAATCTTCAACCTGTTTCTCTGGCACAGCTATCTCGCAATTGTGCAGGTAGTAATAGGGGTAATTCTGGCGCCCCCTGTAGCCTGGGGCATTCACCACCTGCCATCGGTCGAGTCGGCGATCGTTAACCTGTTTGGCATACTGTATACCATTCGGTCACTGGCGCTGTTTGTGCTGCTGCCCCCGCTGCTCCACACGCAGATTCTGGACCCCATTAATGTTGTTGTCGCACTTGCCATCGGCAGCTTTGCGCTACTGGTTTGCACCGTCTGCGACGGGCTGGACTCCGTATCGGCCGATACCCGTCAGTCCGCGGCAGCGCTCGGGTATAAACCCGCCCAGCAGTTTTTCCAGAACGACCCGCCGCTGGCCGTGCCGGTGATTCGTTACGGTCTGTGCGTTGCCGTGGTGTTTAAGGTCAGAATCGTTTCCGTCGCGGCATTAATTGGCACACCACAGCTCGGCTCGCTGTTTACCCTGGGGCTTCCTGCTGCAATTTCTGACTCCCATCATCGGTGGGATCGCGGACAGCATCATTCTGGCGCTGCTGCAGGATATGCTGGTGGTTTACGCCACTCGTCAACTCAGCAACTGGCAACCTCAGAGAGGATAATTATGCTTCAGAACTCGCTTAGTATACGCTGTATCCCCCAGATCCGCGGTGCGCCAACGGCGCTTGCCGTTGCGATTGCCCAGTTGAGCACCGCTTCCCAGCCCCGTTGCGACTAAATAACCAATACGCATCTCAGCGGGCTGCCGGCCTTTCTTATCTCGCCGGATTCGGGGTACTCCGGGATGATGATCCCACCCTACGTCGCCGCTGCGCTGGCGGGCGATAACCGCAGTCTGGCCGGCCCGGTCAGTATCCACACGGTGTCCACCTGCGCCGGTCAGGAAGATCATGTCAGCATGTGGAGGTTGCCGCCGCACGCATAGCGCTTCAGGCGGTAGAAACGCCGTGGACATCGTCGCCATCGAACTGCTGTGCGCCTGTCAGGCGCTGAAGTTCCATCGCCCGCTGCGTGCCGCCGTGGGCAGCGAGGCGACGCTGGAGAGAGTGCGTCAGGCGTGCCGTTTCGGGATAAAGATACGCTGCTCTACCCCGATATACATGCGCTACGCGCCCTGATTCATCAGGGCGAACTCAGCGCGATGCTGCAGGCATTGTGCGAAGAGGAGTGACAACAGGCGCCGCAGATGGAGCCTGCGGCGTGATTAAAGGGGAACCAGCGTGATGCGGGCCAGACGCACGCCCGGAGAGTCCTGGATAACCAGCGCCACCGCTTCATCCACCAGCAGGCTGTCGTAATGTTCCAGTAAATAGCGTTGGTCGCCGACGCTCACCCGCAACGCGGGCCCGGCATTAAACAATATCCGCAGTCCGCCCTGATACGACCACGTTCCCGCCCCGCACCAGCTCACCGTCGCCCGCAGAGCGGCTTCCCGGTAAATCACATTAAAATCCAGCAGCGGGCCGCCGACAATCTCACAGGATACGCCGCTCGCGCCGTTGAACCCCAGCGCCTGGAAAGGCGCAATCAATGCGCTGCGCTGCCCATCGATTGTCAGGTACATCCCGCCGCCTTCCAGCACGCTGATATTGCGCAGGTAGCCGGGAAATGTGGAGAACGGACCAGGCTGGCGAATGGTCGCCAGGGATATACGCCATTCATATTCTCCCGATTCCGGATAGCGGGCCACTTCGCGCGTCACGCCCAGGCCGTTTTTCCAGGGCATTTCCGTATACAACCCGGCAGGGAGCAGACGGATCATTTGCGCATGCTCCCTTCCAGACGGTAACGCGGACCGGGATAGACCAGGCGCACGCTGGTGACGATTTTCTTCTCCTGACGGCCGGTCCACGTCCGACGATTGACCAGCAGACAAGGCGTATGTTCATCAATTTCCAGGTAAACACACTCGGCCCGCGTGACGTTGACCGCTTCAATAACGTGTTCGCCTTCAACAATCGGCGCAATTGAGGAGAGATAGGCGTTCGGCGTGATACGTGTAAAATCCTGCTGCAGGTAGTCAGGCACAACCTGCATATTCACCAGTCGGTCTTCCAGCATAACCGGTACGCCATTTTCATAATGGCAAATCAGCGAATGGTACAGACCGCAACCCTGCTGCATGCCAAAGCTGAACGCCTGCTGGGCATCGGCTTCGATTTCCGTCAGTCTGAAAACTCTGGCGTGGTGGCGATGGCCACGGCTGACGATTTCGTCAGCGATATTGTTAATGTCCAGCAACGCCGACTGACCGCGAATTTCGGCGACAAAAGTACCGACCCCCTGCATTCGCACCAGCAAGCCCTCTGCGGTCAGTTCTCGCAACGCGCGGTTAATCGTCATCCTGCTATAACCAAACAGCGTAACCAGTTCGCTTTCAGAGGGAACACGGTAATTCGCGGGCCATGCCCCGCTGTGGATCTTGGTTTTGATCATGACCTTTACCCTTTCATAAAAGGGGGCGGGATGTTCAAGTATCTCATCCACGGAATCCGAATTTGACAAGTCATTACGCGCCATTAACCATTCCTCATATGCTGACGTTGTCAGTTTACTCTATGACCTGTTAGATGTATATATATGTACAAGTATATTAGCACTAATAATAAGGTGGTAAAATGGCAGTCTGGTTGGCAGAAAAAGCGCTTTTGTCTGATGGCTGGGCAAATAACGTCGGCATAACCGTGTCCGAAGAAGGCATCATAACCGCGCTGGAAAAGAACGCAGCGCCGAGTCCGCATGCGACGCGCATCAAAGGGGTCGTCGTGCCGGGTATGCCAAACCTGCACTCCCATGCCTTCCAGCGGGCGATGGCCGGGTTAACGGAGGTCGCGGGAAACCCGTCGGATAGCTTCTGGACCTGGCGGGATCTGATGTACAGGCTGGTAGATAAAATAACGCCAGAACAGCTGGAAACCATCGCCAGCTATCTGTACATCGAAATGCTCAAAGCCGGGTACACCTCGGTCGCCGAATTCCACTATCTGCATCACAGCAGCAGCGGCGCGCCTTATGAAGAGCGGACGGAATTAGCGCTGCGTATCGCCAGCGCGGCGAAACATACCGGCATCGGCCTGACGCTGCTGCCCGTCCTGTACAGTTACGCCGGGTTTGGCGCCCAGCCGCCCTCCGTTGGACAGCGCCGCTTTATCAACGATAGCGACAGCTATCTGACAATGTACGAGTCGCTCACATCGCGGCTGGCCGGCGAGCCAATGCAGCGTACCGGTCTGTGCTTCCACTCATTACGGGCCGTTACGCCGGAGCAGATTGGCGCCATTCTGGCCTGCCATCCTGGCCAGCAGCCGATTCATATTCATATTGCTGAACAGCAAAAAGAGGTGGATGACTGCCTGGCCTGGTCCGGCGAGCGCCCGGTGGAGTGGCTGTACAACCATCTCCCCGTGGATTCGCGCTGGTGCCTGATCCACGCCACTCATCTGACGCCTCAGGAAACGATGAAGATCGCCGCATCCGGTGCGGTGGCCGGCCTGTGCCTGACCACCGAAGCCAATCTCGGCGATGGCATATTCCCCGGCCCACAATATCTGGAGCATAACGGCGTCTGGGGAATTGGTTCCGACAGCCACATTAGCGTCAGCGTCAGCGAGGATTTACGCTGGTTCGAATACGGGCAGCGCCTGATAGCCCAGCGCCGCAACCGGCTCATCGTCCCAGGAGAGCCTCACGTCGGCAACGTTCTGTATCAAGGGGCGCTACGAGGCGGCGCCAGAGCGCTGGGCCAAAACATTGGCCAGCTAAGCGTAGGATATCGGGCCGATCTGGTCGTATTGGATAGCCAGAATCCCTTTATCGCCAGCGCAGAAGACCAGATGCTGCTCAACCGCTGGATCTTCGCCTGCTCATCTAATCCCATTACCGCGGTGATGACTGGCGGACGCTGGGTGATTGAGGATGGACATCACCATCAAGAAGAATCTGTCTCACAGGCATTTATTCAGGTAATGAAACATCTTGCAGTCTGAAATCGAACAAACCGGTTCAACGACGGTGAACCGGTTTTGTTTCTGAATGAAGTTTAAATAATTCAAATGATTTTACTAACGGGATTGTGTCGGTCATGATGCATCGCCCCTCTTGCTTGGCTTCACTCCTTGCAATTCAGGAGGTGAGTACCTTTTAATGCAGAATTATAAGTTACTGGTTATCTCATGAATCAATATGCTATTTAGTTATCAAAGTTGAATTTATATTGAAACAGTTCATAAAGTACAGACCTCCTGCCTTGGAAGCCGGCAGTTTTATTTGAGTACCAGTAATGATGCGGTTAATTTTCGGGTGAGTGATCGGCCCATAGACTGGGACTGGATAAAAACTCATACGCCGGACGCAGCTCTCAGTATTAGCTACTGCTCCTACCAACGTAATGCGGGTGATGCTGCCAACTTACTGATTTAGTGT
>NZ_KV789908.1:355578-470357 GCF_001807705.1 Klebsiella sp. HMSC25G12 | reverse complement strand
ATATCAGGAACTTGTTCGCACCTTCCCTAACTGATGGCGTAACAAGATCGGTCTTCCCTGCAGCCCTTCAGGAGCTGAAGCCGTGTATCTAGCCATAAAAAATAAACCTCGTGTTTTATATTTTTGAAACACTGTTTTTATATTTCTTTGTGGCTTGATAAAAAGTGACCGCGCTCACTAATCCCTGAGAAGGGGTAACGGTGACGAGGGAATGCGATCGCGTTAAAACTTTTTTATTCTATTGGGGAATAAATGAGGTGGAAAAATTGACATAACTGATTTAAAGCGAGAGACGGGGCAGCGTGGGCACGCTCCCCCTGACAGAGCGAAAATGGCTGACTAATGCGGCTTCCGTGGTTCTCCGACCAATGCCATCAGACGCCGATCGGTCTGCTCCATTCCGAGACCAGCTTTATCGGCATTGCGGATTTCCTCAAGCACGCTTTGCAACAGCAGACCATCCTGTTGCTGCTCTTCCGCCAGCAGCGTCAGAAATCGCCAGGTGTTGTCGTCGCTTTGTGCCCTGGCTTCTTCGGCAAGACCGCTCAGCATACTGCTTCGCTGTTGGTAATCGTTCAGGGTTTGGGTAAACAGATCTTCCAGCGAGGTGCATTCGGGATTACAGGCGCGGTCGGGATTCACTATCGGCCAGCTGCCGGCTTTTTTCAGATAGTCAAATACGCGCATGGTGAGGGTAATGCTGCTTTGCGCGCGGGTGCGCAAAAATGTCGCGGCGCCGTCGAAGCGATGACGGGCGCACCACTCGCTTAAGTTCAGGTAAACGTTAGAGGCGTGAAACTCAAGATTCATCTGGGTGTTTAGCTTTTGTGCCATTCCTGGAACTGCCATAAAAAAATATCCTTATTAACCGGGAAGGGGTTACTGATGCGTGTCGACAGATCCTGCGGATAACCACAAGATAAAATAGTGACACGCGGCACTGTTGCAGAATAATAAAACTCTACACATTCCGTATGAGTCGGGTATTTTTTTCCATTTGCCGACGATTTAAGAATACTCGCTCAACGGAATTAAGAAAACTCTCAATTGCGGTAATTTACGTTTTGTTACACCATTATTTTTAGAGGGTATCTGGACTGAAATCATGCGCCGTTGGCCGGGGCTTGCTGGCATCGCGTTAGTGATAAGTTATAGGTATTTGACTACGAAATTTGTCGTAGAACAGAGCGGAATAAGTTATTTCAAGCGTAATGTTTCTGGCTAATGATCATTATTTTTATTTTTTGTTGCAGGCTTTTATTTGAAGCGGAATATTTTTTCAATTCGGTATTAATTACGGAAAAGATCCGTTTTTTCGCGATATTAAGCGGTCCCGGTCGCCCGGCGATGCGGGGCTGTTGTCACTGATGAGGTACAGAGGCAAACGCCCTTTACGAGGCTGGCAATCGCCGGGGATAACAGCGCTGTAACCCTCTGTTAAACATCCTCTGACATCACAAGGATAAGTCTGCTGGTGGTATAGATGATCCTGCTATAGCCCGGTAAAATTGTATGACAATTGTGTCATTTTTTATGTCATTTTTTGCTAAATGTATGTACGCAATTACTGTAATTCCGCGATGTGATAATGCTCTCGTATGGAGAAATAATTTCCGGGTATTACTACTCTAACAACGGCAGTGGGGAATGCGATTTTTCTAATGCCTTGTTTTGATGCCGATAAAATTGTTAATTCCGATTTTTCCCTACATGAAAGCGAATTAAAGCTGGAGTTTACCATGCACAAATTTACTAAAGCGCTGGCGGCCATTGGTCTCGCTGCGGTTATGTCACAATCAGCTATGGCGGAAAATTTGAAACTGGGTTTTCTGGTGAAGCAGCCGGAAGAGCCATGGTTCCAGACTGAGTGGAAATTTGCTGATAAAGCAGGAAAAGATTTAGGGTTTGACGTCATTAAAATTGCGGTTCCGGATGGTGAGAAAACCCTCAACGCAATCGACAGCCTGGCAGCCAGCGGCGCGAAGGGCTTTGTCATCTGTACCCCCGATCCCAAGCTCGGGTCGGCGATTGTCGCCAAAGCGCGTGGCTATGACATGAAGGTCATTACCGTCGATGACCAGTTCGTCAATGCGAAAGGCAAACCGATGGAGAGCGTACCGCTGGTGATGATGGCGGCCAGCGAAATCGGCGCCCGCCAGGGGCAGGAACTCTATAAAGAGATGCAAAAACGCGGCTGGGATGTTAAAGACACCGCGGTGATGGCTATCACCGCCGATGAGCTGGACACCGCCCGTCGTCGCACCACCGGCTCCATCGATGCCCTGAAGGCAGCCGGCTTCCCGGACGCGCAAATCTACCGCGTGCCGACAAAATCTAACGATATCCCGGGGGCGTTTGACGCCGGTAACTCCATGCTGGTCCAGCACCCGCAGGTGAAACACTGGCTGATCGTGGGGATGAACGACAACACCGTGCTCGGCGGCGTGCGTGCCACTGAAGGCCAGGGCTTTAAAGCACCGGATATGATTGGCATCGGCATCAACGGTGTGGATGCGGTCAACGAACTGTCGAAGGCGCAACCGACCGGCTTCTATGGTTCCCTGCTGCCAAGCCCGGATATTCATGGCTATAAAACCAGCGAAATGCTCTACAACTGGGTCACTAAGGGCGTTGAGCCGCCGAAGTTCACGGCGGTGACCGATGTGGTGCTGATTACCCGCGATAACTTCAAAGAAGAGCTGGCGAAAAAAGGGCTGTAACAGCCTGGTTGAACTGGCCCCCGCCGCGGCGGGGGCTGAGTGCTGAAGAGCGGAGTCGTTATGCAACAGTCTACCCCTTATCTCTCATTTCGCGGCATCACCATGACGTTCCCTGGCGTAAAGGCCTTGTCCGATATCAGTTTTGACTGCTACCCCGGACAGATCCACGCGCTGATGGGTGAAAATGGCGCAGGCAAATCGACGCTGCTGAAAATTCTCAGCGGCAACTATATTCCGACCGCTGGCCACCTGCAGATCGGCGGCCAGCAGATGGCATTCAGCAATACCATGGAGGCGCTGAACGCCGGCGTGGCGATTATCTACCAGGAGCTGCATCTGATCCCGGAGATGACCGTCGCTGAAAATATCTATCTTGGCCAGCTACCGCACAGAGGCGGTATCGTCAACCGATCGTTGCTCAACTATGAGGCCCGCCTGCAGCTGGAACATCTGGGGCTGGATATCGATCCGGAGACGCCGCTGAAGTATCTCTCTATAGGCCAGTGGCAGATGGTGGAGATTGCCAAAGCGCTGGCGCGCAATGCCAAGATCATCGCTTTCGATGAACCGACCAGTTCGCTCTCCGCCCGGGAGATCGACAATCTGTTTCGCGTTATCCGCGAACTGCGGGAGGAGGGGCGAGTCATCATCTATGTTTCGCACCGGATGGAAGAAATTTTTGCCCTCAGCGATGCCATCACCGTCTTTAAGGATGGCCGCTATGTCTGCACCTTTGACGATATGCCGAGTGTCAGTCATGACGCCCTGGTTCAGGCGATGGTGGGGCGCAATCTGGGCGATATATACGGCTGGAAACCTCGCCCCTATGGCGAAGAGCGGCTGCGTCTGGAGGAGGTCAAAGCACCGGGCGTGCGTACGCCGGTCAGCCTCTCGGTACGCAGTGGCGAAATCGTCGGCCTGTTCGGGCTGGTGGGCGCCGGTCGCAGCGAACTGATGAAAGGCTTATTTGGCGGCACCCGGATCACCGACGGTCAGGTATATATCGATGGCCAGCCCGTGGACATTCGTAAACCGGCCCAGGCCATCCAGGCCGGGATGATGCTGTGCCCGGAAGATCGCAAAGCGGAGGGGATTATTCCGGTTCACTCCGTACGCGACAATATCAATATCAGCGCCCGGCGCAAGCATATTCACGCTGGCTGCCTGATCAACAACGCCTGGGAGGCAGACAATGCCGATCAGCATATCCAGTCGCTGAACATTAAAACGCCGGGCCCGGAACAGCTGATCATGAACCTGTCGGGCGGCAACCAGCAGAAAGCAATCCTTGGCCGCTGGCTGTCGGAAGAGATGAAGGTGATCCTGCTCGATGAGCCCACCCGCGGCATCGACGTCGGCGCCAAACATGAAATTTACAACGTGATATATGGCCTCGCCGCCTCAGGTGTTGCCGTGGTGTTTGCCTCCAGCGACCTGCCGGAAGTGCTGGGCGTCGCTGACCGCATCGTGGTGATGCGCGAAGGGCAAATCGCCGGCGAACTGCTGCATGAAGAAGCCAATGAACAGCAGGCGTTAAGCCTTGCGATGCCAAAAGTGAGTCAGGCTGTCGCCTGAGTAAGGAGTAAATGATGTCATCTGTGACTACGTCTGGCGCTACCCGCTCTGCCTTTAGCTTTGCCCGCATTTGGGATCAGTTTGGCATGCTGGTGGTGTTTGCTGTGCTGTTTATCGGCTGCGTAATTTTTGTGCCCAACTTTGCCTCATTCGTCAATATGAAGGGGCTGGGGCTGGCGATCTCGATGTCCGGAATGGTGGCCTGCGGCATGCTCTTCTGCCTGGCCTCCGGCGATTTTGACCTGTCGGTGGCGTCGGTTATCGCCTGTGCCGGGGTCACTACCGCAGTGGTGATTAACCTGAGCGAAAGCCTGTGGCTGGGGATTGCCGCCGGCCTGCTGCTGGGCGCGGTCAGTGGTCTGGTCAACGGCTTTGTCATTGCGCGCCTGAAGATTAACGCCCTGATCACCACCCTCGCGACGATGCAAATCGTCCGGGGCCTGGCCTACATTATCTCCGACGGGAAAGCGGTGGGGATCGAAGATGAGCGCTTCTTCACTCTCGGCTACGCCAACTGGTTTGGTCTGCCGGCGCCAATCTGGCTGACGGTCGCCTGCCTGGTGGTTTTCGGATTATTACTAAACAAAACCACCTTTGGCCGTAATACGCTGGCTATTGGCGGCAATGAAGAGGCGGCGCGTCTGGCCGGGGTCCCGGTGGTGCGCACCAAGATTATTATCTTTGTGCTCTCCGGTCTGGTATCGGCCGCCGCGGGGATCATTCTGGCGTCGCGGATGACCAGCGGCCAGCCGATGACCTCGATTGGCTATGAGCTGATTGTTATTTCAGCCTGCGTGCTGGGCGGGGTATCGCTGAAGGGCGGGATCGGCAAGATCTCCTACGTGGTCGCCGGGATCCTGATCCTCGGGACCGTGGAGAACGCGATGAACCTGCTGAACATCTCGCCTTTCTCACAATACGTCGTGCGCGGTGTGATCCTGCTGGCGGCGGTGATTTTTGACCGCTACAAACAAAAAGCCAAACGCGCGGCCTGATTTCAGGCATAACTTTTAAGTCTACAGAGTAATTACCGCCAGCGCCCGTTTCGCTGGCGGTAACTATCAAAAATGGCGAGGTTGGTCACACTGTCTATACTTACATGGCTAACATATAATTAACAACCAGCTTCGGCTGGCCATGATAAGGAGGAAACAGGGTGGATAACCAGATATCTGTACCGCCTGCGCTAACCGGAAACTACGCTTTTTTCTTTGACCTCGACGGTACTCTTGCCGATATCCAACCGCACCCCGATCAGGTGGTGATACCCGACAACACGCTGCAGGCGCTCAACGCGCTGGCCCAGCAGCAGGGTGGGGCGGTGGCATTGATTTCAGGGCGCTCAATGGCTGAACTTGACGCGCTAACCCATCCCTGGCGGCTACCGCTGGCCGGCGTTCACGGGGCAGAACGCCGTGATATCAATGGTAAAACCTATATCGTTTCTCTGCCGTCGGCGCTGCGCGATGAAATCGCGACTGAGCTGACCTCGGCGCTGCAGGGGCTCCCCGGCTGCGAGCTGGAGAGTAAAGAGATGGCCTTCGCGCTGCACTACCGCCAGGCTCCGCAGCAGCAGAGCGCAGTACTGGAGCTGGCTCAGCGCATCGTTCAGCGCTACCCGCTGCTGGCATTGCAGCTGGGTAAATGCGTGGTGGAGATTAAACCCCGTGGAGTGAACAAAGGGGAGGCGATCAGCGCCTTCATGCAGGAGGCGCCGTTTGCCGGCCGCGAACCGGTTTTTGTCGGCGATGATTTGACCGATGAGGCGGGATTTAGCGTGGTTAATCAACTGCAGGGAATGTCGGTAAAAGTCGGCGCCGGGGAAACTCAGGCGCACTGGCGGTTGGCGGATGCCGCCGCTGTAAGGACGTGGTTGCAACATCTGGCGTATGACGCGCAAACCGAAAGGAGGGATGACCATGAGTCGTTTAGTCGTAGTCTCTAACCGTATCGCCTTACCGGACGATAAAAAATCGAGCGCTGGCGGTCTGGCCGTCGGCATCCTGGGGGCACTGAAAGCGGCGGGGGGTCTGTGGTTTGGCTGGAGCGGCGAAATTGGCGATGACCAGCAGCCGCTGAAGCAGGTCTCCCGCGGAAATATCTCCTGGGCGTCGTTCAACCTGAATGAACGGGACCATGATGAATATTACAACCAGTTTTCCAACGCCGTGCTGTGGCCGGCCTTCCACTATCGTCTTGACCTGGTCAGCTTCCAGCGCGAAGCCTGGGAGGGATATCTGCGGGTCAACGCGATGCTGGCGGACAAGCTTCTGCCGCTGATCGAGCCAGACGATACGCTGTGGATCCATGATTACCATCTGCTGCCTTTCGCCAGTGAACTGCGTAAGCGCGGAGTGAACAACCGGATCGGCTTCTTTTTGCATATTCCATTCCCGACGCCGGAGATTTTTAACGCGCTACCGCCGCATGCCGAGCTGCTGGAGCAACTGTGCGATTACGATCTGCTGGGCTTCCAGACCGAAAGCGACAGAACCGCCTTTCTTGACAGCATTGCCATGCAGACCCGACTCTCCGATCTCGGGGACAAACGCTATCAGGCATGGGGTAAGGCGTTCAGTACCGAGGTTTATCCGATTGGGATCGATCCGGACGAAATTACGCGCAACGCCAAAGGCCCGCTGCCGCCGAAGCTGGCTCAGCTGAAGAATGAGCTGAAAAATGTGAAGAATATCTTCTCCGTGGAGCGGCTTGACTACTCGAAAGGGTTGCCGGAGCGATTCCTCGCCTATGAGACGCTGCTTGAGAAGTACCCTCAACATCATGGCAAGATCCGTTATACCCAGATCGCGCCCACTTCCCGTGGCGATGTACAGGCCTATCAGGATATTCGTCACCAGCTGGAAACTGCAGCCGGACGCATCAATGGCCAGTTTGGCCAGCTTGGCTGGACCCCGCTCTACTACCTGAACCAGCATTTTGACCGTAAGCTGCTGATGAAGGTCTTCCGCTACTCTGACGTCGGGCTGGTGACGCCGCTGCGTGATGGCATGAACCTGGTGGCGAAAGAATACGTCGCGGCGCAGGATCCGGATAACCCCGGGGTGCTGGTGCTGTCGCAGTTTGCCGGGGCGGCGCAGGAGCTGACCAGCGCGCTGATCGTCAACCCTTACGATCGCGATGAGGTTGCCACCGCGCTGGATCGTGCTCTCAGCATGCCGCTGGCGGAACGTATCGCCCGTCATTCCGCGATGCTGGACGTGATCAGAGAGAATGATATTCATAACTGGCAGGCGCGTTTTGTCGACGATCTGCAGCATATTTCGCCGCGCAGCGAGGAGAGCCGCCTGCGGGGGAAGATAGCCACCTTCCCTAAACTGGCCTAGTTCAGGAAAAGGGCTAACCGGCGTTAGCCCTTTTCAAGGGAAACCAGCAGAACATCGACGCCGCTACTGCCGACGATATTTTTCGCCGAGCAGGTGGCGCGCGAGAAAAGCGAGTGGTTGTGATTGCCGCAGATCACCAGATCAACCTTGTGCGACTGGCAAAAGTCTTTGACATGGTGACCCAGTTCGCCGCAGGCGATGGTCATTTTTTCTATCGGGTAGTCCGCCTGACGAGCCAGCTCATTGAGAAACTCCCGCGTTTCTTCCTGCATCAGCTCACGCAGATTTTCCATCATCGGTGCGGCGAACTGGTTATACATTTCCGGATCCGTGGCGAAGGTGATAAAGCTCACTTTCGCGTTAACGGGGCGGGCAATCGACACCGCTTTTTTAATTAATATCTGACTTTCCGGCGTTGGCGCGACGGCAACCAGCAGATGTGAATAAGGCATCTGGCCTCCTTGAGATACGCGGAATAACCCTTCTTTCTTTACTCCTGTTTCCCCAGCGGCGCAAGGGTTGCTCCCGTGATTTGCGACGCTCTTCGCCAGTCCGTGTTTTCCTCACAAGATCACATAAATGAACCTGCCTTTTTATTTAAAAGAAATGCTGTTTTATAAATGAGTGAAGTAGAGACATCGTCTCTTTGTCATTTTGCCACCGGCGGTTGTTCCGTGGCAAAAACACAAAGGTAACGTCGTTTCACTGCTTTTAGTGTAGCCAGGTACCCACTCCCTTCCGGTGGCAAATCCGGAACGATTGTCGGCGTTCTTTTAATAAAAGACACAGGATCACGGCGATGAAAACACGAAAAATTGGACTGGCTAACTACCTGGCCTACGGCGCGGGCGATTTTCTCGGCGCCGGCACGACAGCGCTAACTGCCGCATGGCTACTCTACTTTTACACGACCTTCTGCGGACTGACCCCAATTGAGGCCACGCTTATTTTTGCTGCTGCCCGCGTGCTGGATGCGGTGGTGAGCCCGCTGATGGGCTTTCTCACCGATAACTTCGGCACCACCTGGCTCGGAAAGCGCTTCGGCCGCAGAAAATTCTTTATTCTGCTCGGCATTCCGTGCGTATTCAGCTATTCAGCGATGTGGGTCGGCGAGATGGGCTTCTGGTACTACCTCGTCACCTATCTGCTGTTTGATATGGTTTACACCATGATTCTGGTGCCCTACGAAACGCTGGTGCCAGAGATGACTGATGACTTTAAACAGAAAACCAAATTTTCTGGCGCGCGCATCTCGATGGCGCAAATGTCGGCGATTTTAGCCTCCTTTCTGCCGGGGATCCTCCTCACCTGGCTCGGGAAAAACAATGCCAGCTCATTCTTTTATGCCAGTCTGGTGTTCTCGGTCCTGTGTGCGGTGATGCTGACCTTCGTCTGGTGCTTCACGTGGGAACGGCCGCGTGAGGCGTGGTCAGAGGCGGCGCTGCGGGCGGAAGCGGAAAAACAAAACTTAACCCTCGCTCAGAGCCTCAATCGCCTGGTGATTGAGCTAAGCTCCACGCTGCGGATAAAAATTTTCCGCCAGCACCTCGGCATGTATCTGGGGGGCTATATCGCCCAGGACGTCTTCAATGCCGTGTTTACCTACTACGTGGTCTTTGTCCTGATGCAGGAAGCCTCTGTCGCCTCGAATCTGCTCGGGACGATGGCCATCTTCCAGTTTATTGCGGTGATCGCCATGATCCCGTTGTGCATTCGCTTTGGCCCGGCGCCGTCCTACCGCATGGTGGTGGTCCTGTTTGGCCTGAGCTCGCTCTCGTATGCGCTGCTCTATTACGCCGGACTGAGCGACGTCTATTCCTTACTGCTGCTCATCTCTGCTGTCGCCGGACTGGGACGCGGCGGGATTAACTACGTACCGTGGAATACCTACACCTATATTGCCGACGTCGACGAGGCGATCACCGGCCAGCGCCGCGAAGGAATTTTTGCCGGCATCATGACGCTGACCCGCAAAGCCTCGCAGGCGGGGGCGGTCATGCTGGTGGGCATCATCATGCAGCTGTCGGGGTTTGTCTCCGGGCAAAAAATACAACCGCCAGGGGTGAGTCATACCATTTTGCTGATCCTCAGCGTCGGCACTCTGGTGGTGTTAGCCTGCGGCTTCCTCGTCTCGCTACGCTTCAAGCTCAACCTGCACACCCACAGCATCCTGCGCAGTGAAACCCTCAGAATGCGCGATCTCGGCAGTGCCCAGCCGGAACAGACCATTGCAGAACACCGCGCGGTGGTCGAGATGCTGGCGGGGATGCCTTACGACTGCCTGTGGGGCAATAACAATATTGGCTATCTGAATCGTCATAAACCTGCTGCCCCGGGGCTCACCCAGGGCGGCGCTTTAAATTCGACATACACCCGAGGTTAACAACATGAAAGTTTGGCCAGTCAAACATAGCCCATTACTGTGTCAGCCTGAGCGTTTTATCGCCCGCAGCGAACTGCAGGCACTGATCCGCAACGTGACGCAAAACCTGGTGAACATTAAGGATGAGAGCGGGCAATTTTTACTGCGCCTCGATGACGGGCGCGTGATCGATACCAAAGGCTGGGCCGGCTGGGAGTGGACCCACGGCGTTGGGCTGTACGGCATCTATCAGTATTATCAGCAAACCGGCGATATCGAGATGCGCGATATCATCGACCGCTGGTTTGCCGACCGCTTCGCCGAGGGGGCAACGACCAAAAACGTCAATACGATGGCCCCGTTCCTGACCCTGGCATACCGCTTTGAAGAGACCGGCCGGATGGCGTATGTGCCGTGGCTGGAGAGCTGGGCGGAGTGGGCGATGCATGAGATGCCGCGCACCGAGCAGGGCGGCATGCAGCACATGACCCTGGCGGAGGAGAACCATCAGCAAATGTGGGATGACACGCTGATGATGACCGTGCTGCCGTTAGCCAAAATTGGCAAGCTGCTTAATCGCCCGCAGTATGTGGAGGAGGCGACCTATCAGTTCCTGCTCCATGTGCAGAACCTGATGGACCGGGAGACCGGGCTGTGGTTTCACGGCTGGAGTTATGAGGGGCGGCACAACTTTGCCCGGGCGCGCTGGGCGCGGGGCAACAGCTGGCTCACCATGGTGATCCCGGACTTTCTGGAGCTGGTGGATCTCCCCGAGGGGAACGCGGTACGGCGTTATCTGATGACGGTACTCGACGCACAGATTGCCGCCTTAGCAAAATGCCAGGACGACAGCGGCCTGTGGCATACCCTGCTGGACGATCCGCACTCTTATCCTGAGGCCTCCGCGACCGCCGGCTTTGCCTACGGCATTCTCAAAGCGGTGCGCAAGCGTTACGTCGGGCAGCACTATGCCGGGGTGGCTGAAAAAGCGATTCGCGGGATTGTGCAGAATATTTCGCCGCAGGGGGAGCTGCTGCAGACCTCGTTTGGCACCGGAATGGGGGCAGACCTTGATTTTTATCGCCAGATCCCGCTTACCTCGATGCCCTATGGCCAGGCGATGGCGATCCTTTGTCTGACGGAGTATCTGCGCAAGTATTTCTGAGCAGGGGCCCCGCTGACGGGGCGCCGAATAAAACTAACCCGGCTTTCGCCGGGTTGTTTGTTACATACGCTCTACGGTTTCGATACCCAGGGTATCGAGACCCAGCTTGAGGGTTTTCGCCGTCAGCAGCGCCAGCTTCAGGCGGCTGTTGCGGGTCTCTTCGCTTTCCGCGCTGAGGATCGGGCAATGCTCGTAGAAGCCGGAGAATAGCCCCGCCAGATCGTACAGGTAGGCGCACATCACGTGCGGCGTCCCTTCGCGAGCGACCACGGAGAGGGTCTCTTCAAACTGCAACAGGCGCGCGGCCAGCTGGGCTTCGCGATCTTCGGCGATGACCACCGGCGCGTCGTTCATCGCGTTTTCGTCGATGCCGGCTTTGCGGAAGACGGAGAGCACGCGGGTATAGGCATACTGCATATACGGCGCGGTGTTGCCTTCGAACGCCAGCATATTATCCCAGTCAAAAACGTAATCGGTGGTGCGGTTTTTCGACAGATCGGCATATTTCACCGCGCCGATACCGACCACTTTCGCCAGATTTTCCAGCTCGTCAGCCGACATGTCCGGGTTTTTCTCCGCTACCAGGCGACGGGCGCGCTCCAGCGCTTCGTCCAGCAGATCGGCCAGCTTCACGGTACCGCCGGCGCGGGTTTTAAACGGCTTGCCGTCTTTCCCCAGCATCATACCGAACATATGGTGCTCCAGCGGCACAGAGTCCGGCACGTAGCCTGCTTTACGCACGATGGTCCACGCCTGCATCAGGTGCTGGTGCTGACGAGAGTCGATGTAATAGAGCACGCGGTCGGCGTGCAGCGTTTCATAGCGATACTTCGCGCAGGCGATATCGGTGGTGGTGTAAAGGTAGCCGCCATCTTTTTTCTGGATGATGACGCCCATCGGTTCGCCTTCCTTGTTTTTATACTCATCAAGGAACACCACGGTGGCGCCTTCGCTCTCGACGGCCAGCCCTTTGGCTTTCAGATCGGCGACGATCCCCGGCAGCATCGGGTTGTACAGGCTCTCACCCATTACGTCATCGCGGGTCAGCGTCACATTCAGGCGATCGTAGGTGATCTGGTTTTGCGACATGGTGATGTCGACCAGCTTACGCCACATCTGCAGGAAGTACTGATCGCCGCCCTGCAGTTTAACCACGTAGCTACGTGCGCGCTCGGCGAAGGCTTCGTCTTCGTCGTAGTGCTTTTTCGCTTCGCGATAGAAACCTTCGAGGTCGGCCAGGGCCATCTCACCGGCGTTTTCCTGCTGCTGTTTTTCCAGATACGCGATCAGCATACCGAACTGGGTGCCCCAGTCGCCGACGTGGTTGGCGCGGATCACCTTATGACCCAGGAACTCCAGGGTACGGACTGAAGCATCGCCAATGATGGTCGAACGCAGATGGCCAACGTGCATCTCTTTCGCTACGTTGGGTGCCGAGTAGTCGACGACGATAGTCTGCGCCTGCGGTTTCGTGACGCCCAGGCGCTCAGACTGCAGCGCGCGGTTGACGTTGTCCGCCAGAAAAGCAGGATCGAGGAAAATATTGATAAAGCCCGGCCCGGCGATTTCAACCTTGTTGGCAATGCCGTTGAGGTCAAGATGAGACAGTACCTGCTCTGCAAGTTGTCGCGGCGCCATGCCCAGTTTTTTGGCGACAGCCATCACGCCGTTGGCCTGATAGTCACCGAACTGAACTTTTGCTGACTGGCGGACCTGAGGTTCGCAATCGGCAGGCGCGCCTGCCGCGATCAGGGCCTGGCTGACTTTTTCTGAGAGAAGAGCCTGAATATTCACCGGAATACCTTACGTGTAATGCGCCTGCCCCCGAGGGAGGCAGCGCCATAATGTGGACAAATTAGGGCGGGAGTATACTGCATTTGTCCCCGTCCGTCAGCATTGCGCGCGGCGCGGCGGCGTGCGCAATCCATCGCCGTTCAGTTGCCCATCAGCAGGGCGGCGGTTGGTCCGCAGACCGAAACACGGTAAATTACCTTTTCATTACTGACGAGCATCATTGACGAGCAAACCCATGGCAAACTGGCAGCAAATTGAACAACTGGCCGATATTACGGCGGATCTCCCGCGATTTTCCGATGCGCTTCAGCGCTTCACTGCGCGACTGGGACTGGAGATCGCCGGGCTCGACGCCGACCATATCTCCCTGCGCTGTCATCAGAATACCACTGCGGAACGCTGGCGCCGCGGTCTGGAACAGTGCGGAACCCTGCTGTCGGAGAATATGATCAACGGCCGGCCTATCTGTCTGTTTAAACTGGCGGAGCCGGTCTGCGTGGCGCACTGGCGCTTCCATATCATTGAGCTGCCGTGGCCGGGTGAAAAGCGTTATCCCCATGAAGGCTGGGAGCATATTGAAATTGTCCTGCCTGGCGATCCGGCAACCTTAAATGCCCGCGCGCTGGCGCTGCTGGCCGATGACGGACTCAGCCAGCCGGGGATCGTCGTCAAAACCAGCTCGCCGAAAGGGCAGCATGAGCGTCTGCCGAATCCCACCCTGGCGGTGACCGACGGCAGCGTGACGGTGAAATTTCATCCGTGGTCGATTGAACAAATCGTCGCCAGCGAGCAAGCCGATACGTAACAGTGTGAAGCCGCGCGGCGTCTGCCGCGTGAAATCATGACATGCTGCAAAGGTTGTCTGGATCAGGGAGAGAGGAATGGCGGTACTGGAAGTGTGTTGCTACAGCATGGCGTGCGCTCGGGAGGCTGAGCGCTGCGGCGCCGATCGTATTGAACTCTGCGCCGCGCCGCAGGAAGGGGGATTAACACCCTCTTATGGGGTGCTGGTCTCGGTCCGCGAGGCGATTACCCTCCCGGTGCATCCGATCGTTCGCCCGCGCGGCGGCGATTTCTGCTACACCGAAGAGGAGTTCGCCGCGATGCTTAGCGATATCCGCATGGTGCGGGAGCTCGGTTTTCCCGGGCTGGTGACCGGCGTACTGAATGCCGATGGCCAGGTCGATATCCCGCGGATGAAAAAAATAATGGCCGCGGCCGGGCCGCTGGCGGTGACCTTTCATCGCGCGTTCGATCTGTGTGCCGACCCGCGTCAGGCCTGGAAGACGCTGGGTGAGCTGGGGGTTAAACGTATCCTGACTTCCGGTCAGCAATCCTCGGCGGAGAAAGGTATTTCATTAATTACGGAACTTATTGCCGCAGGGGATACTCCAATCATTATGGCCGGTGCGGGAGTGCGCGCCGCGAACCTGCCGCTGTTGCTGCAGGCGGGGGTGAAAGAGGTTCATAGCTCTGCAGGCCAGTGGTTGCCATCGGACATGCGCTTTCGTCATCCAGGCGTTTCGATGTCAGCCGATCCCGATGCGGACGAATACAGGCGCTACGCCGTCAATGGCGAAGCGGTGGCGGAGATGAAAGGGATTATCTCCGCCTGGAGAAGTTAAACGGTTTTTTGCTGCACATCATGTCGCCCAATATGATGATTGCCCGTACCAGGCCCCTGCCCATTAAACAGGGGCCTTTTTTTATCTCGCTTTTTTTGCCAGCGACTGCTGCGTTTCCGGTTTGGTGGCGATAATCACCGCGCGCAGCGGAGCCGGATACCCCTCCACGGTTTTGCGCTGATCCTGCGGGTCGAGGAAATCGGCCAGCGATTCACTGGTCATCCATTCGGTGCGCCGCTGCTCATCGGTCGAGGTGACGCAGGCATCGACGATGCGCACATCGATAAACCCGCACTTCTCCAGCCACATTTTCAGGGCCGCCGCCGAGGGAATAAAATAGACGTTGCGCATCTGCGCATAGCGGTCGCCCGGAACCAGCACCGTATTTTCATCCCCTTCGACCACCAGCGTCTCCAGCACCAGCTCGCCTCCCGGCGCCAGCTGATCTTTCAGCTGCCACAGATGGTCCAGCGGCGAGCGGCGGTGGTAGAGCACGCCCATCGAGAACACGGTGTCGAAGGCCTCCAGCGCCGGCAGCTGCTCGATGCCCAGCGGCAGGAGATGCGCCCGCTGGTCGTTGCCGAGCAGCTTACGCACCGCTTCAAACTGGCACAGGAACAGCTGGGTGGGATCGATGCCGACCGCCAGATGCGCGCCGGCGCCGATCATTCGCCACATGTGATAGCCGCTGCCGCAGCCCACGTCGAGGATAGTCCGCCCGGTAAGATCGGACAGGTGCGGCAGGACGCGCTCCCATTTCCAGTCGGAACGCCATTCGGTATCGATATTAATGCCGTACAGCGAATAAGGCCCTTTGCGCCACGGCATCAGGTTTTTAAGCAGGTTTTCTACCCGCAGCTGATGACCTTCGCTGAGCGGCGTTTCGCTCTCGGCGGTGACGCTGTGCAGGAGATCCAGACGCCACGGCGTTAATTCCGGAAGAAACTCAACGGCGCGCTCCCATTCGCGAAACTTGCCGTGCAGGGCCTCGCGCTGCCAGGCGGCTACCTGAGCTGGCAAGGTTTCCAGCCAGTGAGATAGCGGGCTTTTGGCGATCAGCTGATAGAAATTACTGAAGTCGATCATGCCTGCTCCCCGGATTTTACTGCCACCAGCGAGCCAAAGTTAAAGCACTGGAACCACAGTTCGGCATGTTCAAACCCAGCCTGACGCAGGCGGGCTTTATGGGTTTCCACGGAGTCCGTCAGCATCACATTTTCCAGCATGCTGCGTTTCTGGCTGATCTCCAGCTCGCTGTAGCCGTTCGCGCGTTTAAAATCATGATGCATATTGAACAGCAGCTCGCCGACGTGGGCGTCTTCGAAGCTGAATTTCTCCGAGAGCACCAGCGCGCCGCCCGGATTAAGCCCCTGATAGACTTTATTGAGGATCGCCTGGCGATCGCCCGGCTCAAGGAACTGAATGGTAAAGTTCAGGATCACCAGCGAGGCGTTTTCAATGGCCACATCGCGGATATCCCCTTCAATGACCTCGACCGGCGTCGGCGCTTTATAGGCGTCAATATGGCGACGGCAGCGCTCTACCATCGCGGGAGAGTTGTCGATGGCGATAATGCGACAGCCCGGATGACTAATATTGCGGCGCACAGAGAGGGTGGCGGCGCCCAGCGAACAGCCAAGATCGTAAACCTGGGTGTTGGGCTGAACGAAGCGCTCGGCCAGCATGCCGATCATCGAGATGATATTGGAATAGCCGGGCACAGAGCGCTGGATCATATCCGGGAAGACTTCAGCAACCCGTTCATCAAAGGTCCAGTCGCCGAGGCTGGCAATCGGCGCGGAAAAAAGCGTATCGCGGTGAGACATAACGTTAAACCCGAAAAAACGAAAACGGCGTATTGTGCGCTAACGGAGGGAGAAAACCAACTCCCAGGGCATATACCAGAGGTTGGCCAGCACCATCAGCAACAAGGCGCACCAGGTGGCGCTCATGCCGGAGCGGCGCCAGTGGTAGACGCGGTGATGAAAACCCCAGGAGTGCATCAGTCGCCCGACAATCAATAAAATGCCGCAAACGTGCACCATCCAGGTCTGGGCGCCGTTCATCTCCATAAATAACAGCAAAATGAGGCCAATCGGCACATATTCGACGGCATTACCGTGAACGCGGATGGCGACCTGTAGCTCGCTAAAGCCGCCGTCACCGTAGCCTACATGGTATTGGGTGCGTAACCGCACCACGTCGAACGAGAACTTCACTAACAATAACGCACCTAAAACGGCATACAGCGCGCTGACCATACGAAAACTCCCTTTAACTCTGGCAGATGGCTCCGATTATGATAGCAGGATATCAGAAAAGGGAGGATTGCTGCGGAATCGACGGCGCATTTCCTGCCGCCGGCAGGGCGGTGCGCAGATCGCTCCACAGCGTATCGACCAGCGTCGGCGCGTAAGCAATGTCTGGGGTATGCAGGAACAGCCACGGGGTGCCAGACTGATGCCACTTCGGCAGGGTCTGCAGCCAGACGCGAAACAGTTCCCGGTTGTGGGCCATGTCGTCACCGCCGATAAAGCGTACCATCGGCTGCCGGGCGGTCATCACCGCATGTACCGGCACTTTGGGTTTCTTTTTCTGCGCGTCGATCATCGCCGGACTGGTGGCCGCAGCGCTGTGGACCGGGCGGCTATCGAGGATCACGCGGTTAACGTTGCGCTCGTGCAGCCCGCGGTTGAGCTGCTGTTCCGCTTCGCCTTTGGCGAAGAATTCGGGGTGACGAACCTCGACGCCGTAGGTGAAATCCTTCGGCAGCCCGTCGAGAAAATGCCATAGCGCGGGGAGATCGCGAGGACCGAAGGTCGCCGGCAGCTGCAGCCAGTACTGGCCGATGCGCGAGGCCAGCGGCGCCAGGCGGGCAAAAAATTCACTGCTTAAATCGTCGCAATGACGCAGGGCGGCCTGGTGCGAGATGGTGGCCGGGAATTTAAAGCAGAAGCGGAAGTCATCATGGGTTTGTTCATACCAGCGGGTGACAATCTCCGGCTTCGGTAGCGCATACAGGGTGGTGTTACCCTCCACGCAATTGAAGTGGCGGGCGTACTCTTCAAGGCTGGTGATGCCAAGGCGCACCCATTTCGGGTGCGACCACTGGGGAAGCCCAATATAAATCATAGCGCGGCGAGGATCTCCTCGGTGCTGCGCACCCGACCGATGCGCGGGAAAATATGCGTCATGCTGCCCTGATGCTGCTCGGCGGAGGCGGCGCTGCAGGCATCTTCAGCGATGACCAGGTTAAAACCCAGCTCCCAGGCGTTGCGGGCGGTGGATTCGACGCCGATGTTGGTGGAGATACCGCAGAGAATAATGGTGTCGATACCGCGGCGGCGCAGCTGAAGCTCAAGGTCGGTGCCATAGAACGCGCCCCACTGGCGTTTGGTCACTTCGATATCGCTCTCCTGCTTACCCAGCGTGGCCGGGTAGGTCCACCAGTTTTCAGGCAGCGTATGCGCCCCGGCCTGAGCGTCGACAGGCTGTTTCAGCGCTTCGGCGAAATCGGCCGACCAGCCGACGCGGACCATGATGACCGGTGAACCCTGTTGTCGACACTTGTCTGCCAGGCGAGCGGCACGCGCCACCACCTCGTCAGCCCGATGTGGTCCGCCGGCAAAAGGCAGAATGCCTTCCTGCAGATCGATCACCACCAGCGCCGTTTTTTTTGCATTGAGTTCTAACATGGTATCCCCGTATCTTCTTCTGTTGTCAGGCGGCTACAATACCTGCGCGGCTTCAGCAAAAGGGTAACAAATATTGTTAATTTATGTGAGTGTAGACGTTAAGCGCGCAGCAAAGCAGCGTACATCGTGCGTCGGACTTATCGAACGACAGAATTTCCAGTATAATAGCCGCCTTTTTTCATTCAGTTGTGACATCAGCTAAAGCTGCGACCTCGTCGCCTGCAGGGCAGACGACAATCCGCCGACGGCTAAGTTAAGGGATATCTCATGCGTACAGAATATTGCGGACAGCTTCGACAGTCCCACGTTGGGCAGCAGGTGACTCTGTGTGGTTGGGTCAACCGCCGTCGCGATCTCGGTAGCCTCATTTTTATCGATATGCGCGACCGCGAAGGCATCGTTCAGGTGTTTTTCGACCCGGATCGTGCGGATGCGTTGAAATTAGCCTCTGAACTGCGTAATGAGTTCTGCATTCAGGTCACTGGCACCGTCCGCGCGCGTGAAGAGAAAAACATCAACGCGGACATGGCCACCGGCGCCATCGAAGTGCTGGCCTCCGATCTGACGATCATTAACCGCTCAGAATCGCTGCCGCTGGACTCCAATCACGTCAACACCGAAGAAGCGCGTCTGAAATACCGCTACCTCGACCTGCGTCGTCCGGAAATGGCGCAGCGTCTGAAAACCCGCGCGAAAATCACCAGCTTTGTGCGCCGCTTTATGGACGACCATGGCTTCCTCGACATCGAAACTCCGATGCTGACCAAAGCCACCCCGGAAGGCGCTCGCGATTACCTCGTGCCTTCCCGCGTGCATAAAGGCAAATTCTACGCGCTGCCGCAGTCCCCGCAGCTGTTCAAACAGCTGCTGATGATGTCCGGGTTCGATCGCTATTATCAGATCGTTAAATGTTTCCGCGATGAAGACCTGCGTGCCGACCGTCAGCCTGAATTTACCCAGATCGACGTGGAAACCTCCTTTATGACCGCGCCGCAGGTGCGTGAGATCATGGAAGCAATGGTGCGTCAGCTGTGGCTGGAAATTAAAGGCGTCGACCTGGGTGATTTCCCGATCATGACCTTCGCCGAAGCCGAACGTCGTTATGGCTCCGATAAACCGGATCTGCGTAACCCGATGGAGCTGGTGGACGTCGCCGACCTGCTGAAGTCCGTGGAATTCGCGGTCTTTGCCGGCCCGGCCAACGATCCGAAAGGGCGCGTGGCGGCCCTGCGCGTCCCGGGCGGTGCCTCTCTGACCCGCAAGCTGATTGACGAATACGGCAACTTTGTGAAGATCTACGGCGCGAAGGGGCTGGCCTATATTAAAGTGACCGAGCGTGCGAAAGGCATGGACGGGATCAACAGCCCGGTGGCGAAATTCCTCACCGCTGAGATCGTGGAAGCGATCCTCGAACGCACCGGCGCGCAGGACGGCGATATGATCTTCTTCGGCGCCGACAACAAGAAAGTGGTGGCGGACGCGCTGGGCGCGCTGCGTCTGAAGCTCGGTAAAGACCTGAGCCTGACTGACGAGAGCAAATGGGCGCCGCTGTGGGTGATCGACTTCCCGATGTTCGAAGACGACGGCGAAGGCGGCCTGACGGCGATGCACCATCCGTTCACTTCGCCAAAAGATATGACCGCGAACGAGCTGAAAGCTGCGCCGGAAGAGGCCGTAGCGAACGCCTATGATATGGTCATTAACGGTTATGAAGTCGGCGGCGGTTCTGTACGTATTCACCGTGGCGACATGCAGCAGACCGTATTTGGTATTCTGGGCATTAATGAACAAGAGCAGCGTGAAAAATTCGGCTTCCTGCTGGATGCGCTGAAATACGGTACGCCGCCGCACGCGGGTCTGGCGTTCGGTCTTGACCGTCTGACCATGCTGCTGACCGGTACCGATAACATCCGCGACGTTATCGCCTTCCCGAAAACCACCGCCGCGGCCTGTCTGATGACCGAAGCGCCAAGCTTCGCCAATCCGGCTGCGCTCGGTGAACTGGGTATTCAGGTTGTGGAGAAAGAGGCGAAAGCGTCTCTGGAGAACAAGTAATATGTCATTTAAGCTGCCCGTTTCGGTGCTGGTGGTGATTTACGCCGAAGATACGAAACGGGTGCTGATGTTACAGCGGCGCGACGATCCCGCGTTCTGGCAGTCGGTGACCGGCAGCCTGGAAGCAGGAGAGACCGCGCTGCAGGCCGCCGCGCGTGAAGTAAAGGAAGAGGTCGCCATTGATGTTGCCTGCGAGCAACTGACCTTAATTGACTGTCAGCGCACGGTGGAGTTCGAGATATTTTCTCATTTGCGTCATCGCTATGCGCCGGGTGTAGAGCGCAATACAGAATTCTGGTTCTGTCTTGCGCTGCCTCATGAGCGGGAGATTACCTTCACCGAACATCTGGCCTACCGCTGGGTCAGCGCGACGGAAGCCGCTGCGCTGACCAAGTCGTGGAGCAACCGGCAGGCGATTGAAGAATTTGTAATTAACGCCGCCTGAAAGGGCGCGCTTTTTGGAGAGTTTTTTATGGCAGGTCATAGTAAATGGGCCAACACCAAACACCGCAAAGCGGCACAGGATGCTAAACGCGGTAAAATCTTTACGAAAATCATTCGCGAGCTGGTGACTGCGGCGCGTCTGGGCGGCGGCGATCCGGCTTCCAACCCGCGCCTGCGTGCGGCCGTTGATAAAGCGCTGTCTAACAACATGACGCGCGACACCCTGAACCGCGCCATCGCGCGCGGCGTCGGCGGTGATGAAGACGCGAACATGGAAACCATCATTTACGAAGGCTATGGCCCTGGCGGTACCGCGGTAATGGTGGAATGTCTGTCCGACAACCGTAACCGTACCGTTGCGGAAGTGCGTCACGCTTTCACCAAAACCGGTGGTAACCTCGGTACCGACGGCTCCGTGTCCTACCTGTTCAGCAAGAAAGGCGTCATCTCCTTCGAGAAAGGCGATGAAGACACCATTATGGAAGCGGCGCTGGAAGCTGGCGCAGAAGACGTGGTGACCTATGACGACGGCGCCATCGACGTCTACACCGCGTGGGAAGAGATGGGTGCTGTGCGCGACGCGCTGGAAGCCGCTGGCCTGAAAGCCGACGCTGCCGAAGTCTCGATGATCCCGTCCACCAAAGCGGATATGGATGCCGAGACGGCGCCGAAGCTGCTGCGTCTGATCGATATGCTGGAAGACTGCGACGACGTGCAGGAAGTGTACCATAACGGCGAGATCTCCGACGAGGTCGCGGCCACCCTGTGATGCAGTCGCATCCACGGTTAACCGGAGGCGCGTGATGGCTATTATTCTCGGCATTGACCCGGGGTCGCGCGTCACCGGTTATGGCGTGATCCGCCAGGTTGGACGGCAGTTGAGCTACCTTGGCAGCGGATGCATCCGCACCAAAGTGGACGATCTGCCGTCGCGGCTGAAGCTGATCTACGCCGGGGTGACGGAAATCATCACCCAGTTTCAGCCCGACTATTTCGCCATTGAGCAGGTCTTTATGGCGAAGAACGCCGATTCGGCGTTAAAGCTTGGGCAGGCGCGGGGAGTGGCGATCGTTGCAGCGACCAATCAGTCGCTGCCGGTGTTTGAATACGCCGCCCGTCAGGTCAAGCAGACCGTTGTCGGGATCGGCAGCGCCGAAAAGAGCCAGGTTCAGCACATGGTGCGCACCTTGCTCAAACTGCCTGCCAATCCGCAAGCGGATGCGGCGGATGCGCTGGCGATTGCCATCACCCATTGCCATATCAGCCAGAATGTTGCTCAGGTCAGCGAGACCCGGCTCAATCTGGCGCGAGGGCGCTTACGATAATCGCAAATCAGGCTGGATATCTATCCAGCCTTTTTTTATGATACCGCCAGATACTTAGACCATAACGCAGGAGCCCCACGTGATAGGCAGACTCAGAGGCATCATTCTCGAAAAACAACCCCCGCTGGTGTTGCTGGAAACGGCGGGCGTCGGCTATGAAGTGCATATGCCAATGACCTGCTTCTATGAGCTGCCGGAGGCCGGTCAGGAGGCGATAGTCTTTACCCACTTTGTGGTGCGTGAAGATGCCCAGCTGCTGTATGGTTTTAACAACAAACAGGAACGTACGCTGTTTAAAGAGCTGATTAAAACCAACGGTGTGGGGCCAAAGCTGGCGCTGGCGATCCTCTCCGGCATGTCGGCGCAGCAGTTCGTCAATGCCGTTGAGCGGGAAGAAGTCGCCTCGCTGGTGAAGCTGCCGGGGATTGGCAAAAAAACCGCAGAACGCCTGATCGTCGAGATGAAAGACCGCTTCAAAGGGCTGCACGGCGACCTGTTCACTCCGGCGGCCGATCTGGTGCTGACCTCGCCGGCAGGCCCGACGGCAGATGATGCCGAACAGGAAGCGGTTGCCGCGCTGGTCGCGCTGGGCTATAAACCGCAGGAGGCCAGCCGGATGGTAAGCAAGATTGCCCGTCCGGACGCCAACAGTGAAACGCTAATCCGCGAAGCGCTGCGCGCCGCGTTGTGAGGTAAGGGATGATTGAAGCAGACCGGCTGGTATCGGCAGACAGCAGCGGCGCAGAAGAGGCCGTTGACCGCGCCATCCGCCCAAAATTGCTGGCAGAGTATGTCGGCCAGCCGCAGGTGCGCTCCCAGATGGAGATCTTTATCCAGGCGGCGAAACTGCGCGGCGACGCCCTCGATCACCTGCTGATTTTTGGCCCGCCTGGGTTGGGGAAAACCACCCTGGCGAACATTGTCGCCAATGAGATGGGGGTGAATCTGCGCACCACCTCCGGCCCGGTGCTGGAGAAAGCGGGCGATCTCGCCGCGATGCTCACCAACCTCGAACCGCACGACGTGCTGTTTATCGATGAGATCCATCGCCTCTCGCCGGTGGTGGAAGAGGTGCTTTACCCGGCGATGGAAGACTATCAGCTGGATATTATGATTGGCGAAGGTCCGGCGGCGCGCTCCATCAAAATCGATCTGCCGCCGTTTACCCTGATTGGCGCCACCACCCGGGCCGGTTCATTGACCTCGCCGCTGCGCGACCGCTTTGGCATCGTGCAGCGCCTGGAGTTCTATCAGATACCCGATCTGCAGCATATCGTCAGCCGCAGCGCCCGCCATATGGGGCTGGAGATGAGCGACGAAGGCGCGCTGGAAGTGGCCCGTCGTTCACGCGGCACGCCGCGTATTGCCAACCGTCTGCTGCGCCGGGTGCGCGACTTCGCGGAAGTGCGCCACGACGGCAGCATCTCTGCCGACATTGCTGCCCAGGCGCTGGATATGCTGAATGTCGATGCGGAAGGGTTCGACTATATGGACCGTAAACTACTGCTGGCGGTGATAGATAAATTCTTTGGTGGGCCGGTGGGGCTGGATAACCTCGCCGCCGCGATCGGCGAAGAGCGGGAAACCATTGAAGATGTGCTGGAGCCCTACTTAATTCAGCAGGGTTTTCTGCAGCGTACGCCACGGGGAAGAATGGCGACGGTGCGCGCCTGGAATCATTTCGGGATCACGCCGCCGGAAATGCCGTAGTTCGCGACGGATGTGTCGTTCATTATGAGGCCCGGTCAGCAGCGCGACCGGGCTTTTTCATTTTCAGCTGGCGGCTTTTTTTGTCATGCTGAGAATAAACAGCACGGCGGCGCACAGCACCACCGACGGCCCGGCCGGGGTGTCGTAGAAGGCCGAGAAGGTTAACCCGCCGGTAACGGCCAGCATGCCCACGCCCACTGCCACGGCGGCCATCTGCTCCGGCGTGCGGGCAAAACGGCGGGCGGTGGCGGCCGGGATAATCAGCAGGGAAGTGATGATCAGCGCGCCGACGAACTTCATCGCCACGCCGATAGTCAGAGCGGTGACCAGCATCAACAGCAACTTCACGCGCTGCAGCTTCACGCCATCGACAAACGCCAGATCCGGACTGATGGTCATCGCCAGCAGCGGTCGCCACTGCCAGAGCAGGATACCAATCACAATCACTACGCCAATGGCGATGGCAATCAAATCCTGCGGCGTCACTGCCAGCAGATCGCCGAACAGGTACGCCATCAGATCGACGCGGACGTTAGACATCAGACTGACCACCACCAGCCCCAGCGACAGTGCGCTGTGCGCCATGATGCCCAGCAGGGTATCGATCGCCAGATGGGGGCGTTTTTCCAGCCACACCAGCCCGCCGGCCAGCAGCAAAGTCACGGCGATCACCGCATAAAACGGATTGATGTTAAGTAATAAGCCGAAAGCGACGCCGAGCAGCGACGCATGCGCCAGCGTATCGCCAAAATAGGACATGCGGCGCCAGACCACAAAGGAGCCCAGCGGACCGGCGGCGCAGGCCAGCATCATCCCGGCCAGCCAGCCAGGTAACAGAAGTTCAATCATTAGCGGCTGTTTCCCCGACGCAGTACAATTCGCCCCTGAAGGTCGTGGCGGTGATTATGGTGGTGGCGGTAAATCCCCAGCTGTTCCGCGCCGCGCGGGCCGAACATGGAGATAAACTCCGGATGCATGGAGACCACCTCCGGCGCGCCGGAGCAGCAGATATGCTGGTTCAGGCACAGGACTTCGTCGGTTTTGGCCATCACCAGATGCAGGTCGTGCGATACCATCAGCACTGCGCAGTCCAGTTCATGGCGCAGCTGGTCGATAAGATCGTAAAGCGCCACCTGGCCATTGACGTCAACACCCTGGGTCGGTTCATCCAGCACCAGCAGCTGTGGGCGGTTGAGCAGGGCGCGGGCCAGCAGTACGCGCTGGGTTTCGCCGCCGGAGAGTTTTTGCATCGGCGCGTCGATCAGATGCCCGGCCTGCACACGTTTCAGTGCCGGCAGGATGTCGTCTTTGCGGGTTCCCGGGCGCAAACGCAGGAAGCGGCTGACGGTCAGCGGCAGCGTGGCGTCAAGATGCAGCTTCTGCGGCACGTAGCCAATCCGCAGGCGGTCTTCCCGCTTGATGACACCCTCTGTTGGTGCTACCAGCCCCAGAACCACTCGCACAAGGGTCGATTTACCGGCGCCGTTCGGGCCCAGCAGGGTTAATATTTTGCCTGGCGTGAGTGCCAGCGAAATGTCAGACAGCACGCGGCGTTGGCCAAAGGCCACCGACACATTTTCCAGCGTAACAAGGTTTGTCATAGTAATTTAGGGTTGCACAAGCTAGTGAATGTTATAATATCACATCACATTCACTCGTTTCGATGACTAGACGCATTATGTTACATAAAAATACGCTTCTTTGCGCTGGACTTGGCGCTGTTTTTTTGTTCGCGCAGGTTCCGCTGGCCAGCGCCGCCGTAGTGACTTCCATGAAACCGCTGGGCTTTATCGCAGCCGCCATCGCCGATGGGGTGACAGATACTCAGGTGCTATTGCCCGACGGCGCCTCAGAGCATGACTATTCACTGCGGCCTTCTGATGTAAAACGCTTACAGAACGCAGACTTAGTGGTATGGATTGGGCCGGAAATGGAAGCCTTTATGGATAGGTCGACGCAAAGCATTGCGGCGAATAAAAAGGTGACCATCGCGGAGCTGGAAGGGGTGAAGCCGCTGCTGATGACCGGGGCGGATGACGATGACGATCATGATGGTCATGACCACGGCGCAGCAGAAAAAAGTGACGGCGATCACCATCACGGTATTTACAATATGCATCTGTGGTTATCCCCAGAGATAGCGCGGCTTTCGGCGGTTGCAATCCACGATAAATTATTAGAACTTATGCCGCAGAGTCGAGCCAAACTCGACAGCAACCTGCAGCAGTTCGAGGCCGCGCTGGCGGCGACTGACAAGCAGGTTAGCAATGAGCTGGCACCGCTGAAAGGGAAGGGCTATTTCGTTTTTCATGACGCCTACGGTTACTTTGAAAAACACTACGGTTTGACCTCGCTGGGGCACTTTACCGTCAACCCTGAAATACAGCCTGGTGCGCAGCGTTTACACGAAATCAGAACACAACTGGTTGAGCAGAAGGCCACGTGCGTTTTTGCTGAGCCACAGTTCAGGCCAGCGGTTATCGAAGCTGTTGCCCGGGGCACGTCTGTGCGCATGGGAACCCTGGATCCGCTGGGTACTGGAATTACGTTGGGTAAAGCGAGTTACCCGCAATTCCTGACCCAGCTGGCGAATCAGTATTCGAGCTGCCTGAAAGGAGATTAACGAGGAAGTGAATACGTGCAACAGATAGCCCGCGCTGTCACTCAGGCATTCAACAATCTGCCACGACCTCATCGCGTCATGTTGGGGTCGCTTAGCGTTCTTACCTTAGCGGTCGCCGTCTGGCGACCCTACATTTACCACCCGGAATCCGCCCCCATCGTCAGAACCATTGAACTGGAAAAAAGCGAGATCCGTTCCCTGCTGCCGGAAGCCTCCGAGCCGATCGACCAGGCCCCGCAGGAAGAAGAAGCCATTCCTCAGGATGAACTCGACGAGAAGGCCGATACCGATGCCGGCGGTCATGAATATGTGGTGTCGACTGGCGATACGCTCAGCAGCATCCTGAACCAGTACGGTATCGATATGGGCGATATCGCCCAGCTTTCCTCCGCCGATAAAGAGCTGCGTAATCTGAAGATTGGCCAGCAGCTCTCCTGGACCCTGACCGCGGACGGCGATCTGCAGAGCCTGACCTGGGAGATGTCCCGCCGCGAAACCCGCACTTATACCCGTGTGGACAACGGTTTTAAAATGAGCAGCGAGCTGCAGAAAGGCGACTGGGTCAACAATGTGCTGAAGGGCACCGTCGGCGCCAGCTTTGTCTCCAGCGCGCGCGATGCCGGCCTGACCAGTACCGAAATCAGCGCGGTGATCAAGGCCATGCAGTGGCAGATGGATTTCCGTAAGCTGAAAAAAGGCGACGAGTTCTCGGTATTGATGTCGCGCGAAATGCTCGACGGCAAGCGCGAGCAAAGTCAGCTGCTGGGCGTGCGTTTGCGCTCCGACGGTAAGGATTACTATGCTATCCGTGCCGAAGACGGCAAATTCTACGATCGTAACGGGACGGGGCTGGCGAAAGGCTTTATGCGCTTCCCGACGGCGCGTCAGTTCCGCGTTTCCTCTAACTTTAACCCGCGTCGTCTGAATCCGGTCACCGGGCGCGTCGCGCCGCATCGTGGCGTCGATTTCGCGATGCCGCAGGGGACGCCGGTGCTGGCAGTGGGTGATGGCGAAGTGGTAGTGGCCAAGCGCAGCGGCGCTGCCGGGTATTATGTTGCTATCCGCCACGGTCGCACCTATACCACCCGCTATATGCACCTGCGTAAGCTGCTGGTGAAACCGGGGCAGAAAGTGAAGCGCGGCGATCGTATCGCGCTGTCGGGGAATACCGGCCGTTCTACCGGGCCGCACCTGCACTATGAAGTGTGGATCAACCAGCAGGCGGTCAACCCGCTGACGGCTAAGCTGCCGCGTACCGAAGGGCTGAGCGGTTCCGACCGTACCGATTACCTGGCGCAGGTCAAAGAGGTCGTCCCGCAGCTGCGGTTTGACTAACCACCGGTCAGTGGAAAGCCGGTGCCCCAGGGCGCCGGCTTTTTCTTTTGTAGGTTACCTAACGTCTCGCTACACTATCCCATTATCTTGATTAAGCAGTCGACCTGCGGATTGGGCATGGAAACGAAAAAAAATAATATTGAGTTTATCCCTAAGTTTGAGAAATCCTTTTTACTGCCGCGCTACTGGGGCGCGTGGCTGGGCGTCTTTGCCTTCGCAGGCATCGCGCTGACGCCGCCTTCCTTTCGCGATCCGATCCTCGGAAAACTCGGCCGCTTCGTAGGGCGTTTGGCGAAAAGCTCGCGGCGCCGGGCGCAGATTAATTTGCTCTACTGTTTTCCGGAAAAAAGCGAGCACGAACGGGAAGCGATCATCGACGCCATGTATGCCTCGGCGCCGCAGGCGATGGTGATGATGGCCGAGCTGGGCCTGCGCGATCCGCAGAAAATCCTTGCCCGCGTCGACTGGCAGGGGAAAGAGATCATCGACGAGATGCAGCGTAATAACGAGAAAGTGATTTTCCTCGTTCCGCATGCCTGGGGCGTGGATATCCCGGCGATGCTGATGGCCTCCGGTGGGCAGAAGATGGCGGCGATGTTCCACAACCAGGGTAACCCGGTCTTTGATTACGTGTGGAATACCGTGCGCCGTCGTTTTGGCGGGCGTATGCACGCGCGCAACGACGGGATCAAACCGTTTATTCAGTCGGTGCGCCAGGGCTACTGGGGTTACTATCTGCCCGATCAGGATCACGGCGCTGAGCACAGTGAATTTGTGGATTTCTTTGCCACCTACAAGGCGACGCTGCCCGCGATTGGCCGTTTAATGAAGGTATGCCGCGCCCGCGTCGTACCGCTGTTTCCGGTCTATGATGGCCAAACGCATCGCCTGACGGTGCTGGTCCGCCCGCCGATGGACGACCTGCTGGACGCAGACGATACGACGATCGCCCGGCGGATGAACGAAGAAGTGGAAGTGTTTGTTAAGCCGCACACCGAGCAGTACACCTGGATCCTGAAGCTGCTGAAAACGCGCAAGCCGGGTGAAATCGAGCCCTACAAACGCAAAGAGCTGTTCCCAAAGAAGTAGTCTAAAAGAGAGCCAGTGGGCGTTCCTGGCTCACTGGCTATATTGCGTCAGTAACATCAGGTTCTCGACGACAAGCCGGTAGCGATACTCCGGGCGGCCAGTGATACCGTAGTGATTGGTCGTGAAGAGCACGTTTATCTGCTCCAGCCAAATCAGGTATTTACGGCATGACACCCTGGATATCTGCAGCGCCGCCGCCAGCTCGTTTGTCGAAAAATCGCGCGCCTGATGGTCGTCAATCCACTGGCACACCAGGCGAAGGGTTTGCGGCGTCAGCCCTTTCGGCAGGCGGCGGGCGCTTTCCTGTTGCGGGATCCCGCGGCGCAGCAGGGTGTCGATATCCGCTTGGGCATAACAGGATTTCGCCTGCGTCACCTCACGCTTTTTGCGCCATGCCTGCAGGGCCTCCTCAAAGCGCGGAAACTGAAACGGTTTAATCAGGTAATCCACCACGCCATAGTGCAGCGCCGTTTGTAGCGTGAGCGTATCGGCGGCAGACGTCATCATGATGACGTCAATATTCCGCCCATCTGCGCGAAGCGCCGGCAGCAGGTCCAGGCCATTCTCCTGTTGCATATAGACATCCAGCAGCAGTAGATCGACCTGCGCCAGATGGCTTAGCATCGCTTTGGCGTCGCCGATCGTCGCCGCCACCCCGCAGCAGTGAAAATCAGCTACCCGGCTGATAAACAGCCGGTTCAGGTCGGCTACCATGGGATCATCATCGACGATCAGCACATTGAACATGCGTGGTTCCCCGGTGTGGCGGGAAGCCAGCCGGCCTCCCGTAAGATGAGCGGAGCAATGACGATCAGAATGACGATCGTTTATAGGCGGTGTAGCGCGCTCGCCAGAAGGTTTTATCGATATTCGCCGCCAGCTGTGCCTCGTCAATCTGCGGCGCAACGCCGTCCCGCTGCGCGGCGCGAGCGACCTCTGCGGCAATAGCCCGGGAAATCATTTCGATCTCTTCAACCGGCGGCAGTAAAGCACCGGTTTCACGGCTCGCCAAAGGCGAGTGGGCTGCCAGGGTTTTACTGCAGGTGATCAGCATCGCTTCCGTGACGCGCTGCGCTTTACTGGCGAGGATCCCCAGCCCCAGACCGGGAAAAATATAGGCGTTGTTGCACTGAGCGATATCGTAGGTTTTGCCGTCGTAGAAGACGGGTTCGAACGGGCTGCCGGTGGCGATCAGCGCGCTTCCCCGGGTCCACTCCAGCAAATCCTTCGGCTGGGCTTCGGCCCGGGAGGTGGGGTTAGAGAGCGGCATAATAATCGGACGCGGGCAGTGCCGATGCATCTCCTTCACTATCTCTTCGCTAAATAACCCCGGCTGGCCAGACACGCCAATCAGTACGGTAGGGTGGACGTTGCGTACGACATCCATCAGCGACAGTTGGGCGGACTCGGTATCCCAGTGGGCAATACTGGCTCGCGGCGTGACGAGGTCGCGCTGAAAATCGAGCAGATTGGGCATCTCATCCGTCAGCAGGCCAAAGCGGTCAACCATAAAGATACGGCGGCGCGCTTCCTCCTGCGAAAGCCCATCATCCACCATCAGCGCAATGATTTTTTCCGCAATGCCGCATCCGGCCGAACCGCCGCCAAGGAAAACTACCCGCTGGTCGCGGATCGGCGTCCCGGCCGCGGCCGCGGCGGCGATCAGCGTCCCTGAGGTCACGGCGGCGGTGCCCTGGATATCATCGTTAAAACAGCACAGCTGGTGACGATAGCGGTTGAGCAGTCGCGTGGCATTCTTTTGGGCAAAGTCTTCAAACTGAAGTAATACATTCGGCCAACGTTGCTGAATGGCATGGACAAACATGTCCATAAACTCCAGGTACTGCTCGTCGCTGATGCGCGGATGGCGCCAGCCCATATACAGCGGATCCTCCAGATGCTGCGGGTTGTTGGTGCCGACATCTAGCATGATAGGCAGCGTGGATGCCGGGTGAATGCCCCCGCAGGCGGTATATAACGAGAGTTTGCCAATGGGGATCCCCATGCCACCAATCCCCTGGTCGCCCAGCCCCAGAATGCGCTCGCCATCGGTCACGACAATGACTTTGATATCATTGCGGGAAAATCCCTGCAGCATTTCGTCAATCTGGTGACGGTTGGGCCAGGAAATAAACAAACCGCGTCCCCGGCGATATATTTCTGAGAAATGTTCACACGCTTCACCCACCGTCGGGGTATAGATCACCGGCAGCGTTTCTTTCATATGACTACGCAGCAGGTTATAGAATAATGTCTCGTTAGTATCCTGAATATTCCTGAGATAGATATGGCGCGAAATACTCTTTTTGAACTGGCAAAACTGGCCCCATGCGCGCTCGGTTTGTTCTTCAATGGTTTCAACATTATGGGGTAACAGTCCCTGAAGATTAAATGCCGTGCGTTCACTTTCGGTAAAAGCAAGGCCTTTATTTAATAACGGATTTTCCAGCAGGACGGCACCGTTATAGGGAGTGTATAAGGTTTCTGTGGCTAACATTGGATGACTCCTGAATATCAAATTAAAACATTGCCTGATGTCTTGGTGTTTTATTTCCGTGATTACGAAATGAGATAAATCATGATGCCTTCGGTGACGACGCCGATGGCGGTACCCAGCAAAATAGAGGATGAGGCCGGCTCAATATAGGTATCGCTGCGCAGCGCAAACATCCCTGCCGCGATGGCGGAAGGCGTCGCGCCGATGATAATAACCTGTTGCATTAAGGTATGACTGAGCCCAAAGGCCAGTCCGGCCAGGGCCATCATTGCCGGTTGGATCAGATTTTTGATACTGATATTGGTACAGGTTTGAATATTGACCGTCGGGCGTTCGCCGTAAAACAGCAGTCCCAGGGCGAACAGTGACAGACCGCCGGCGATTTTACCCACCATTTCAATAGGCATACTGAGCATATGCGGCAGCTGGACTCCCGCCAGGCTGAGCAATACGCCGGAAATCGGGATCCAGACGATGGGGTTTCTCACGGCCTTCAGTAGGTTTTGCAGGATCAGCTGCCCGGCGTGAAGCTGGGGTTCATCCACGCTCCGGTGCTTGTCTCCCATGCGAATCAGGATAATAGTCAGGGGGATCATCAATACGCTGGTCACCAGGTTTCCGATAAGCACGCCGAGAAAACCCTCCGGACCTATCAGTACCGCCAGAACGGGCGCGCCAAAGTAGGCCATATCGGGGAAGGCGCAAACCAGCGACTGAATCGCGCTGGTTTTAATATCATGACGGAAAACATAGCGTGAGATCAGCAGCGTGAGAAAATAGGACCCCATCAGGCCAATGACTAACACCGCCATAAAGGTGAAGTTTTTAATTTTATCGGGATGGGTATTTAACGCGCCGATAAAAAGATGGAACGGAAGCGCAAAGCGGATCACCACCGTGGCCAGAACGGAGGCATCCTCGCGCCGGGTATAGCCTAGTTTACCGCTAAGCCATCCCAGCAGCATGATAAATACCAATGGGAAAAGAGATTGTAAGAGTAGTGAAGGCATAAGATGTCCTGACATATTTTATCGGGTTGTTGTGTCGCCAATCTAGCGATCCCGTAATATTTAAAAGGTGATAGTCATCACAGTCGCCTGCCTTTAAATAATTTCGTCTCGGATACTTTACTTACAAATAAAGAAAACAGGGTTAAATCATGGGGTTGTATCTAAGGCATTTAAATTTCACCATTGATGAAAACTTTAGCTTTATGACGATAAATTAAATTACTTAAAATCAATTTTATAGTTTAGTCACAAAGCCAACAGAAGAAATCCGTTTGTCATTTTTTGTTTTAAACGCCTGTGCTACCGTTTTGAGCGTATTTTGGTGAGCCGGTGTTTAGTGCTATTTCATTTATGTTGCTACGCAAATTTTAATATTGCGTTACTACCCTACGCTACCTCCTTATCATTCAGGTAAAAATATGGAAAATAATTCACTCAACCACCCGATAGATAAAACGCAACCGAACGGCCAATCGACACGACTTTTATCCAATATCGACGTTGGTGCCGTACCGTTAACGCTCTTTATTGGTATCGCTGCGATCGTCGCGCTCTCTGCGAGCGCGGGCCTGCTGCCGAAAAATATGATTGGCGGACTGGCGGTCATTATGACCCTGGGATTCGCGCTGGCTAAGATTGGCCGCATGGTGCCAGTACTAAAAGACATTGGCGGGCCGGCCATATTGTGCCTGATGATGCCCTCAGTATTGGTCTACTTTGGCGTGTTTGAAGCCCATACGCTCGATACCGTGCATTTGCTGATGAAGGAGGCCAATCTCCTCTATTTCGTCATCGCCTGCCTGGTTGTCGGGAGTATTCTGGGAATGAACCGCACTATTCTGATCCAGGGGATGGTGCGTATGTTTGTCCCGCTGGTGGCCGGGACCGGGGCGGCAATATTAACCGGCCTGCTGGTGGGCAGCTTATTTGGCTACAGTATTTACCACACCTTCTTTTTTATCATCGTGCCGATTATCGGCGGCGGCATTGGCGAAGGGATCCTGCCTTTGTCGCTGGCTTATTCGGCCATTCTCGGGCAAACACCTGATGTCTATGTTGCCCAGCTGGCGCCGGCCGCGGTGGTTGGGAATATTTTCGCCATTATCTGCGCTGGTTTTCTGGCGCGCATGGGCGCACGTCGTCCGGCGCTCTCCGGCAATGGGATGCTGATCCGCAGCCATGACGATAATAGCGTCTTTGCGCAACATCAGAGTACCCAGCCCACCGATTTTCAGCTGATGGGCGCCGGGTTGCTGATGATTTGTGCATTTTTCATCGTCGGTGGTCTGCTGGAGAAGGTGGTGCATATTCCCGGGCCGGTGCTGATGATTCTGGCGGCCGTCTTCTGCAAATATACCAACGTTATCCCGGCGGCGATGGAGCTGGGGGCGCACAGCTGCTACAAGTTTGTCTCCGCCGCGCTGGTGTGGCCGCTGATGATCGGCCTGGGCATGCTGTATGTGCCGCTGGAGAGCGTGGTCTCGGTCTTCTCCATTGGCTACGTCGTGGTTTGCGGCTCCATCGTTATTGCCATGGCGCTGAGCGGTTTCTTTATCGCTACTCGCCTGAATATGTATCCGGTGGAAGCCGCTATCGTGACCAGCTGCCATAGCGGCCTTGGAGGAACCGGAGATGTGGCCATCCTCTCGGCGTCAAACAGGATGGGGTTGATGCCGTTTGCCCAGATTGCGACGCGGATCGGCGGGGCGTCGACGGTGATCGCCGCGACGCTGTTGTTGAGCTGGGTGGTGTAATCTGCCAGATAGTGGGCAAAAAAAAACCTGCCAGCGCATCGCTGGCAGGTCGACACCGAGGCTTACTCGACGGTGAGGATACGGGTGGTGTTGGTGCTGCCGATGGTGCTCATCACGTCACCCTGGGTAACGACCACAAGGTCACCAGAGACCAGGTAGCCTTTGTCCCGCAGCAGATTGACGGCATCGTGCGCAGCGGCTACCCCGTCATTCTGGCTGTCGAAGAACACCGGGGTCACCCCGCGGTAGAGTGCGGTCAGGTTCAGGGTGCGCTCGTGGCGGGAAAGGGCGAAAATCGGCAGACCGGAGCTGATGCGCGAGGTCATCAGCGCGGTGCGGCCCGATTCGGTCATGGTGATGATGGCCGTGATGCCTTTCAGGTGGTTGGCGGCATACATCGCCGACATGGCAATCGCTTCTTCCACGTTGTCGAACTGGACGTCCAGACGGTGTTTGGAAACGTTGAGGCTGGGGATTTTTTCGGCGCCCAGACACACGCGCGCCATCGCGGCCACGGTTTCCGACGGATACTGACCGGCAGCGGTTTCCGCAGAGAGCATCACCGCATCGGTGCCATCCAGCACGGCGTTGGCCACGTCCATCACTTCCGCACGAGTCGGCATCGGGTTGGTGATCATCGACTCCATCATCTGGGTGGCGGTAATGACGGAACGGTTCAGCTGACGGGCACGACGAATCAGCGCTTTCTGGATACCCACCAGCTCTGGATCGCCGATTTCGACGCCGAGGTCGCCGCGCGCAACCATGACCACATCGGAGGCGAGGATCACGTCGTCCATCGCATCCTGATCGCAGACCGCTTCCGCACGCTCAACTTTGGCGACGATTTTCGCATCGCAGCCGGCATCGCGCGCCAGGCGACGGGCGTAGTTCAGGTCTTCGCCGCAGCGCGGGAAAGAGACCGCCAGGTAGTCGACGCCGATTTTGGCGGCGGTGACGATATCGGCCTTGTCTTTGTCGGTCAGCGCTTCGGCAGACAGGCCGCCGCCCAGCTTGTTGATCCCTTTGTTGTTAGACAACGGACCGCCGACGGTCACTTCAGTGAACACTTTCATCCCCTGAACTTCGAGGACTTTCAGCTGCACGCGACCATCGTCGAGCAGCAGGATATCGCCCGGCACGACATCCGCCGGCAGGCCTTTGTAGTCGATCCCGACTTTCTCTTTGTCGCCTTCACCTTTACCAAGGTTAGCGTCGAGCAGGAATTTATCGCCGACGTTGAGGAAAATTTTGCCTTCTTTGAAGGTCGATACGCGAATTTTTGGTCCCTGGAGGTCGCCGAGGATGGCCACGTGACGGCCCAGTTTTGCCGCAATCTCACGCACTTTGTCGGCACGGAGCTGATGATCTTCCGGGGTGCCGTGAGAGAAGTTCATACGCACTACGTTTGCGCCCGCGGCGATAACTTTTTCCAGGTTGTTATCGCGGTCAGTTGCTGGGCCTAAGGTAGTAACGATTTTGGTTCTGCGAAGCCTTCTGGACATGTAATACTCCGTTGACTGATACAACTTTGGTGTTGCGTGAACATGGATTCGGTAGCGCCAGCCTGCAACGTCGCACAGCCGGATCGTTATCGAAGGTGTAATGGGGTACTGCTTGTTATCAACTTTTATTGATTATCACTGGGTACGAACGGTTCTTTATCAAAACGCGATTCCTTCAGCGCTTCCTTGACCCTCTTCAAGTTATCTCTGAATTTTGCCCCTCGACGCAGCGTAAACCCCGTCGCCAATACGTCGATGACGGTCAGCTGGGCGAGACGGGAGACCATCGGCATATAGATGTCGGTATCTTCCGGCACATCGAGGGTGATGGCGAGCGTGGCTTCCCGGGCCAGGGGGGTACCGGCGGAGGTGAGGGCGATCACCATGGCATCGTTTTCACGGGCCAGCTGCGCCAGCTCCACAAGGCTCTTGGTTCTTCCGGTATGCGAGATAATCACCACCACATCATCGTCATCGCAATTCATACAGCTCATGCGTTGCAGGACAATGTCGTCGGAATAGATGACCGGCACGTTAAAGCGGAAAAATTTGTTCATCGCATCATGGGCGACCGCCGCCGAGGAACCGAGGCCGAAAAAGGCGATTTTTTTGGCCTGAGTCAGCAGATCCACCGCGCGATTCACCGCCGACATGTCGAGAGAATGGTGGACCTGATCTAAACTCGCCATGGCCGATTCGAATATTTTTCCCGTGTATGACTCAACGCTGTCGTCTTCATCAACATTCCGGTTAACATAGAGCGTGCCGTGCGCGAGGCTCTGGGCAAGGTGCAGTTTAAAATCAGGAAACCCGCGGGTTTCGAGACTGCGGCAGAAGCGATTGACGGTCGGTTCGCTCACCCCGGCCTCAAGGGCGAGGGCGGCGATGCTCGAATGAATGGCCTGCGCGGGGGTGGCGAGGATCACTTCCGCCACTTTGCGTTCAGATTTGCTAAGGTGTTCCAGTCGGGACTGGATTTTTTCCAGCATGTTCATTAGTAACAGGGCGCTCATCAATGGAAACGATTTCATTAATGGGTGAAATCATCGGGCGTTTTAGCAAGAATATACCCCTCCGCAAGCGCAAGCGGTGAGGAATGACGTGAAATAATGTTGTTTTTTTTCATTACATGATCAGAGTCGTATTTTACTGACCTGAAACAGGTACAAACAACGAACAATATCAGCCAGATGCCCAAATCATCGCCGAATGTTTTCACCCTGTGCGGTTTTACCGCCGCAAACGAAGGGGAAGGCTTTCGGGAAATACGTAAACACAGTACAGTGCAGTGTAAGAAAATTACAAATATAGCCTGGCAGAAGCACCAGACTATCAACTGAGGAGAATGACATGGCGGTAACGCAAACGGCCCAGGCATGCGACCTGGTCATTTTCGGCGCGAAGGGCGACCTGGCGCGACGTAAATTGTTGCCTTCCCTGTATCAGCTTGAAAAAGCGGGCCAGATCCACGCCGACACCCGCATCATTGGCGTCGGCCGTGCCGATTGGGATAAAGCGGCTTACACCAAAGTCGTGCGCGAAGCGCTGGAAACCTTCATGAAGGAAAAAATTGATGAGGGTTTGTGGGATTCCCTGAGCGGACGCCTGGAGTTCTGTAATCTTGACGTCAATGACACCAGCGGCTTCACGCGTCTGGGTGAGATGCTGGATCAACAGAACCGTGTCACCATCAACTATTTCGCCATGCCGCCGAGCACCTTTGGCGCGATCTGCAAAGGTCTGGGCGAAGCGAAGCTCAATTCCAAGCCTGCGCGCGTGGTGATGGAAAAACCGCTGGGTACCTCGCTGGAAACCTCGCGTGAAATCAACGACCAGGTCGGCGAGTTTTTTGAAGAGTGCCAGGTCTACCGTATCGACCACTACCTCGGTAAAGAGACGGTCCTCAACCTGCTGGCGCTGCGCTTTGCCAACTCTCTGTTCGTCAATAACTGGGACTGCCGCACTATCGACCATGTCGAAATCACCGTCGCGGAAGAGGTGGGTATTGAAGGGCGCTGGGGTTACTTCGACCAGGCCGGGCAGATGCGCGACATGATCCAGAACCACCTGCTGCAGATCCTCTGCATGATTGCCATGTCACCGCCGTCCGATCTCAGCGCCGACAGCATCCGTGATGAAAAGGTCAAGGTCCTGAAATCCCTGCGCCGCATTGATCGCTCCAACGTGCGTGAGAAAACCGTTCGCGGCCAGTACACCGCCGGCTTTGCCCAGGGCAAAAAAGTGCCGGGCTACCTGGAAGAAGAGGGCGCCAACAAAACCAGTAACACCGAAACCTTCGTGGCTATCCGCGTCGATATCGATAACTGGCGCTGGGCCGGCGTACCGTTCTATCTGCGCACCGGCAAACGTCTACCGACCAAATGCTCTGAGGTAGTGGTTTACTTCAAAACTCCGGAGCTGAACCTGTTTAAAGAGACCTGGCAGGAGCTGCCGCAGAACAAGCTGACCATTCGTCTGCAGCCGGACGAAGGGGTGGATATCCAGGTGCTGAACAAAGTGCCGGGCCTCGACCATAAGCATAATCTGCAGATCACCAAGCTGGATCTGAGCTACTCCGAGACCTTCAACCAGACGCACCTGGCCGATGCTTATGAGCGTCTGCTGCTGGAGACCATGCGCGGTATCCAGGCGCTGTTCGTCCGCCGTGATGAAGTGGAAGAGGCGTGGAAATGGGTGGATTCCATCACCGAAGCCTGGGCTGCCGACCGCGATGCGCCGAAACCGTATCAGGCAGGGACCTGGGGACCGGTTGCGTCGGTGGCGATGATCACCCGTGACGGCCGCTCATGGAACGAGTTCGAGTAAGCTCGCCGCCTAATCCGTCAGGGTTATTTTACCGGTAACATGATCTGACGCAGAAAGTCGCACGCTTTTTAATCTTTTAAGCCCCGTGAGGATTCACCCACGGGGCTTTTTTTATTACACTGCTTTCAGACATTTTGCCCCTGAGCGCTGGTGTTGGTGGCCTTTAGCACAAAAATACGTCATCACGCAGCGGCCGGACAGATACAAATTTGAGGAGCCTTTATGAATTCGACAATGTTACGGGTAACAAATCGCATTATCGAACGGTCGCGTGACACCCGCGCGGCTTACCTCGCAAGGATTAACCAGGCCAAAACCGACACCGTGCATCGTGCGCAACTGGCCTGCGGCAATCTGGCTCACGGTTTCGCGGCCTGTCAGGCTGACGACAAAGCCTCTCTGAAAAGCATGTTGCGCAACAATATCGCCATCATTACCTCCTACAACGATATGTTGTCCGCTCACCAGCCCTACGAACACTATCCGGACATCATCCGTAAAGCGCTGCATAGCGCCAATGCGGTCGGCCAGGTGGCCGGCGGCGTGCCGGCAATGTGCGACGGCGTAACCCAGGGGCAGGACGGTATGGAGCTCTCATTGCTGAGCCGCGAAGTGATCGCCATGTCCGCCGCTATCGGTCTGTCGCATAACATGTTCGACGGCGCGCTGTACCTCGGGGTGTGCGATAAAATTGTTCCTGGCCTGACCATGGCGGCACTCTCTTTCGGCCATCTGCCGTCGGTCTTTATTCCGTCCGGTCCAATGGCCAGCGGCCTGGCTAATAAAGAGAAGGTCCGCATTCGCCAGCTGTACGCGGAAGGTAAAGTGGATCGTATGGCCCTGCTGGAGTCTGAAGCTGCCTCGTACCACGCGCCGGGGACCTGTACTTTCTACGGGACGGCGAACACCAACCAGATGGTGGTTGAGTTTATGGGCATGCAGCTGCCGGGCTCCTCTTTTGTCCATCCGGATGCCCCGCTGCGGGACGCGCTGACCGCCGCCGCCGCGCGCCAGGTCACCCGCATGACCGGCAATGGCAACGAGTGGATGCCGCTGGGGAAAATGTTCGACGAAAAAGTGGTGGTCAACGGCATCGTGGCGCTGCTGGCGACCGGTGGCTCTACCAACCATACCATGCACCTTGTGGCGATGGCCCGCGCGGCGGGGATCATCATTAACTGGGACGATTTCTCTGACCTGTCAGACGTGGTGCCGCTGCTGGCGCGCCTCTATCCCAACGGCCCGGCGGATATCAACCACTTCCAGGCGGCGGGCGGCGTTCCGGTACTGGTGCGCGAGCTGCTGAAAGGCGGCCTGCTGCATGAGGATGTTCACACCGTCGCTGGCTTTGGTCTGTCGCGTTATACCCTGGAGCCGTGGCTCAACAACGGCGAGCTGGACTGGCGTGAAGGGGCCACAGCGCCGCTTGACGATCAGGTCATCGCGACCTTCGAGAAACCGTTCTCCCGTCACGGCGGCACCAAGGTGCTGAGCGGCAACCTGGGGCGCGCGGTAATGAAAACCTCGGCTGTCCCGGTGGAGAATCAGGTGATCGAAGCGCCGGCGGTGGTGTTCGAGAGCCAACACGACGTATTGCCGGCCTTTGAAGCGGGCCTGCTGGATAAAGATTGTGTGGTGGTGGTCCGTCATCAGGGGCCAAAAGCGAACGGGATGCCAGAATTACATAAACTTATGCCGCCACTTGGTGTATTATTGGACCGCCGTTTCAAAATAGCGCTGGTGACCGATGGTCGACTCTCTGGCGCCTCCGGTAAAGTCCCGTCAGCAATCCATGTCACGCCTGAAGCCTATGATGGTGGGTTGCTGGCGAAGGTGCGCGATGGCGATGTGATTCGCGTGAACGGGCAGACGGGAGAACTGACGCTGCTGGTGGACGATGCCGAACTGGCGGCGCGTCAGCCGCATATCCCTGACCTCAGCGCGTCGCGCGTGGGAACCGGTAGGGAGATGTTTGGGGCGCTGCGTGAGAAGCTCTCTGGCGCGGAACAGGGCGCAACCTGCATCACTTTTTAAGACGATTTTATTTCTAGATCTGGCGAGAGAAAATCCTGATGAAAAACTGGAAAACAACAGCAGAAGCAATCCTCACCTCCGGTCCGGTTGTCCCGGTTATCGTGGTGAAAAAGCTGGAGCATGCGGTACCGATGGCGAAAGCGCTGGTCGCGGGCGGCGTGCGCGTGCTGGAAGTCACCCTGCGCACCGAGTGCGCCCTGGAAGCGATCCGCGCGATTGCTAAAGAAGTGCCGGACGCGATTGTCGGCGCGGGCACGGTCACCAACGTCGAGCAACTGAAAGCGGTAACGGAAGCTGGCGCGCAGTTCGCTATCAGCCCGGGACTGACCGAATCCCTGCTGAAAGCGGCGACCGAAGACGGCACCATTCCGCTGATCCCGGGGATCAGCACGGTTTCCGAGCTGATGCTGGGTATGCAGTATGGTCTGAAAGAGTTTAAATTCTTCCCGGCGGAAGCCAACGGCGGCGTGAAAGCCCTGCAGGCGATTGCTGGTCCGTTCGGCCACATTCGTTTCTGCCCTACCGGCGGTATTTCTCCGGCCAACTACCGTGACTACCTGGCGCTGAATAGCGTGCTGTGCATCGGCGGTTCCTGGCTGGTGCCAGCCGACGCGCTGGAGGCCGGCGACTACGATCGCATCACCACCCTGGCGCGTGAAGCGGTGGAAGGCGCGAAGTAAACCGCGCCTCAGGGTCGACAACCCGGTCAGCGGCAACGCGACCGGGTTTTTTTGTCTTTAGCCTTCGACGATGACCGCAGCGGCGGCGGTTTTAGCCCGCGCTACGGCCTCTTCAACCGAATCGGCAACGGCGAGGGTCACCCCCAGGCGGCGGGTACCGTCAATCTCGGGCTTGCCGAACAGTCGCAGCTGCAGGCCAGCCCCGACGGCCGATTGCAGCTGGCCAAAGCTGACGTTCTGACTGGTCAGCTGCGGAAGGATCACTGCGGAAGCGGCCGGACCGTACTGGCGGATAGCGCCGACGGGCAGTCCAAGAAAGGCACGAACGTGCAGGGCGAATTCCGAGAGATCCTGCGAGATCAGCGTTACCATGCCGGTGTCGTGTGGGCGCGGGGAAACTTCGCTGAAGATCACCTCGTCGCCGCATACGAACAGTTCCACGCCAAACAGGCCATGACCCCCCAGCGCCAGCACTACCTTGCGGGCGATGGCCTGGGCACGTTCGAGGGCCAGGTCGCTCATCTGCTGCGGTTGCCAGGACTCACGGTAATCGCCGTCTTCCTGGCGATGGCCAACCGGGGCGCAGAAATGCACGCCGTCGACGGCGCTGACGGTGAGCAGGGTGATTTCGAAATCGAAATTCACCACCCCCTCGACGATCACCCGCCCGGCGCCGGCGCGGCCGCCCTGCTGCGCATAGCGCCAGGCTTCGCTGAGCTGGTCAGCCGAGCGGATAAAGCTCTGACCTTTGCCGGAGGAGCTCATCACTGGTTTGACGATGCACGGCAAACCGATGTCGGTGACCGCCGCGCGGAAGCCTTCTTCGCTGTCGGCAAAGCGATAGCTGGAGGTGGGGAGCTGCAGCTCTTCTGCCGCCAGGCGGCGAATGCCTTCGCGGTTCATGGTGAGCTTAGCCGCCCGCGCCGTGGGGACTACTTTCTGCCCGGCCTGTTCCAGTTCAACCAGGGTATCGGTAGCAATAGCTTCGATCTCCGGCACGATGTAATCGGGTTTTTCCTGTTCAATCAGAGCGCGCAGGCTCTCGCCGTGCAGCATATTGATGACATGGGCGCGGTGGGCGACCTGCATCGCCGGGGCATCGGGGTAGCGGTCGACGGCGATAGTTTCAATGCCCAGACGCTGACATTCAATAGCGACTTCTTTGCCCAGCTCGCCGGAACCTAACAGCATTACTTTGGTGGCTGCCGGGCGCAGCGCGGTGCCTAATACAGTCATAACTCTCTTCCGCAGTAAAAAAAGATGCTGCCGATTATAAACGAAAACGTTTGCGTCTGTCTTTACGCGCGTGAGTTGAGTCCGGAGAGGAAATTTGTTATACTGTATAAAAATACAGTATTGAGAGGCTGCAGCATGGCGGTTGAAATTAAATATGTTGTGATCCGCGAAGGTGAGGAAAAAATGTCTTTTGCCAGCAAAAAAGAGGCCGACGCTTACGACAAAATGCTCGATCTGGCAGAGGTGCTGAATGACTGGCTGGTGGCATCGCCGCTGGAGATGGATGACGCCCAGCGTGACACCATGGCGATGTGGCTGGCAGAGCGAAAAGAGGCGCTGCAGCATATCCTGCGCGTCGGCCGATTGCCGGAGCAGGATGCGTCCGCGCACGACTCACCCGCGCCGTCGGCGGCAGAAGAGGCTTCTCCAGCGGAAGACGCCGCGGCGCCAGCGACCAAAGCGCGTAAGGCGAAAGTGGCCTGACTGGCGGCAGCCAGCTATGGCCTGGCTTGGCAGGGATTTGTCTGCCGCGCCCACCTTTGCGCATCTTTAGCCAGATCTAACATTTCCTGACATCGCGTCGTTTAGGCTGATAGCAGTGTTTTATCACCTGAGAGGAAAACCATGGCTAACTGGCTTAATCAACTGCAGTCGCTGCTCGGGCAGCAGGGCGCGTCATCGACAGGCGAGTCGTCAAAAGGGAGCGCACTGCTGCCCGGCGCGATTGGCGGGCTGGCCGGGTTGCTGGTGGCCAGTAAATCCTCACGCAAACTGCTGGCGAAGTACGGCACCAGCGCGCTGCTGGCTGGCGGTGGGGCGGTGGCGGGTACGGTGTTATGGAACAAGTATCAGCAGAAGATGCGCGCTCAAAACGCGCCTGTCCCCGGGGCGAACACGCCGGCTGCCGTGCCGGCGGACGTTGATCCGCGCAGCGTGCGACTGATCACCGCGCTGGTTTTTGCCGCCAGGAGCGATGGTCATATAGATGATCACGAACGGGCTAATATTGAAGCCCAGCTGCGGGCGGCCAATATCGACGTTCAGGCCCGGGTGCTGATCGACCAGGCGCTGGCCCAACCGCTGGATCCTCAGCGTCTGGCGGAGGGCATCGTTGATCCGCAGGAGGCACTGGAGATCTACTACGTCAGCTGCGCGGTCATTGATATCGACCACTTTATGGAACGCAGTTATCTGAACGCGCTGGGAGACGCTTTGTCACTGCCAAAGGATGTCCGGGCCGATATAGAACAGGATATCCAGTCACAAAAACAAGCGCTAAGCGTCTAAATTATCACGTTTCGCTTGCATCGCCCGCGTCTTTTGCCACCCTTATAGACACGTCATCATTCAGGCGCCGCCGTGTGACCTGAATGCTCTTGTGTCACGATAAAGCAGCAGAAGAACAACATGCCACCTAAAGCCAAACGGATCCCTCACGCCATGACCTTGCATGGCGATACACGCATCGATAACTATTACTGGCTGCGCGACGATGAGCGCGCGCGACCTGACGTGCTGGAGTACCTGCACGCGGAGAACGCCTATGGCAAGCGGGTGATGGATTCGCAGCTCAGCCTGCAGGAACGTCTGCTGAAAGAAATTATCGACCGCATTCCGCAACGGGAAGTCTCCGCCCCTTACAGTAAAAATGGTTTTCGCTACCGTCAGGTTTACGAGCCGGGCTGTGAATACGCCATCTATCAGCGCCAGTCGGTGCTCAAAGAGGAGTGGGACGAGTGGGAGATCCTGCTCGACGGCAACCAGCGGGCGGCGAAGAGTGAGTTCTACACCCTTGGCGGACTGGGCGTCGCGCCGAATAACCAATTGATGGCGGTGGCGGAGGATTATCTTTCCCGCCGCCAGTATGGCCTGCGCTTCTGCAACCTTAGCAGCGATGAATGGTACCCGGAGATCCTGGAAAATGTTACCTCCGGGTTTGCCTGGAGCAATGATTCCCGCTTTGTGTGGTACGTGCGTAAACATCCCACCACACTGCTGCCTTATCAGGTCTGGCGCCACACGGTGGGTACCGCGGCGCAGAGTGATGTGCTGGTCTATGAAGAAAAAGATGAGACCTTCTACGTCAGCGTACATAAGACCACTTCCCAGCAGTTCGTGGTGATTTATCTCTCCAGCGCCACCACCAGTGAAGCATTACTGCTCAACGCCGAACTCCCTGACGCCGAGCCGGTCTGCTTCCTGCCGCGGCGGAAAGATCACGAATACAGCCTCGATCACTATCAGCACGCGTTCTATCTGCGATCCAACCGGGAGGGGAAGAATTTTGGCCTCTACCGTACTGTGCTGCGCGATGAAGATCAGTGGACCACGCTGATCCCGCCGCGTCACGACGTGATGCTCGAAGGATTTACCCTGTTTACTGACTGGCTGGTCGTCGAGGAGCGCCAGCGCGGCCTGACCAGCCTGCGGCAAATTAACCGCAAGACCCGGGAGGTGGTAGGGATCGCCTTTGACGATCCGGCCTATGTCACCTGGCTTGCCTATAATCCGGAACCTGAAACGTCGCGACTGCGCTACGGGTATTCCTCCATGACCACGCCGGACACCCTGTTTGAACTGGATATGGATACCGGCGAGCGGCGGGTTATCAAGCAGCAGGAAGTGAAGGGGCTGGACACGAGCTGCTACCAGAGCGAACACCTGTGGGTGACCGCCCGCGATGGCGTCGAGGTTCCGGTATCGCTGGTCTACCATCGCGACCATTTCCGCAAAGGGAGCAATCCGCTGCTGGTCTATGGCTACGGCTCGTATGGCGAGAGTATCGATGCCGATTTCAGCGCCAGCCGGCTGAGCCTGCTCAACCGCGGCTTTGTCTACGCCATCGCCCATGTCCGCGGCGGGGGCGAGCTGGGGCAGCAGTGGTATGAGGACGGCAAATTTCTGTGTAAGAAAAATACCTTCAACGACTATCTGGACGTCTGTGACGCGCTGCTGGCCCAGGGGTACGGCGATCCGCAGCTCTGCTATGGCATGGGGGGCAGCGCCGGCGGGATGCTGATGGGCGTGGCCGTTAACGAACGTCCTGAGCTGTTTCATGGCGTGATAGCCCAGGTGCCGTTCGTCGATGTGGTGACCACCATGTTGGACGAATCTATTCCACTGACCACCGGGGAATTTGAAGAGTGGGGGAATCCACAGGATGAAACCTATTACCACTACATGAAAAGCTACAGCCCCTACGACGGCGTCCGGGCGCAGGCTTATCCGCATATGCTGGTCACCACCGGACTGCACGATTCCCAGGTGCAATACTGGGAGCCGGCGAAATGGGTGGCCAAACTGCGGGAACTGAAAACCGACGATAACCTGCTGCTGCTCTGTACCGATATGGATTCCGGCCATGGCGGCAAATCCGGGCGCTTTAAAAGCTATGAAGGGGTGGCCCTGGAGTATGCCTTTTTCATTGCCCTGGCGCAGGGGACACTGCCGGGAAAAGCGGCTGTGTGACGATTATTCCCCGAGGTAGTGTTTGAGGGTCAGACGCAGTTCGGGGCTCATCCGGTCGAGATTGTTGAATAACCAGCGCAGGTAGCCGGGGTCGTTTTCAGCAATTTCGGCCACCGCTTTACCCCGGTATTTGCCGAAGGTAAAGGTGGTGAGCAGCGCCGGGCGGCCGGTGATATCGGCCATTTCGTCAGGCGTCCAGCCGGAAACGTTGATGATATCCAGCAGCAGCGCGGCGGTGATATAGCAGTCATACAGCGCGCGGTGGTGATGCAGCCCCGGCGGGGTCGCCACATTCAGCTTACGTGATTTATATAACCCCATATTGCTGTATTTGATCCCCGGCCACAGGCGGCGGGCCAGCTTCATGGTACAAATCCACTCGCCGCTCATCTCCGGTAACACCCGGCGGTCAAAGCTGGCGTTGTGCGCGACATACCAGGGGCTGCCAAGATAATGCGGAATAATCTCTTCAATCCACGGCTTATCGGCGACCATCTCTTCCGTTATACGGTGGATAGCCATCGCCTGCGGCGTGATGGGCCGATCAGGACGCACCAGATGGCTCATCGGGTTAGTGATTCGCCCGTCGACAATATCGACCGAGGCGATTTCGACGATGCCCCCCTGCAGGCCGCAGGTTTCGGTATCAATGACGCGCAGCATGGCTCGCTCCAGAGCAAAACAACAAGCGTAAAGGAATTGGGTGGTCTTGCCAACCGATGGGGAGCAGGCGGGCGCGCATTATTTCTGCTTCGGCTCCCAGGGCAGTCGGGAAAGCGAGACAGAGGCCAGCCGATGGGCGATCAGTCGTTCGCGGAACCAGTCGCGCAGATGGGCGGGCTGCTCACGCTCGACCAAATCAGCGACCACCGGCATGTTGTATCGCTCCTTAAAGGCGACGCCGGCGGCGGCGAGATCGACGTTGACCTTATCCATCTCAGCTTGCGAAATTTTGGCCAGATTTCTTTCCATTATTAACTCCAGTGTGCTGGTAAACCCGGTCGAGGCGCTGACGCTTAGCTCGACTCTGCCATTATACAGGGTTATTCTCTGTCCTACAGACATAACAAAAGGGAATGACGAATATGCGACTCCTCGCTGGACGCGCGTTGCGCCTCTCCGTTGCGTTTGCCGGTATGTTAACCGCGGCAGGCGCCTTCGCCCATGCTCACCTGCAACAGCAGATCCCCGCCGCGGGTGCCCAACTGACCGCGCCTCCTCAGACGCTGACGCTCAGTTTCTCAGAAGGGATCGAACCGGCCTTCAGCGGCGTGACCGTCACCGGTCCGCAGCAGCACGCGGTAGCCGCCGGTAAACTGACCCGCAGCGCTGACAACCCCGCTCAGGTCACCTTACCCCTGGCGGAAACGTTGCCTCCGGGGGAGTACACCGTAGCATGGCATGTGGTCTCGGTTGACGGCCATAAAACCAAAGGGCAATACACTTTTAGCGTGAAGTGATCGATGTTGACCGGGCTCTATATCACGCTGCGTTTTGGGCACTTTATCACCCTGATGTTGGCTTTTGGCTGCGTGCTGTATGGCGCCTGGTGGGCGCCGGTACCGCTGAGGCGCGTGCTGATGCACCGCTTTTATCCGCTATTGCGCCCCCTGATGTTGATTGGCGCGCTCTCAACCGTGGCGCTGTATCTGCTGCAGGGGGGGATAATGGGCGAGGGCTGGGCGGATGTCTGGCAGCCCGCCGTTTGGCAGGCGGTAGCGGGTACCCGCTTCGGCGGGGTGTGGATCTGGCAGATCCTGCTGGCGTTGACTGCTCTCGCCGTGGTGTGGATCCGTCCCCATCACGGCGCCAGGCAACTGATGGCCCTGCTGGCGGCCCAGCTGCTGCTTTCCGCCGGGGTTGGGCATGCTGCTATGCACGATGGCTTACTCGGCGCCCTGCAGCGGACTAATCATGCCGTCCACCTCTTCTGCGTCGCCAGCTGGTTCGGCGGCCTGTTGCCCTTCATCTACTGCCTGCGTTTGGCGCAGGGGCGCTGGCGTCAGGCTGCGGTCTATACCATGGCGCGCTTTTCGCGTTATGGACATCTGGCGGTGGCCGGCACCCTTGCCAGCGGCGTGGTCAATGCGCTGTTGATCCAGGGGGCGGTGATCGGCACCTCGCCCTGGGGGCGCATGCTGTTGATCAAATGTGCGCTGGTCGCCGGGATGGTGGTAATTGCCTTAGTGAACAGGTATGTTCTGGTACCGCGCATGTCGGCAAGCGGTTCGCGGGCGGAAAGCCTGATCCTGCGAACCACGCAGGCTGAGATAGGGCTGGGCGCGCTGGCGCTGCTGGCCGTCAGTCTGTTTGCCACCTGGGAACCTTATTGAATTAACTGGCAAAATCATGAAAAAAATTGTTCTGACCATGTTGTTACTGGCAAGCTCCGGGGCTGCTCTGGCGGCGCCGCAAATTATCACCGTGAGCCGCTTTGAAGTGGGGAAGGAGAGCTGGGCGTTCAACCGTGAAGAGGTGATGTTGACCTGCCGTCCGGGTAACGCGCTTTACGCCATCAACCCGAGTACGCTGGTCCAGTATCCGCTCAATGACGTCGCGGAACAGCAGGTTAAAGCCGGCAAGACGACCGCGCAGCCGATCTCGGTGATCCAGATCGACGATCCGCAGCATCCGGGACAAAAAATGAGTCTTGCGCCATTTATCGAGCGAGCGCAGAAGCTCTGCTAGCGTTCCGCGTTATCTTACTGTAATAGCATAAAAAAAACCGCCCTTGCCGGATAACGGCAGTGGCGGTTTTTTACTGGCTGACAGCCGTTTCCCAGGAATTATACGACCACATTGGCCACGGACTGGAAAAGCTGACGCGTTAAACTATTCTTATAGTGCAAGGCGACTTAGCCTGCATTAATGCCAACTTTTAGCGCACGGCTCTCTCCCAAGAGCCATTTCCCTGGACCGAATACAGGAATCGTATTCGGTCTCTTTTTATCGGTAACTTTCTGCTTTCGCAATAGCCAGCGACATCATGTCAGTCAAACCCCAGGCTGGCCTCTGGATGTCCCGTTATAGCACACCGTTTTTAGCATACACAATCCATTTACACACAAATCGCATCCTGAGGAAGGGTTGCGTCGGGAAGGAGAGATCTGAAGCTGGGGTGGAAAGAGAAAAGAAAAAACCTGCACCTAACCAGGCCCGGCGTGCAGGTTAACTGGCGGGCCAACATCGGAAGCCTGCTAGTATACACATTTGTATGACAAATAAAATAAGCAAAGTCTAATAGGTTTGGCAATTCATGCGATTAGCTATCAATGAACGACCGTATCGCTAAAAATAATAAGCGAATGCGCCGCTATTTACAGCGGCTAAAATTATTCAGGGACGCTAAAGGTGGGATATATTTTACTTTCGAGATAGCAGAGCAAAAGCCAAATTTCATCGCTAAAAATAAACCATACGCAGCCCAGCAGAATGACCGCAAGAAGAATCAGCAGGAAAATTTCGGTTTTACTCATCATGCCAACCACTATCCAATGGCGCCAGGGGCCATGATAGTAGCGAAATAACGACCGAATAAGCAAACGCCGCGTGTCAGCGCGGCGCTATCCGCAGCGACATTTACGCACCATGGCGCGGTTGCGTCAGGATGTCCACCTGCTCAGCCAGCTGATCCAGCAGCTGGAACCGACGCCGGTATTCGGCCCGTTTTTTGCTGGCGATACTCTCCAGTGATTTTCGTTCCAGACGCTGCGGCAGCCGCCAGCGCCACGCGCTTTCCGGCTTACCATCGATGGACTGCCAGAACTCGTCGTAGCTGGCGTGGAAATGGCGGCCCTTGCTCAGACGATAGCGCAGGGCACGGAACACATGGCCGTTATCGCTGACGCCATAAATCGACTCGATAGCGCTGCGAGCGGCCAGTAGCCAAATGAACTCCAGCAGCAGGCGCTTCGGGAACAGGCCGAAGCAGGCGCGAGTGGCCTGCTTAATCACCTCATGGGAAACGTGGCGCCGTGGCCCCTGCAGGCCGCCGATGACCAGTTGCCAGGCTTCACCGTCCCAGGTCACGCTAAAGGTTGCGCTGGCCAACAGGGTGTGATCGCCGTCGCGTAGCCATAATGTGGTTTCGCCCTCGCGCTCAGCCTTCCCGGCTGAGGAGGCGGAGAGAGTGAACGGGCTGTCGTCTTTTCCGTTCAGCGTCAGCAGCGGGACCTCGCTCACCGCGGTCATGGCATGCGCCAGCAGCGACCCCTGCAGGGTATCGATGTAGCGATAATGACTTATCACCGCCATCGCCCGCTGCCAGGCGTTAAGATCGCGCGTCAGGTACTGACGGTGCACTTTCCCCGGCAAGGTCGCCTGCGCGGTCAGAAGCTGATTAAAATCATCACGGGCGCTAAGCGACTCAAGCATTGCTTTGGTGGGGCTATAAAATAACGCCGTACGCAGCAGAAATTTGAGGCGAAAATTTTTCTGCCGCCAGATAGGTGCAGGTATTAGTCTGCCCATCACCAGATCGGCAATAAGATGCGAGCGCGGCGCAAGCACGCTGGTTGAATGCAGGCTATTGTCTGTCACGATAAACACCTCGTTGTTATTTCCTCCTATTTTAAAGCGAGCTTCTGATAAGCTTAATCCTCTGGCCGACTATATTTCCCGTTTGTTTAAAATCGATTGAGGTGTAAATAAAAATCACGGGGGATTCGGCGCAATTACCTATAATTACAGCAGAGAGGTAATTATATGTATCAACGTATTAATGGTAGCGACTGGCGTAATATCTGGCTGATGGGCGATCTGCATGGTTGCTTTGCGCTACTGATGGGCCGCCTGCGTCAGCTGCGCTTTGATCCCTGGGCCGATCTGCTCATTTCCGTGGGCGATCTGATCGATCGCGGACCGCAGAGCGCTGACTGCCTCGGCCTGCTGCGCTGCCGCTGGTTCAGGGCCGTTCGGGGGAATCATGAACAGATGGCGCTGGAGGCGCTGGAGAGCGGGGATATGGCACTCTGGCAGATGAATGGCGGCGACTGGTATGGCCGGGGCACCGCGCAGCAGCGCGCCGAGGCCGACCGGCTGTTAGCGCGTTGTCAGCGGCTACCGTTGATTATTGAAGTTGGGTGTGCAGATGCCCGGCATGTGATCGCCCATGCCGATTATCCGGCGCCAGTCTATCGCTGGCAGCAGCCGGTGGATCCCCAGCGGGTGTTATGGAGCCGTCATCGCCTGAGCGAACATCTGGCGGGACGTCATGGCGCCATCGCCGGAGCAGACCATTTCTGGTTTGGCCATACGCCGCTTCGCACGCCTTATGAACGCGATAATCAACACTATATTGATACGGGCGCCGTGTTTGGCGGAACGCTGACGCTGGTGGCGCTGCAATCGGCAGGTTAAAAATCGCTGTATTCGCTGGCGGGTTGCCAGAAGCCATCAATAAAATCTTCTATCGGATAGCAGCCGCCGTGGCGGATCCGCTGATCCTCCATCGCCACTAAGCACTGCGTTTCCTCGCGGTAGACGTCAACCACAATGTCCTCGCAGCCGCCATCCAGATAGCAAATAAACAACACCAAGGCAAACATCCTGGCCTCATGCTCGGGTTCACATACTCTTTAGTGTAGGGGATGACGGCGGGACGGGAAAATAAATAACCCGTCTCAGGCGACGGGTTCATTTGAGTCAGGCAAGGCGCATGACCCAGGCATCAGACTGGCGGTCGTAATGTTTACGGTAGAGCACGGAATGTTCGCCATTGAGAATAGCGGGCACGCTGGTATCGGCATCCCAGGCGTCAAGCTGCATACATAAATCTGGATCGGATTTGCAGGGAATACTTAACGTTCGCTCTCCCTGATGTTCACCGTGCAGTTCGGCATCGTCTATCTCAAACGCGCCGATGCGGACATTGGTTTTACTCATCGCTTCACCCCATTTTTCAGCTGAGTTGTGGTACGACCAGTTGAGGCCGTCATTTTTCAGCGTAGTCAATGGGGTGAAAACCGCCAGTCAAAAAGTGCGCGTTTTTTGCGCGGCGTCACACCTTGCCGGCAAAAAGTTTCCCATCGCGCACCAGTTCGCGCGGGTAGCTATTCTTCAGACGGGAGCCGACGCGCTTGGCCAGACCCAGCGGGACACCCTGGAAGGTCACGATGGCCTCATCCTGCTGCGGCGCGGTCTGCGGATAGACGTCGCGTCCGCGATACCATTCCTCCGCTTCCTCCTGGGTCAGCTCGAAGGCGCGCTGCGGCGCGGCAAAGGCGATAACCGCCTCATGCTGCCAGCGGTACCCCTTATTGTGCACCTCTGCCAGGCGTACGCCGATGCGTGAAAAACGCACCTGACCAAACAGGGGCTCCATAGCCTGCGGGAACAGCCACAGCTCTTTATCCCGCTGCCACAGCGTATGACCTGCGTCCCACACCAGGCCAACAGCGCTGGCGGCGGCAGTTACCGCGGCGGCCTCCCGGCTCTTCAGCGGCGTAAACGGGAATTTGCCGACCTTATAGCCTGGCGCCGGGAGCGGATCGATCGCCGCGGTCTTGCGCAGGCGAGCGACAAAGAAGCCTTCGCAATCGTAGATCTGCGGGAACACGTGCAAAAATCCTTCTGCGGTTAAGGCATCGGCCGCGCCGGAAAACAGATCTCCCAGCGGCAGGATCTCCACCGCCTGTGGATAACGGGACAGCAGCCACTGAACAACCGACTGGTTTTCCTCGCGATTCAGGGTACAGGTCGAATACACCAACGTCCCGCCAGGACGCAGGGCATGGAAGGCGCTGTCGATAAGTTCGCGCTGGGTGGCGGCAATGTCGAGGTTGCTCTCCGGCGACCAGTTTTTCAGTGCGTCAGCATCTTTACGCACCACGCCTTCGCCCGAACAGGGGGCATCAAGCAGGATGGCATCGAAAGCTTCGGGTAGCGCCGCGCCGAAAACCCGGCCGTCGAAGTGAGTCAGGGCGACGTTACTGATGCCGCAGCGGCTAATGTTGGCATGCAGCACCTTCACCCGGCTGGCGGAGAACTCATTGGCCAGAATGCCGCCCGCGTTACCCATTCGGGCGGCAATCTGGGTGGTCTTAGACCCCGGCGCGGCGGCAACATCCATCACCCGTTCAGGCTGCGGGTTATCGGCGAACAGAGCGGCGACCGGCAGCATCGAGCTTGCCTCCTGAATATAGAACAGCCCGCTGAGATGTTCGGCGGTGCTGCCCAGCGGCAGGGCATCGTCGCCGTCCCGCTCGATCCAGAATCCCTCTTCACACCAGGGGACCGGCGTCAGCTGCCAGCCATACGGGGCGACCAGAGACAGAAAATCGGCCACACTGATTTTCAGCGTGTTGACGCGAATACTGCGGCGTAGCGGGCGCTGGCAGGCGGCGATAAAGTCGTCGAAAGAGAGATGCGCGGGCATTGCCGCACGCATTTGAGCGAGAAACGCTTCAGGGAAATAGACAGTATTTTCAGCCACAGGCAGCGCACCACAGAAAAAAAGGGTGCGCAGTTTAGCACAAACGCCCCGGTGCAGGACACCGGGGCGTGCGGTGAGTCATCTTCCCGCCCCCGGCGTTGGCCGGTGCGGGAGAAGGCGTTGTGAGGGTTACTGCGGCAGGGCGGTGCCCCATTCCCGCCACTCTTTCGGCTCGCTCTCCTGCAGCAGGAAGTGCTTGCCATCCTGGGCCTTCGGCGCCAGCGGTGTCCCCGGTGGCGTGGCAAAGGCGATCCCGCCGCGGATAAACTGGTTGAAGGTCCCGGTTTTCACCACGCCGCCAATCAGGCCGAAGTCGAGGCTGTAACCCGAGGCCAGCCAGAACACCGAGTTATTGCGTACCAGATACTGGTAGCGCTTGCTGATACGCAGTTTCACCATCACCCGATCGGACATTGACCCCAGCGACAGGCCAGTGACCGTCCCCACCTCAAGGCCGCGGAACAGGACCGGCGTACCGATGCCAAGCGACCCCGCCTCCGGCGCTTCCACCACGATGTTCAGGCCGTCGATATAACGTGAGTCGCTGATCGTCGTATCCTGGATCTCAAAGTCGCGGCGCGCCGGCCCGCGTCCCGGCTCAACGTTAATATAGGACTGGAACAGGGTGTCGAGATGCTCGACGCCCGCGGCGGAGATTTGCGGGGTGATCACCGAGAAGCGGGTCCCGGCCCGGGCGAAGGTACCGACGTATTCCGGGTAGAGCACCGCTTTCGCCTGCACTTCGTTTTTGGCGGTGATCAGCTCCAGGGACTGGATCTGACCGATATCGATGCCGAGATAACGAATCGGCATCCCGGCCGCCATCTTCCCGGCGTCAAACGCGTGCAGGGTGATCTGGCCGCCCACGGCGCGCGCCGCCGTTTCCGAAGCGTAAAGGATACGTTTGTTATTCAGCCGCGCGTTGGCGCTGCTGCCATTGAGGTTATCGAAACTGATCGCCCCTTTAATGGCGCGCGCCAGCGGCGAGGCCTGAACGGTGAGTCCGTTGCCGTCAAGTTTGACCTTCGCCCCCCCTTCGGCCCAGAAGACGCTGTTGTTGCTCAGCAGGTAGCGGTACTCCGGCTTGATATGCAAATCGATATCGAAAGCGTCTTTGCGCGGTTTGACGGCGATGATCTCGCCGACGGCGAATTTACGATACAGCACCACCGAGCCGGCCTGAACGTCAGGCAGGGTCTCGGCTGAGAGGCTTAAGGTCGTGGTCGGCACTTCGCTCAGGCTGTTTTCCTGGGCCTTTTCGAGGTTGGCGTACAGCGGGTAGCTGCTCTGCATTTCGCCTTTTTCTCCCGGAATGACCCGGATCCCGCCATTAACCCATTCGCTGGCGCTGGCCCCCAGCACCTGCACGCCATCGAGTCCGACTTTAACATCCAGACGGCTGTTAACCACAAACTTACTGTCACCGCGAATGAGATCGCGGTATTCGGGGGCAATCGCCACCTGGAAGGTCACCCCTTTGGCCGTCAGTTTGCGCTCCAGCACCTGGCCGACTTTTACTCCGTGCAGCACCAGCGGTTGGCCGCCGTCAATCCCGTAGCTTTCCGGCGCCGAGAGCGTGACGGTGGCGACGTTGGGCTCCTCCAGCAGCGCTTTATCTGCTGGCATGACGGAGAAGTGGTTGCGCGGCTCGCCTTCACCGGGTACCAGTTCAAAGGTATTGCCGGTGAGCAGGGCGCTGACGCTGGGGTTATCGAGGGAAATCTTCGGCTTCTTCATCTGAATCAGCGTCTTCTCACGCAGCAGCGTCACCACGCTCGGGTCGACGGTCATCTCGCCGGTCACTTTGCCGCCGGGGTTAAGATTCAGCTTACTTAACTGACCCACTTCCAGCCCCTGATACATCAGCGGCGTCGAGCCTGCTTTCAGCCCATCGCCGTCGGGCAGGTCGAGGGTGACCAGCACACCGCGCTGGCTATGCGCCAGATCTTCGTACAGATGATAGTCATCGTTTTGCGCCGCAACCTGCGAATCGGCAGGTGAATCGAAGGCGATAGCGCCGTTCACCAGCGCAGAAAGGTTCTCCAGCTGCACTTTTGCCCCACTCAGGCCGACGTCGGCTTTGATCCCGGAGACGTTCCAGAATCGGCTGCCTTTTTTCACCAGGTTGGTAAACCGGCGCTCGATCAGGACATCGATGGTGACCCCCTGATTATTGGCATTCAGGGTGAAATCATACACGCGCCCGACCGGGATCTTGCGGAAATAGACCAGCGAGCCGCTGTTCAGGGAGCCAAGGTCCGGCGCCTGCAGGTGGATCATCAGCTCGCCGTTGTTGATGCGGTATTTCGGCTGAGTGTCGAGGGCCACGAAGTGATCTTCGGGCTCACCTTTGCCAGGCATCATGCCAATGTAGTTCCCGCCCACCAGCGCATCCAGCCCGGAGACCCCCGCCAGAGAGGCTTTTGGGGTGACCAGCCAGAACTGGGTCTCTTTGCGCAGGGCATCTTTCATATCGCGTTTGATGCTGGCGGAAACCTCTATCTTACTCAGATCTTTACTGAGGCTAATATCCTGGACGGTGCCGACCTCGACCCCCTGATAACGGATAGGCGTCCGCCCCGGCACAATGCCGTTAGCGGACTGGAAATCGATGGTAATCGTCGATCCGCGGTCGTCAAAGCTGGTCCAGATGAGCCAGGCGGCAATCAGCAGCGCGATAACCGGCAACAGCCAGAATGGCGAAATACGGCGTTTAGTTTTTATTCTGGCTTCAGTCTGCGAAGCGGGCGATTCCTGACTCATGTGCGTCCCAAAGTAAGCGGCTGTCCAGCCATTCAACTGCAAGAATAGTTAAAATTACCGCACCGCCGAAGTAAACCGCCGCCGGCCCCATGGTGAAAGCGAGGAGCTGATCGCGATTGATTAGCGACATGGTGAGTGAAATAACAAACAGATCCAACATCGACCAGCGGCCAATCCAGGTTATCAGCCGCAGCAGCAGGATGCGGGTGCGCAAGCCTTGCTCGCACTTGAATTGTATGCTGACCAATAGGGTAAATAACACTATAACTTTGGTGAATGGCACCAAAATACTGGCGATAAATACCACTCCGGCGATGGCGATATTGCTGCTGGCAAGGGAGATGATCCCGGAAAGGATCGTATCGTCCTGGCGCGCACCGTTAACATAGATGATCGAGATCGGCAGCAGGTTGGCTGGTAAGAGAAATATCAGCGAGGCAATCAGCGCCGCCCAGCTGCGCTGCAGGCTCTGCGGCCGGCGATAATGCAGCGGGGAGTGGCAGCGTCGGCAGCGGCCACGCGCGTCGCGGTAGCCGGTGTAGTGGCAGCCGGTGCACACCTGTAAATTGTTATCGGCGCGGGTCGCCGGCCGTTCAGGATAGAAACGCTCCCACAGCTCTTCGACGTTCATGTGAATAAGCGTCAGGATGCTCAGCAGCGTCAGCGAGATAAACGCTACCAGGCCGATGCCGGGCTGCAGAAAGGCGTAATCCTGCACCTTGATGGAGGCGACGCCAATACCCACCAGATAGATATCCAGCATCACCCACTCTTTGAGCTTGCCGAGCATCAGCAGCACCGGGCGCAGGTTCATCCCCAGCACGTTGCCCAGCCAGAGATAGCTAATCGAGACCACCAGCAGCACCGGGGCGACCACCGCGCAAAACAGCACCATGGCGGCGGTAAGCGGGTCACCCTGCGCGGTCATCTGCCAGATCCCTTGCAGGACGTTGGCGTCGATGCGCACGCCCAGCAGGTGCAGGCGCAGCAGAGGCTCCGACCAGGCAAAAGGCATGAGCAGCAGCATCGCAACGGCCATGCTGCCCAAACGCGTCAGCGACCAGTCGCGCCCATCGCGCACCTTGGCGTTGCAGCGTGGACACCAGGCGCTTTGGTTGCGTTTAAGCACCGGTAAGCGAAAGAGCATGTCACACTGCGTACAGCGCTGATAATGCGCATAGGGAAGCGGTGTGCTGACGGCATGCACGACCAACTTCTTCGCAGGTTTAATCGTTGGTGTTTTTATCGGCATTTATTACGTACAGGAATGAATGTATCTCACTATCTTAACCTATGAATGAATTCATCTTGAGCCTAAGCGCATTTAATGCTTATTTTAGTAGGCTGTACGTATCAGGCAGTAAGACAACCAAGTGAAGATATAATGAGCAAAACAGAATTTTACGCGGATCTGAACCGCGATTTCCAGGCATTAATGGCAGGTGAAACCAGTTTTCTGGCGATGATCGCCAATACCAGCGCGCTGCTGTTCGAGCGGCTGAGCGAGGTCAACTGGGCCGGTTTCTATCTTCTGGAAGGCGATACCCTGGTACTGGGGCCGTTCCAGGGCAAACTGGCCTGTGTGCGCATTCCGGTTGGTCGCGGCGTCTGCGGCGCCGCGGTGGCGCAAGCCCAGGTCCAGCGCGTAGAGGACGTGCATGCGTTTGATGGTCACATTGCCTGCGATGCGGCCAGTAATTCAGAAATTGTCTTTCCCCTGCGCGTGAACGACCAGATTATCGGCGTGCTGGATATCGACAGCACGGCGTACGGCCGCTTCACAGCTGAAGATGAGCAGGGGTTGCGCACGCTGGTCGAGCAACTGGAAAAACTTATCGCGGCCACTGATTATCAAAAAATCTTTACCCGTGTCGTGGGATAATCAACGGATAACGTAGCATTTAGCGAGGACGTCATTATAATGTCGCCTGTTCATGCCTGCGGCTTGTTGGCTACGTCCGTTGTAATCAGGAAATTTCATGGAAAATCAACCTAAGTTGAATAGCAGTAAAGAAGTTATCGCCTTTCTGGCCGAGCGTTTCCCGCAGTGCTTTAGCGCTGAAGGCGAAGCGCGCCCCCTGAAAATTGGTATTTTTCAGGATCTCGTTGAGCGAGTGGGTGGTGAGATGAATCTCAGCAAAACCCAGCTTCGCGCTGCATTACGTCTCTACACGTCCAGCTGGCGTTATCTGTACGGCGTGAAAGCCGGCGCTATCCGCGTTGACCTGGACGGCAACCCGTGCGGCGAACTGGAAGAACAGCACATTGCCCATGCGCGCCAGCAGTTGGAAGAAGCGAAAGCTCGCGTTCAGACGCAGCGCGCTGCCCAGCAGGCGAAAAAACGCGAAGCCGCCGCCGCCGCAGGTCAGCAGGATGAAGGGGTTCGCCGCGAGCGTAAACCGCGTCCTCAGCAGCCGCGTCGTAAAGAAGGCGCTGAACAGCGTAAACCGCGTCCTGTTGCGGCCAAAGCCCCGCGTGAAGAGCGTCATACTCCGGTTTCGGATGTTTCCGTTCTGACCGTCGGCCAGGCGCTGAAGGTAAAAGCAGGCAATAACGCAATGGACGCCACCGTTCTGGAAATCACCAAAGATGGCGTTCGTGTACAGCTGACTTCTGGTATGTCAATGATTGTACGCGCAGAACACCTGGTGTTCTGAAACGGAGGCCGGGCCAGGCATGAACACATTTTTTAAAATCACCGCGCTTGCGGGCCTGCTGGCAATAGCAGGCCATGCTTTCGCTGTTGATGAAATAACCCGTGCAGATCAAATACCCGTGCTGAAAGAAGAGCCGCAGCACGCGACGGTGAGCGAGCGCGTGACGTCGCGCTTTACCCGTTCTCACTACCGTCAGTTTGATCTCGACAACGCCTTCTCGGCAAAGATTTTTGACCGTTATCTGAACCTGCTGGACTACAGCCACAATGTGCTGCTGGCCAGCGATGTGGCGAAGTTCGCGGCCAAAAAAGACCAAATCGGCGACGAACTGCGCACCGGGAAACTGGACGTCTTCTACGACCTTTACAACCTGGCGCAGCAGCGTCGCTTTGAGCGCTATCAGTATGCGCTGAAGGTGCTGGAACGTCCGATGGACTTTACCGGCAACGATAATTTTAACCTTGATCGCTCCAAAGCGCCGTGGCCAAAAGATGAGGCCGAGCTGAACACGCTGTGGGACGCCAAGGTGAAGTTTGACCAGTTAAGCCTGAAGCTGGCGGGTAAAGACGATAAAGAGATCCGCGACACCTTAACGCGTCGCTATAAGTTCGCGATCCGTCGTCTGGCGCAAACCAACAGCGAAGATGTCTTCTCGCTGGCGATGACCGCCTTCGCTCGCGAAATCGACCCGCACACCAACTACCTGTCTCCACGTAATACCGAGCAGTTCAACACTGAGATGAGCCTCTCTCTTGAGGGGATCGGCGCTGTCCTGCAAATGGATGATGACTACACCGTCATCAATTCGCTGGTGGCGGGCGGCCCGGCCGCGAAGAGCAAAGCGATCAGCGTCGGCGACCGTATCGTTGGCGTTGGCCAGACCGGGAAGCCGATGGTTGATGTCATCGGCTGGCGTCTGGATGACGTGGTCGCGCTGATTAAAGGACCGAAGGGCAGCAAAGTGCGCCTTGAGATCCTGCCGGCAGGCAAAGGGGCCAAGACGCGTATCGTGACCCTGACCCGCGAGCGGATCCGTCTGGAAGACCGTGCGGTGAAGATGTCGGTGAAAACCGTTGGTAAAGAAAAAGTCGGCGTGCTGGATATTCCGGGCTTTTACGTTGGTCTCACCGATGATGTGAAGGTGCAACTGCAGAAGCTGGAAAAACAGAACGTCAGCAGCATCGTCATTGATCTGCGCAGCAACGGCGGCGGGGCGCTGACCGAGGCGGTATCGCTCTCGGGTCTGTTTATTCCGTCCGGCCCGGTAGTGCAGGTCCGTGATAACAATGGCAAGGTCCGCGAAGACAGCGACAACGATGGCGTGGTCTATTACAAAGGGCCGCTGGTGGTGCTGGTTGACCGCTTTAGCGCCTCGGCGTCTGAAATATTCGCCGCGGCGATGCAGGATTATGGCCGCGCGCTGATCGTTGGCGAGCCGACCTTCGGTAAAGGGACGGTACAGCAGTATCGCTCGTTGAATCGTATCTACGATCAGATGCTGCGTCCGGACTGGCCGGCGTTAGGTTCCGTCCAGTACACCATCCAGAAGTTCTACCGTATTAACGGCGGCAGTACGCAGCGTAAAGGCGTGACGCCGGATATCATGATGCCAACCGGTAATGAAGATCGTGAGACCGGCGAGCAGTATGAAGACAACGCGCTGCCGTGGGATAGCATCAACGCAGCCACCTACGTGAAGTCCGGGGATCTGACCCCGTTTGGACCGGAACTGCTCAAGCGCCATGATGAGCGTATCGCGCAGGATCCAGAGTTCCAGTACATCATGAAGGATATTGCCCGTTATAACGCGATGAAGGACAAGCGTAACATCGTCTCTCTGAACTACGCCCAGCGTGAGAAAGAGAACGAAGAGGATGATGCGATTCGTCTGGCGCGGATTAACGATCGCCTGAAACGCGAAGGCAAACCGCTGCTGAAAAAACTGGATGACCTGCCGAAGGATTACCAGGAGCCGGATCCGTATCTTGATGAAACGGTCCATATCGCGGTAGACCTGGCGCATCTTGAAAAAGCGCGCCCGGCGGTGGAACCGCCAGCCAGTAAATAAATAACAAACGGGCACCTCAGAGGGTGCCCGTTTTATTTTGTGCTTTTGTCATCACCTTTCAGCTCAACTAACAAAATGTCAACCTGCCCGGCCGCTGTCAGCAAGATGCTACAAAATGTAAAGTTGTGTTTTTATCGTGACTTAGCGGGGGTTGATGGTTGAAAATTGCAGCCTGACCCATACGATGTGGGTAATCGCATAGTGCGTTTTGTTAAATTGAGGTAAAAAGAAAATTATGATGCGAATCGCGCTTTTCCTGCTGACGAACCTGGCAGTAATGGTCGTGTTCGGGCTGGTGTTAAGCCTCACGGGGATCCAATCCAGCAGCATGACCGGTCTGTTGATTATGGCCCTGCTGTTCGGCTTCGGTGGTTCTATCGTTTCGCTGATGATGTCGAAATGGATGGCCCTGAAGTCTGTGGGTGGGGAAGTGATCGAGCAGCCGCGCAACGAAACGGAACGCTGGCTGATGCACACCGTCGCCCAACAGGCGCAGCAGGCGGGCATTGCCATGCCGCAGGTGGCTATCTATCACGCGCCTGATATTAACGCTTTTGCTACCGGCGCGCGTCGCGACGCCTCGCTGGTCGCCGTCAGCACCGGGCTGCTACAAAACATGAGCCGTGATGAAGCGGAAGCGGTCATTGCCCATGAAATCAGCCATATCGCTAATGGCGATATGGTGACCATGACGCTGATTCAGGGGGTGGTGAACACCTTCGTTATCTTTATCTCGCGCGTGATTGCCCAGATTGCGGCCGGTTTCCTCGGCGGCAACCGGGAAGATGAAGGGGAGAGCAGCAATGGTAACCCGCTGATCTACTTCGCTGTCGCCACGGTGCTGGAACTGGTGTTCGGTATTCTGGCCAGCATTATTACCATGTGGTTCTCTCGTCATCGCGAGTTCCACGCTGACGCCGGCTCGGCGCGACTGGTGGGCCGCGAGAAGATGATTGCTGCCCTGCAGCGTCTGAAAACCAGCTATGAGCCACAGGAAGCCAGCAGCATGATGGCGTTCTGCATCAATGGTAAAGCGAAATCCATGAGCGAGCTGTTTATGACTCACCCGCCGCTGGATAAACGTATTGAAGCCCTGCGTAGCGGTGAGTATCTGAAGTAATCCGTCGCTTCGACGCTAAAAATAAAAATCCGCAGCCCGAAAGCTGCGGATTTTTTTTGCCGCCGTTTATCAGGCCGCGCGCGGCTGGGTGACGCGCAGACCGCTAATCAGTGCGGCAACGGTCGCCAGAATGCCGGCCAGCAGCAGGGCGGTATGGGTGCCGCTGTTGCCGAGCAGGTTGAACAGCAGGGCGACCAGCGCCGCGCCAGTGCTCTGACCGAGCAGGCGAGCGGTACCCAGCATCCCGCTGGCGCCACCGCTACGATGGCTCGGAGCCGAGGCGACAATAGTGTGGTTATTCGGCGACTGAAACAGCCCGAAACCGGCGCCGCACAGCGCCATACGCCAGATAATATCCAGATCGGAAGGCGACGCGGGCAGCAGCGCCAGGCCGAACAGGCCGCAGGCCATAACCAGCAGCCCAATGGCCCCCAGCAGTCCCGCATGGCATTTCTCAATCAAATAACCGGCCAGCGGCGCCATCACCATGGTCGCCAGCGGCCACGGCGTCAGCAGCAGGCCGGTCTCCACTTCGCTGCGCCCCATCATCGTCTGCAGGAAGAAGGGCAGGGAGACCATCGCCAGCATCTGCGCACAGAAGGAGCAGATGGAGGTGCAGATAGAGAGTGAGAAGAGCGGGATGCGCAGCAGGTCGACCGGCAGCAGGGGGACGGGCATGCTGAGCTGGCGGCGAACGAAGAAAAAGCCCACCACCAGCATGGCGGCCACTTCCGCCAGCACCAGCTGAACAGACTGTCCCTGGGCGAACCCGCTGAGCGCAGTGATCAGCAGCCCGAAGGTGAGGGCGTTCATGATGGCGCTCGGCAGATCGAAGCGGATGATTTTGCTGCGCGCGCTGTTGGGTGGCAGAAAGCGCATGGCCAGAACAAAAGCGACGATCCCGAGGGGAACGTTAATTAAAAACAGCCATTGCCATGAGGCAAGGGAGAGGATCGCCGCGGCGATCGTCGGGCCTGCTGCCGAAGAGACGGCGACGACAAAGGAGTTGATGCCCATGCCGCGGCCGAGAAAGCGCTGCGGATAAATCAGGCGGATCAACGCGGTGTTCACGCTCATCAGCGCGGCGCCGCCCAGCCCCTGGGCGACGCGGGCGAAGGTCAGCATGTCGAGACTGCGCGACAGGGCGCAGGCCAGCGAGGTAAAGATAAATACCACCAGGCCTATCTTATAGATGCGGCGATAGCCGACCATATCGCCGAGGAAAGAGAGCGGTAGCAGGGCGATGACAATGGCGATTTGGTAGGCGTTAACGATCCAGATTGACGCCGCCGGCGAGGCGTTAAGATCGCTGGCGATGGTCGGGAGCGCGACGTTGGCGATAGCCCCGTCGAGCACGGCCATGGTCAGCCCCAGCACGATGGTCAGAATGGCGCCATAGCGTTGCGGCAGCGGCACGCCATCGGAAGAATTTTTATCCATGGTGAATATAAGTCTTAAATGAAACGGTTTTTTGAATGATGAGTTTAGCATTGATTATTCCGCAGTATGTCGCAGATTTGTAACGAAGTGGCAGAAGAATGATTGCGGCGCAGAGGCGGCGAATTTATAATAAAAACCGGTTCTAAATTTTATAAAACAGTTACGGCGAGGTGATAAATGGCAGGTGCAGATTTGGATAAACAGCCAGATTCTGTCTCTTCGGTATTGAAGGTTTTTGGCATCTTACAGGCGCTGGGTGAAGAGCGTGAAATTGGCATTACCGAACTGTCCCAGCGCGTCATGATGTCGAAAAGCACCGTTTATCGCTTTTTACAGACCATGAAATCACTGGGCTATGTGGCGCAGGAAGGCGAGTCAGAGAAATACTCCCTCACGCTCAAGCTGTTCGAGCTGGGCGCTCGTGCGCTGCAGAACGTCGACCTGGTACGCAGCGCCGATATTCAGATGCGCGAACTCTCCCGGCTGACGAAAGAGACTATTCACCTCGGGGCGCTGGATGAAGACAGCATCGTCTACATCCACAAGATTGACTCGATGTACAATCTGCGGATGTACTCGCGTATCGGCCGTCGCAATCCGCTGTACAGTACCGCGATTGGTAAGGTACTGCTGGCGTGGCGCGATCGCAGCGAAGTGGAGCAGATCCTCGAGGGCGTGGAGTATAAACGCAGCACCGAGCGGACCATCACCAGCACGGAAGCGCTGCTGAAGGTGCTGGATGGCGTACGCGAGCAGGGATATGGCGAAGATAACGAAGAGCAGGAAGAGGGACTACGCTGCATCGGGGTACCGGTGTTCGATCGTTTCGGCGTGGTTATCGCCGGACTGAGCATCTCTTTCCCGACGCTACGTTTCTCAGAAGAACGTTTGCATGAATATGTGGCGATGCTGCATCAGGCGGCGCGCAAGATTTCTGAGCAAATGGGATACAACGACTACCCGTTCTGACGCGGTAGCTGAAACATCCGGCGAGCGCGGTGCTATTGTCGCGCTCGCCGGAGTGATTTTAACCGTTATCAACCACGGTTGCGCTTTTGCGCAGAATGGGACAGTTACTGACGCCGATCACACCGCTATTGGAATGCACATAAAGTGCGGTACTGACCCCGCGGGCGGTGAGATACTGACACTTAAGACCCAGACCACCGACGTTTTCTTCACTGTGGAATAATACGCCATAGCCGCTTAATAATACGCCAATCCATAAGATAGCCACGACGACAATAGTACGAATGATTAATCGCATTGATGCCTCATTATTTGTATGATCCTTGCCGTGATTTTGACACGAACACGTTTTGAAACAAGTCGATGATTCCTAAACTTGCCGTTCGTATTACAGTTAGCCGCGGTTTAAGAAGGCCGTGTTATCCTGGTGAGATAAAGTACTAATGCGGAGAGTGGAGTGAAAAAATTACGGTGGGTTTTACTGATAGTCATCATAGCAGGCTGCCTGTTGCTGTGGACTCAGATGCTTAACGTAATGTGCGACCAGGATGTTCAGTTTTTCAGCGGCATTTGCACTATCAATAAATTCATCCCGTGGTAAGACATTTTTCTGACGACTGATTTCCTTCTGCGGTGTGGGTGGTAGAATGAACGCCTTCTCTTTGAGGTGGTGAAATGAGTGAGTTACTAAATCCTGGGATCTTAAATCTGGCTTCGCTGGCTGTATCCGTCGCGTTGCTGCTTGTCGGTCTGTTGTTATGGTTCTTCGTCAACCGCGCCAGTTCGCGGGCGAACGAGCAGATAGAACTGCTGCAAGCGCTGCTGGATCAGCAAAAGCGGCAGAATGCGCTGTTACGTCGCCTTTGCGAAGCTAATGCGCCGGAAAAAGAGGACGTGGCCGAGCCGACCGTCGCAGGCAAGGCGAAAGGAGAGGATGAGTTTATCCGCCTGGTGGCAGAGCGCTAAGTACCTCCACAGGTGTGCATCATAAGATGCGCACCTGCATGATAGCTGGCAGTAATAGCTTATTCTTATTCCATTATTCCTTTCCCCGCGCATTATTCCCTTTTTTACACGCTGTAAATAAAGTCATTCCCGCCGCGTTTATTGCCCTGGAATGTGACACTGTCATCATTTTTTCATTATTAAGGTGCAGAATTAGCTCTATTTTTAGCGTGACGACTAACAGGTTTTATTATCACTACACTGGTACGGCTTTAGCGATTTTTCGTCTGCTGTTATGAGTAATTATGCGCATCAATATTCATCGCCTTCAGCGAAGCGCCGTCAGCATGGCGGTTCGTATACGTACATACCTGGACGAAGCGAAGTTGTTGAGCTATGGTAAAAAAGTTGCAGTAATGAGGCAGCAACCAGGTGATATTAGCGAATGCTATAACGCCTTGCCAGGAGCGGCAAAGACGCATAAATGTGCAGGCGATCAAATGATTACCTTATAATTTGTGCGAACGATCGTGACACGTTTAAAAATGGCTTGCCATTATTTACGTAGTATGTGATAACACGTTTCGGGTTAAACGAGGTACAGTTCTGTTTATGTGTGGCATTTTCAGTAAAGAAGTCCTGAGTAAACACGTTGTCGTTGAATACCGCTTCTCTGCCGAACCTTAAATTAGTGCCTCATGCAGTTATGTGTCAGTTTTATCTATGTAAACGCCAGCAGGCGAAGAAAACAGTCTAAGGAATTTTGCAAATGGCAAAGATTAAAGGTCAAGTTAAGTGGTTCAACGAGTCTAAAGGTTTTGGTTTCATTACTCCGGCTGATGGCAGCAAAGACGTGTTCGTACACTTCTCCGCTATCCAGGGTAACGGCTTCAAAACTCTGGCTGAAGGCCAGAACGTTGAGTTCGAAATTCAGGACGGCCAGAAAGGTCCGGCTGCAGTTAACGTAACTGCTATCTGATACAAGACCACTCTTCTTGTATAAAAGCCTCGCCTGCGCGGGGCTTTTGCGTTTTTATTGCAAAGCATGTCATTTTACCCCCTTCCGTCGCGTCTTGTTGCAAATAGTCAACTTTATTAGCATTGTGTAGCAGTCTGTTTTGCTAATTTTCTGTTAAATCAGATGGTTGCAAAATGATGCCGGAGCTATGGTGCTAAAGAAAAAAATGAAGTCCGCCGCCAGCTTTACCCCGATTCGCTTCGGGTTACTCTGTGTGGCCATTCTTGGTTGTCTGGGACTGCTGTTGGCCCGCGTGGGCTGGCTGCAAATTGTCTCTCCCGATAACCTGGTAAAACAAGAAGACATGCGTTCTCTGCGCGAAGAGCCCGTGGCGGTGGAGCGCGGCATGATTAGCGACCGCGAAGGACGACCGCTGGCGGTGAGCGTACCGGTCAGCGCTATCTGGATCGACCCGCAGACCACCATGGAGAAGGGTGGTGTTGGTTATGGTCCTCGCTGGCAGGCAATGGCCGAAGCACTGCATCTCAACCTCGGGGAGCTGGCCCAACGGGTACAAAGTCATCCTCACGCCCGTTTTCTCTATCTGGCGCGTCAGATCAATCCGGAGCAGGCGGAGTGGATTGATAAACTGCATCTCCCGGGCGTCTATCTGCGCGATGAATCGCGACGTTTCTATCCGGCTGGTCATGTGGCTGCCAATCTGCTGGGCTTTACCAACGTCGATAATCAGGGCATCGAAGGGGTGGAGAAAAGCTTTAATGCCCAGCTGACCGGCAAACCCGGACGACGCCTGGTGCGCAAAGATAAACATGGCAATGTTATTGAAAATATTACCGAAGTGCCGCCAGTCCCGGCGCATAATCTGCAGCTGAGTATTGATGAACGTCTGCAGACGGTGACCGAAGATGCGCTGGATAATGCCGTTCGCTGGAATAAGGCGGAATCCGGGGCGGCGGTATTGATCAAAATTGATACCGGTGAGATTCTGGCGATGGCCAGCTACCCGGACTTCAATCCGAACAATCGCGACAGCGCGACGCTGGATGATTTCCGCAACCGCGCCATCAGCGACACCTTCGAACCCGGGTCGACCGTCAAACCGCTGGTGATCATGACCGCGCTCCAGCAGGGGATTGTCCAGCCGGATAGCGTGGTGGACACCCATCCGTTTGTCCTCGACGGCCACCGCATCCGCGATGTTGGCTATTATCCGGAGCTGAGTCTGACCGGGATCCTGCAAAAATCCAGTGATACCGGCGTGTCGCATCTCTCGCTCGCTATGCCGGTGCAGCATCTGCTTGATACCTATCAGGCATTTGGGTTCGGCGAGCCGACCGGATTGGGATTGACCGGGGAAAGCGCCGGGCTGATGCCGCATCGCCGCTACTGGGGGCAGCTGGATCGCGCTACCTTCGCGTTCGGCTATGGGTTAATGGTGACGCCGCTCCAGCTGGCGCACGTCTACGCGACTATCGGCGGTTTCGGTATTGAACGACCGTTATCGATAACCCGCATCGATCCGCCGGTGATAGGTACGCGGGTGATGCCGGAGAACATCGTGCACAGCGTAGAGCATATGATGGAGAGCGTGGCGCTCCCGGGGGGGGGCGGGACCAAAGCGGCAGTGCGCGACTACCGGGTGGCGGTAAAAACCGGGACGGCGAAGAAAATCGGTCCGGACGGCAAATATATCGATAAATATGTGGCCTACACCGCCGGCGTGGCGCCCGCCAGTCGTCCACAGTTTGCGCTGGTGGTGGTGATGAACGATCCGAGTAATGGCTCCTATTACGGCGGGGCGGTGTCCGCGCCGGTCTTCAGCCAGATCATGGGGGATGTCCTGCGGCTGGAGAACGTCATGCCGGACGGCATGCCGCAAGGGGCGGAGAATCTGATCGTGATGCACGACAGCCATCCGCTGGCGCCGGCGCTGTAACAGTGGTCTGCAGGGGCGAATAGCGCTACACTTTCGCCCTTTAGCAACACCGGAGCCGTCATGTCATACAGTTGCCCCCTTTGCCACGCGCCGTTAAGCCAAGGCGACAACCACTATTCCTGCCCGCAGCGGCACCAGTTCGATCTGGCGAAAGAGGGGTACGTCAATCTGCTACCGGTGCAGTTCAAGCGGTCGCGCGATCCCGGCGATAGCGCTGAGATGATGCAGGCCCGGCGGGCGTTTCTGGATGCGGGTCATTATCAGCCGCTACGGGAGGCGATCGCCGAACGGCTGCTGCACTACGCCCCTGCGGATTTACTGGATATCGGCTGTGGCGAAGGGTATTACACCCACGCGTTTGCCACCATCGCCAGCCATAGCTGGGGGCTGGACGTGTCGAAGCCAGCGATCCGCGCGGCGGCAAAACGCTACCCGCAGGTCAGTTTTTGCGTCGCCTCCAGCCAGCGTCTGCCGTTCTCCGATAACAGCTTCGATGCGGTAGTGCGCATTTACGCCCCCTGCAACGCCGAAGAGCTGGCGCGGGTGGTGCGGTCTGGCGGATGGGTGATCACCGCCACGCCGGGACCCCGCCATCTGCTGGAGCTAAAAGGGCTGATTTACGATGAGGTACGCCTGCATGAGCTGAAGACGGAAGCGATGCCGGGATTCCGCCTGGACGCTCAGCAGCAGCTGGCCTATCCGATGACCCTGACGGGAAGTGAAGCGCAGGCGCTGCTGCAGATGACGCCGTTCGCGTGGCGGGCTAAGCCTGAGGTGCACGCCGCGCTGCGTCAGCAGGCGACGTTTGGCTGCCAGACCGACTTCATGATCCATTGCTGGCAGCGCGAGGCGTAAGGCTTAACCGGCGAAATGGCTCCAGAGGATTTCGCTGCCGATGCCAATCAGCACAATACCGCCGAGGATTTCGGCCCGTTTGCCCAACAGCGGGCCAATAAAGCGACCGACCATGATCCCCAGCGTCGACATAAGAAACGTCGCGCAGCCGATCGCCAGTGCGGTGGTCACAATGCTGACCTGCAGGAAGGCCAGACCCACACCAACGGCCATCGCGTCAAGGCTGGTGGCGAAGGCGGTGGTGACCAGCAGCCAGAAACCATGACGGCGAGGCGCGTCGCACGCCTCGTCGCTGTCGCCGCGAACACCTTCCACGATCATTCGCCCGCCGAGAAACACCAGCAGAATAAAGGCAATCCAGTGGTTCCACTCGAGGACAAACTGGCTGGCCAACATGCCGAGTCCCCAGCCGACCAGCGGGGTCAGGGTTTCAATCACGCCAAAAATCAGCCCGGTGCGGACGGCTTCTGAGAATTTAGGTTTGTGCAGGGTGGCACCCTTGCCGATAGAGGCTGCAAAGGCGTCCATAGACATGCCGAAGGCGAGAAGAATGGTAGCGGATAAATTCATGTGCGTGTCCTGACCGGGGATAATCCATATGACACATCGCTGCCCCCAGTAAATATACGCGGAGCCGCTCAATGGCTGAGCAATACGTACAGCAGTGATGTATCTATGGTCTCGCCTGATTGAATCACTTCAACCCGTACGTGCCACGTTTTGCAACGAGTATGTTGACACGTACATTTCCTGGCAAACAGGAAATCGGCTACTCCCCAACGACGGGCGCAACCTTAACATATTTTTAGAATATAAAACAATAACAGAAGACGGCTATTTTAATAACCAAATGATAACGATTTTCATTTAAATTTATAAGTAAATAAATAGTTAATAAAAAAGGGAAGAGGAGGCAGGGGAAATATAGCCATGGCTATATGTTTTTCCAGAGAAAAACTGGAAAATATAGCGCTGGCTATATTTATAACTCATTGAGTTGAAACGAGAAGTTTGTAGATTTTCTCCAGGTCGTCGATATTTCGTACGCGAATAAGCAGCCGCCGTTGCTCTAATTGCATCACCAGCACGCCGTCCTCGGATAAATTCATCTCTTTAATTCGCTGATATTCTATCCACACGTTGGCGAAGAAAAAACCGCGCGGTTTAAAAATGATTTTCGGCGTACGGATCCAGAATAAATAGAGACCCATCAGCGCCAGGGCAGATAATAGCCAGGTGGTGATCGGGGTGCCGTGCTGGGTAATGTTGTTATAGATCAGAATGGCGGTGAGGCCGACAAAGATCAGACCGTCAACGCGGCTGCGGCGAAGCAGGGGAATGGCCAGCAGCACCGGGCCGTTCCGCCTCGGCATAATGAACTGGTCATACACCGCGTAGGCCAGTAGCGCAAGGATAAACAGGATGATCACCAGGTCCGTGAATGTCATTGCTTTGCGTTCCTCCTGATAAAAAAAAGCCGGGGGCAAGCCCCCGGCGTACAACCTGGAAATTACAGACCCAGCAGGCCGACAGCGTAGCCCGCGATACCGATGACGAAGAAGCCAACGATGATCCACAGTGGGTTAACTTTCTTGCGCAGCAGCCACATACAGGCGAAGGTCAACAGCAGCGGTACCAGGCCCGGCATCAACTGGTCGAGGATGGTTTGCACCGTGGTGACGTGAACCTGTCCGTCAGAACCGGTGATTTTTGACACCACCATCGGAATATTCACGTGCGTCCACTTGTTAACCAGCGCCCCCATGACAAACAGGCCGAGGATTGACGCCCCCTCAGTCAGTTTCTGCAGGAAACCGCCGCCCATATCTTTAACGATGTCCACGCCTTTGCGGTAACCATAGGCGACGCCATAGTAACGGGTCAGCAGACGCACTGCGTTGAACAGGATAAAGAACAGCAGAGGACCGAGCAGGCTACCGCTCATCGCGATCCCAGCGCCTAAGGCCGCGAACACCGGACGCACGGTACCCCAGAAGATCGGGTCGCCGACGCCGGCCAGCGGCCCCATCAGACCGACTTTGATGCCGTTGATGGCGCCATCGTCAATCTCTGCGCCATTGGCGCGCTGCTCTTCCATCGCCAGGGTTACGCCCAGTACCGGAGCGGCAACGTAAGGATGGGTGTTGAAGAACTCAAGGTGACGTTTAATCGCCTGCTTACGCGCATCATTGTTCTCCGGGTACAGGCGACGGATTGCCGGAACCATAGAGAAGCAGAAGCCCAGCGCCTGCATACGTTCGAAGTTCCATGACCCCTGGAACAGGTTAGAACGAATGAACACGCCACGAATATCACTCTGAGTGAGTTTTTTCTCGGTGGTATTTTTAGTCATATCAACCATTTCGCTCACCTGTTAGTCCAGTTCGTTATCGAGATCGTTGTTACCAGCCGCCTGAGCCGGCGCACCGGCGACGCGGTTATATTTCGGGCTCAGCTGGATGTAGAGGATAGCCATGACCGCACCAATCACACCCAGGGCTACCAGGTTGAAGTTGGTGAAGGCGGCGGTGACGAAGCCGAGGTAGAAGAACGGCATCAGGTAGCCTGCGCGCATCATGTTGATGACCATCGCATAACCGACAACCACGATCATACCGCCGGCGATGTTCAGACCGCTGGTGACCACTTCAGGGATCGCGTTCAGCAGGCCCTGGACTTCGCTGGTACCGACGGAAATGGCGACGATGACGGCCGGGATAGCGATACGCATCGCCTGCAGGAACAAGGACGAGACGTGCAACCACGACAGGGCGGTCAGGTTGCCATTCTCCGCCGCTTTATCTGCCGCGTGCTGGAAGGCTACGGTGATGGTACGAACGATAATGGTCAGCACCTGGCCTGCCGCCGCCAGCGGGATAGCCAGCGCGATACCGGCACCGATGCTCTGATGGCCGGCAATAACCAGAACGGTGGAAATAATGGACGCCAGCGCGGCATCAGGTGCAACCGCCGCACCGATGTTCATCCAACCCAGAGCGATCATTTCCAGCGTACCGCCGATGATAATACCGGTTTTCATATCGCCGAGAACGGCACCGATCAGCGTACAAGCGACCAGAGGACGGTGGAACTGAAATTCATCAAGCACCGACTCCATACCCGCAATACACGCGACGATGAACACCAGCACAATCTGAAGAAGGGTAATCTCCATTGTACTTCTCCTGTTGATTAAGTCTTAAAGTGAAAACTGGGGCGCGATCGGCCGGGTTATTTATCAACCTTGGCGATCAGATCCATCATTTTCAGTTTCGGGTCGGTGGACACTTTACGTGCCTCCAGCTCGATACCGCGTGCGTTCAGCTTGTTAAACGCCTCAATATCTTTGGCATCGACCGAAATCGCGTTGTTAACCTGGGTTTTGCCCTGGCGGAACGCCATACCACCGATGTTGACGCTGGTGATTTTCACGCCGCCCTCGACGATACGCTCAACGTCGGTCGGGTTAGTAAACAGCAGCATGACGCGCTGCCCGGCGTACATCGGGTTGTTGTAAACGCGGATCATTTTGGCGACGTCCACCACGTGGGCGGTGACGCCCGGTGGTGCAACCTGGGTCAGCAGGGTTTTGCGCACCGTATCCGCGGCCACTTCGTCGCTGACGACGATGATGCGGGTGACGTTGGTCTCTTTGGTCCAGCGGGTGGCGACCTGACCATGGATCAGGCGGTCGTCAATGCGCGCGAGGCCAATCACCATGTAGTCGTTCGGGCCCATCGGTTTGGCCGGCGCGGCGGCTTTTGGCGCCGCGGCAGGGGCTGGCGCGGGAGCCGCTTTTTCCACCGGTTTGGCCTTCAGCGCTTTCACGCCTTCGCTACCGGTCTCCACCGCTAAGGCGACCAGTTCATCAAACGAAGGGTCATCATCGCGGGCCATGAAGGTTTCCACCAGCATCGGGATGTTGACGCCAGCGATAACTTCGTAATGCTCTTTATCGACGACAATGCGGCTCGCAGCGTTGAACGGGCTGCCTCCCCATGTATCGACGAGAAATAGCACGCCTTTACTGGTATCCAGTTTTGCCAACTGGGCATTGTATTTCTCGATCAGCGTTTCGGCGTTTTCACCCGGAACGAAATCGATCCAGCCAACGTTTTCCTGCTCGCCCAACAGCATCTCTGCTGTTTTCAGCAGCTGTTCTGCAGCCCAACCATGTGTGCCTATTACAATAGCAATCGTCACTTGCTACCTCCTTTATTATCGTGAATGCATCATCTGCTTTGATACATCCTGAATCACTCTTGAGGACAAAATCGATTCAGTTAGGGTGTAAGATAGAAAATAGTTACTACCGCGAATTATTTTAGACAGTGAAAAAATAATTAATGTGATGAAGATCCGTTAATCAGGCATCGCCTGGTAATAATTTTGCAGCGCAAAAAATAGCCTTAGTTATTGCAAATTCAGGTAAATTTTTTCCAATTTCGATCTATATTTTGCTATGTTTAACTTCCGTTTAATTACTCAGGAGTATAGGGCATAGCCCGCAGTATGGACCGTCATCGACGTCTTTTCACTTTCTGGCACCTGGTTGCCACCTCCACGCATCACGCTTTTCTCTCAGCACCTATTGTCGCGCCCATGCATGACATGGCGATGACTCAGCTTGCCGCTAACCGGAGTCGTACATGGAATTGTTAATGGATCCCTCAATCTGGGCTGGCCTGTTGACGCTTATCGTTCTGGAGATTGTGCTCGGTATCGACAACCTGGTGTTTATTGCCATCCTGGCGGACAAACTGCCGCCGAAGCAGCGCGATAAAGCGCGACTGATCGGCCTTTCGCTGGCGCTGGTGATGCGCCTGGGGCTGCTGTCGGTGATCTCCTGGATGGTGACCCTGACGAAGCCGCTGATTACTATCGCTGATTTCTCCTTTTCCGGGCGCGACCTTATCATGCTGCTCGGCGGGATCTTCTTGCTGTTTAAGGCGACGACTGAACTGCATGAGCGGCTGGAAAACCGCCAGCACGATAGCGGTCACGGTAAAGGGTATGCCAGTTTCTGGGTGGTGGTACTGCAGATCGTGGTGCTGGACGCCGTCTTCTCTCTGGATGCGGTGATCACGGCGGTCGGGATGGTTAACCATCTGCCGGTGATGATGGCGGCGGTGGTGATCGCCATGATCATGATGCTGCTGGCGTCGAAGCCATTGACGCGCTTTGTCAACCAGCACCCGACGGTGGTGGTGCTCTGTCTGAGCTTCCTGTTGATGATCGGCCTGAGCCTGGTGGCGGAAGGGTTTGGCTTCCATATTCCGAAAGGGTATCTGTACGCGGCGATCGGTTTCTCGATCATCATCGAGTTCTTCAACCAGGTGGCGCGACGCAACTTTGCCCGACATCAGTCGACGCTGCCTCTGCGTGCCCGTACCGCGGATGCGATCCTGCGCCTTATGGGCGGCCGGAAACAGACCTCCGTCAGCCATGACGCCGACAGCCCGGCAGCCATACCGGTGCCGGAAGGGGCGTTTGCCGAAGAAGAACGTTACATGATTAACGGCGTGCTGACGCTGGCCCAGCGCTCCCTGCGCGGTATTATGACCCCGCGCGGTGAAATCAGCTGGGTCGACGCCGAACAGAGTGATGACGAAATTCGTCGTCAGCTGCTCTCGTCGCCGCACAGTCTGTTCCCGGTCTGCCGCGGAGAGCTGGATGAAATCATCGGTATCGTGCGGGCGAAAGAGTTGCTGGTGGCCCTTGAGGCGGGCGAAAACGTTGCGGCGCTGGCCTCTGCCTCCCCGGCGATTGTCGTCCCGGAAACGCTGGACCCGATCAATCTGCTCGGCGTTCTGCGCCGCGCGCGCGGCAGCTTTGTCATCGTGACCAACGAGTTTGGCATGGTACAGGGGCTGGTGACGCCGCTGGACGTCCTGGAAGCCATCGCCGGTGAATTCCCGGATGCCGATGAGACGCCGGAGATCGTCATTGACGGCGATGGCTGGCTGATCAAAGGCTCGACCGACCTGCATGCGCTGCAGCAGGCGCTTGGACTGGATGCGCTGGTCAATGAAGATGAGGATATTGCCACGGTGGCCGGGTTGGTGATCGCCGTCAATGGCCATATCCCGCGCATTGGCGACACCGTGTCGCTACCGCCGCTGCAGTTTACCGTGGTGGAAGCGAATGATTACCGGGTCGACCTGGTCCGCGCGGTGGTCACCCGTCCGCTGAGCGACGAAGAAGAGTAATTGCCCTGCTCGTCGGCCCCTGTGGCCGGCGAGCTATTCTCCCCCCTCGCTTTTCTGCCCCTCTCTGTCTGCCAGCCACGCCGGAAACGCCTCTATCGGCATCGGCCGGGCATAATAAAATCCCTGCAGCACATCGACGCCGTGGCCCCGGAGATAGCTTTCCTGCTCCAGCGTCTCCACCCCTTCGGCCACGGTAACGATATTCAGACGGTCGGCGAGGGCTATAATAATATCCGTCACCGTGGCATTGACGCTGTCTATCCCGACGGAACTGGTAAACGAGCGGTCGATCTTCAGCACGTCCGGCCGCAGTTTTTCCAGCCACGAGAGCGAGCTGTTACCGGTGCCAAAATCATCTATCGCCAGCTGGACCCCTTTTAAATGCAAATGTTCGGCCATGTGCTGGTCGCCATCCTGCAGGACATCGCGTTCGGTGAGTTCAACCACCAGCTGTTGTACCGGATTGACGCTAAACCAGTAATTGTGCAGGTCATGCAGCAGCAAACCGTGGGCAAAGTGACGGGCAGCGACATTAATCGCGATATGAAAATGCGGCTCGCTGGGGAAGGCATCCAGGCGGCGGGCGGTTTCGGCGATCACATAGCGGGTGAGGGGAATAATCAGATTGTCCCCTTCGGCGATGGGAATAAATACCTCGGGCGAAATCTCGCCGCGGCGGGGGTTGTTCCAGCGCAGCAGGATCTCCACCCCGCAGCAGCGTCCGCTGCGCGCATCCTGCAGCGGCTGGCACCAGAGGGTAAATTCCCGGGCCGTGATGCCGAGACTTATCTCTCGCGAGAAACTCATTCTGCCGGCGGTGGCCAGCCAGGCGATGCCGGTCATCAACAGGCTGAAGATGAGGGCCAGCGGCAGCTCACCGGGCAGCTCCTCCAGCGCGATAGTCGCGGCACCCGGACCGTTAATGTTGATGGTAAAGGGAAATTCTGTGGAGCGCTGGCGATAAATCACCGACGCCTGCGGGGCGTGCGCTTTGTCAATCAGGCCGAGGCCGCTGATAAAATAATGGTCGCCGACCTGCAGGCTGACGTCGCTGATCAGGGGCGATTTTTCCTTGAGAATTAAGGTTCCCAGCAGCTCGATATTGACAATTAACATCACGCCGTCGAAGCCGCTTTCCGAGGCTGGATACCACTGGATCAGCACCGGTGTGCCTTTGAGCAGTGAGTTGTCGGTAGAAAAGAGCAGTAAGGGGTGGTGAGCCGGAAGCGCGGGCTGCAGCTGGTGCAGATCCGCCTGCCGTTGCCCAAAGATACTGGAACAGTAGATCATCCCTGACGCCACCAGCGCGACGGAGCGGACCGTCTGCAGCGAGGCCGCCATTTTGCGCAGTGTGAGATGAATATCCATGCAGGGTTTGTCGACCAGGGAGAGTAGCGTCGCCCGCTCTGCGCTCAGCGGACGCAGGATGTTATCCAGCGCCGTGACCCGCTGGCTGGCGGCAGTGCGAATGTACTCTTCATTTACGCTACGCTGTGAAATAAATCGGATAGCTAAGGTGGTACCCAGGTTAGCAGGGCTACCAGCAGGCAGACAATAATGCGTTTGCGACGATAGGCCGTAATGACTTTTTGTGCAGTCTGCATGTGCGACACCCTGTCGACAGGACGAGTGGTTAAGCGTGGCTTATTTAATAGAGCAATTGTAGTGGCAGAATATCGCCAGGTATAGAAAAAAGAAAATGCGCCGTTGAAGGCGCATCAGGGAGATTTCAGTCACCAGGGTTATCCCCCTGCGCGCTTTGCGGGCGCAGGGGGGGACGAACAGTTTAGTCACACTGAACTTTAATCGCCAGGCCGCCGCGGGAGGTTTCGCGGTACTTGGCGTTCATGTCTTTACCGGTTTCGTACATGGTCTCGATCACTTTGTCGAGCGAGACGCGCGGTTCGCTGGTACGGCGCATCGCCATTCGCGCGGCGTTGATTGCCTTGACGGAGGCGATGGCGTTACGTTCAATGCATGGCACCTGCACCTGGCCGGCGACCGGGTCGCAGGTCAGGCCGAGGTTGTGTTCCATGCCGATCTCCGCCGCCACGCAAACCTGTTCCGGGCTGGCGCCGAGCAGTTCAGCCAGGCCCGCCGCCGCCATCGAGCAGGCAACGCCCACTTCACCCTGACAGCCGACTTCCGCCCCGGAAATGGAGGCATTCATCTTGTACAGCGCGCCGATCGCCCCGCAGGCCATAAAGTAGCGGATATAAATTTCCGGGCTGACGGATTCGATAAAGTGGTCGTAATAGGCGAGTACCGCCGGAACGATGCCGCAGGCGCCGTTGGTCGGCGCGGTCACCACGCGACCGCCGGCGGCGTTCTCTTCATTGACCGCCAGTGCGAACATATTGACCCAGTCAACGACATTCATTGGATCGCTGGAGAGCTTATCGCTGGCCACCAGCAGACGACGCAGCGCCGAGGCGCGACGCGGCACGCGCAGCGGACCAGGCAGCACGCCTTCGGTGTTCATCCCGCGGTCGATACAGGCGCGCATGGTCTGCCAGACGTTGGCGAAATAGTCCTCGATCTCTTTTTTGCTGTGCAGCGCCAGCTCGTTTTGCATCACCATCCCGGAGAGCGACAGGCCGGTCTCTTTACAATACGCCAGCATTTCCTGCGCCGATTTAAACGGGTAGGGCACCTGCAATTCGTTGGCGTTTTCTTTGCCGAAGTGCTCTTCATCGACGATAAAGCCGCCGCCAATCGAGTAATAGGTCTTGCAGTAGATCTCTTTCTCGCCGGCCCAGGCATGAATGGTCATGCCGTTTTCGTGCAGCGGCAGGTTGTCGCTGCGAAAACGCATGCCGTCATCCGCCGGGAAGTCGACCTCGTGCTGGCCGTTGGCCAGCAGCAGTCGGCCGCGCGCCTCGACGTCACGGATAAATGCCGGGATCGCGTCAATATCGACCGTATCGGGCTGATTGCCCGCCAGTCCCATGATAATGGCGATGTCCGTATGGTGGCCTTTGCCGGTTAATGACAGCGAGCCGTAGACGTCAACCGCCACTCGGGTCACCGCATTAAGCAATCCTTTTTCGACCAGGTCATCGACGAACTGTTTACCGGCCTTCATCGGGCCAACAGTGTGGGAAGATGAGGGACCAATCCCCACCTTGAACATGTCGAATAGACTAATCACGATAATACTCCTGACAGGGTTACCGCGGGTGCGGTAACGATGTAATAACTGCGCATAGTGTAAGAGGGAAGCGCGCTGCCAGTTGAACTATTCACATGAATTAAACTAATGGATAACCGCGATTTTACTAATAGTGAGAGCGCTCTCTCATAAACAGTATAGCTAAGGTCGAGCGCCAATTTGCAGCGCCAGTTCGCGAATGATCCCGGCGGTCATTCCCCAGACAAAATAATGCTGGTACCAGGAGAGCCAGACGCGGTGGTCGTTACCCCGACGGTGGATGTCGAGCGGATGGTAGCGCCCCAGGCGCAGGGCTTCGGCGAGCGGCATTTCAAATACCGCTGAGACTTCGTCCTGACTGGCGTGATAGTGCAGATTGGGGGGAATAATGCCCACCACCGGCGTCACCTGAAAACCGGTGACGCTGTCCACCGGCGGCAGAACACCGATCACCTCGACGGCTTCCGGCGGGATCGCGACCTCTTCCTGGGCTTCGCGCAGGGCGGCGGCGATAAGCGTCGCATCGGTATTATCTACCGCGCCGCCGGGAAAGGCGACCTGACCGGCGTGCTTGCGCAGCAACGGCGAACGCTGGGTCAGCAGCAGGCCGGGCTGCGGCCGGCGCACGATCGGCACCAGCACCGCCGCCTGCCGCTGATTGAGCGCATGGCGCGAAGGCTGGGGGCGCAGCAGCTGGAAGCGGGACAGAAAATCATCCAGATTGAGGGCGTGGTCCGCCATGGTCTAGTTCTCCAGTTGGTGCAGGATACGATTAACTTTATCAAAAGTTTCCTGATATTCCGCATCTTCCTCGCTGTCCGCGACGATACCGCCTCCAGCGGAGCAATACAGTTGCCCCTGCCAGGCCGTCAGGGTGCGAATGGTGATGCTGGTATCCATATTGCCGCAATAGCTCAGGTAGCCAATGCTCCCGCACCAGGCGTTACGTCGCTGAGGTTCCAGTTCATCGATAATCTCCATCGCCCGGACCTTCGGGGCGCCAGTGATAGATCCCCCGGGGAAGGCGGCGCGCAGCAGATCGCTGGCATGCAGCGTCGCCGGTAAGCGGGCGGTGATGGTGCTGACCAGATGATGGACCGCCGGGAACGGCTCCACCACGAACAGCTCGGGGACCCGCACGCTGCCCGGCACGGCGACGCGGCCGATGTCGTTGCGCATCAGGTCGACAATCATTAAATTCTCGGCGCGGTCTTTCGGGGAGTTCGCCAGCTTCTCAGCCTGCCGCGCATCTTCCTGCGGCGAATCGAGCCGCGGCAGAGTACCTTTTATCGGGCGCGTCTGGATCTCTCCCTGGCGCAACTGAATAAATCGCTCCGGCGACAGGCTTAAAATCGCCCCTTCCTCGAGGCGAATAAAGGCGCTAAAGGGGGCGCGGTTGGCAACGTTCAGCTGGCGGAAGGCCTGCCATTCATCACCGACGTAGCGGGCCTGAAAACGCTGGGCGAGGTTGACCTGATAGCAGTCGCCGCTGTGCAGATAGGCCTGCACCTGGCGAAATTTCTCGCCGTACTGCTGGCGGCTCATATTTGACTGCCAGGCAGAGGTCAGGGCGAAAGGTTTCATCGCCGGACGGGATTGCGCCTGCAGCCACTGCAGCCACTGCAGGCGCTGCTGCGGATCGTCATAGCTGAGCAGCGAAATTTGCTGGCGCTGATGGTCGACAATCAGCGCCCAGTCATAGATCCCCACCGCCATATCCGGCAGCGCGATATCGGCCTGGGCGTGCGAAGGGAGACGCTCAAAGCGACGGCCCAGATCGTACCCGAATAGTCCCAGCGCGCCGCCAAGAAACGGCAGATCGTCATGGGGCTGCGGCGTGAACGGCTGACGATCCAACTGCTGTTGAAGCAGTTGCAGCGGATCTTCCGCGGAGACAAAAGCGGTTTCGCCGTCATCGACCCACGTCTGTTCACCGCGCGTCAGCAGCGTGGCGCGCGGGGCAGCCACCAGAATATCAAAGCGGTTATGCGGATGGTCGGCAAAGCCGGAATGCAGCAGCATCGCCCAGGGCAGGGCGCTTAACGGCGCAAAATAGTGTTCGGCCGCATCCGGGCGCCAGGGCAGGGTAATAATCGCGGGGGACAACATCTTTCTCGATCCTGAACGTTGCCGTCCCTCTGGCGTAGGCGGGGACGGCGTGAAATAATTACGCCCCACAATGTAGCAGGAGTAAAAGATGTTTGCAGGTTTACCTTCGCTGAGCCACGAGCAACAGCAAAAAGCGGTCGAACGTATCCATGAGCTAATGGCCCAGGGGATGAGCAGCGGCCAGGCGATTGCCCTGGTGGCGGAAGAGCTGCGCGCAACGCATACCGGCGAGCAGATCGTCGCGCGCTTTGAAGATGAGGATGAAGATCAAGACGAAGATGAGGACGACTAATTACACCGCGGCGATAATTTTGATCTCAACTTTATACTGCGGGTTCATCAGCGTCGCTTCCACCGTGCAGCGCACCGGGGCGTGACCGGCCACCACCCACGCGTCCCAGGCTTTATTCATCGCCGCAAAGTCGCTTTTATCGGCGAGGAAGATGGTGGCGTCAAGAATACGCGACTTGTCGCTGCCCTGTTTTTCCAGCACCGCGTCAATCTGCGCCAGGGTATTGGCGGTCTGCTCGAAGGCGTCGGCATCAAGATTTGCCGGCACGCCGGTGTAGTACAGGGTCTGGTTGTGGATCACCACGTCTGACCAACGGGCTTCGGCATCAATACGCGTAATTGTCATTTCTTTTTCCTCTTTGAGCATTCCATTCGGCTGCGGCAAGACTGCCATAATGTTCCGCTCGCGTCACTACCTGGACTGGCGAAACGCCGTCCTCCCTGACATAATCACTGTCCAAATAACCAGGGGGCAATGTGATCGACGATTTTGCAGCAGACGGCCAGTTAGCCAAAGCCATACCGGGATTTAAGCCGCGCGAGCCGCAGCGCCAGATGGCGAAAGCGGTGAGCGAAGCGATTGAGGCCTCCCGACCGCTGGTGGTGGAAGCGGGGACCGGAACCGGTAAAACCTACGCTTACCTGGCGCCTGCGCTGCGGGCGAAAAAAAAGGTGATTATCTCCACCGGCTCGAAAGCGCTGCAGGATCAGCTCTATAGCCGCGATCTGCCCACCGTCGCCAAGGCGCTCAAATTCACCGGTAAACTGGCGCTGCTTAAAGGGCGCTCCAACTACCTGTGCCTTGAACGTCTTGAGCAGCAGGCGCTGGCGGGCGGCGATCTGCCGGTACAAACCCTCAGCGATGTGATCCTCCTGCGCTCCTGGTCGAATCAAACCCAGGATGGCGATATCAGCACTTGCGCCAGCGTCGCGGAAGACTCCCAGGCCTGGCCGCTGGTCACCAGCACCAACGATAACTGTCTCGGTAGCGACTGCCCACTGTATAAAGATTGCTTCGTGGTGAAGGCGCGTAAAAAAGCGATGGACGCCGACGTGGTGGTGGTCAACCATCACCTGTTCCTGGCCGATATGGTGGTCAAAGAGAGCGGCTTTGCCGAGCTGATCCCCGAGGCGGAAGTGATGATCTTCGATGAAGCCCATCAGTTGCCGGATATCGCCAGTCAGTACTTTGGTCAGTCGCTCTCCAGCCGCCAGCTGCTGGATCTGGCGAAAGACATCACCATTGCCTACCGCACCGAACTGAAAGACACCCAGCAGTTGCAAAAATGCGCCGACCGGCTGGCGCAAAGCGCTCAGGATTTTCGCCTGCAGCTGGGGGATCCCGGCTATCGCGGCAACCTGCGCGAACTGCTGGCGGATAGCCACATTCAGCGCGCGCTGCTGCTGCTCGATGACGCGCTCGAGCTATGCTATGACGTCGCCAAACTTTCGCTGGGCCGCTCGGCGCTGCTCGATGCCGCCTTTGAGCGCGCCACCCTCTATCGCGGGCGCTTAAAGCGGCTGAAAGAGATTAACCAGCCGGGCTACAGCTACTGGTATGAGTGCACCTCGCGCCACTTTACTCTCGCCCTGACGCCGTTGACCGTGGCCGAGAAGTTTAAAGAGGTGATGGCGCAGAAGTCGGGGAGCTGGATCTTTACCTCGGCGACGCTGTCAGTGAACGACGATCTGCATCACTTCACTGCCCGGCTGGGGATCGACGAGGCGCAGTCCCTGTTGCTGCCGAGCCCCTTTGATTATCAACATCAGGCGCTGCTCTGCGTGCCGCGCAATCTGCCGCTGCCGAACCAGCCTGGCGCGGCGCGCCACCTGGCGGCGATGCTCAAGCCGCTGATCGAGGCCAACGACGGTCGCTGCTTTATGCTGTGTACCTCGCACGCCATGATGCGCGATCTGGCGGAGCAGTTCCGCGCCACCATGACGCTACCGGTGTTGCTGCAGGGGGAAACCAGCAAAGGCCAACTGCTGCAGCAATTCGTCAGCGCCGGCAACGCCCTGCTGGTGGCCACCAGCAGCTTCTGGGAAGGGGTCGACGTGCGCGGTGATGCGCTGTCGCTGGTGATTATCGATAAGCTGCCGTTTACTTCGCCGGACGACCCGCTGCTGAAAGCGCGCATGGAAGATTGTCGGCTGCGCGGCGGCGATCCGTTCGATGAAGTACAGCTCCCGGAAGCCGTCATCACCCTCAAACAGGGGGTGGGGCGTCTGATCCGCGATATCGACGATCGCGGGGTGCTGGTGATCTGCGACAACCGGCTGGTGATGCGCCCCTACGGCGCGGTGTTCCTGGCCAGCCTGCCGCCCGCGCCGCGGACCCGCGATATCCGCCGGGCGGTGCGCTTCCTCGCCGTGCCGCCGGCAAGGTAATCCGCACTAAAATGTGTTAAGCTGCGCGCCATTTTGTTAATTAGCGGTTCCCAATAGACTTCGGGCGGCATGGCGGCGGGTTGGCCGTTTGCCGGAAAACAGGCTGCCTGAAGGCCTGAACTATGTAACGAGAGCGTGACCACCCATGCGAATTTTGGCTATCGATACCGCCACAGAGGCCTGCTCCGCGGCGCTGTGGAATGATGGCACCCTTAGTGCTCATTTCGAAATTTGTCCCCGCGAACATACCCAACGTATCCTGCCGCTGGTGCAGGAGGTCCTCACCGAGAGCGGCGCCACACTGACCGAGCTGGACGCGCTGGCCTTTGGCCGCGGTCCGGGTAGCTTTACCGGCGTGCGCATCGGCATCGGTATCGCTCAGGGGCTGGCGCTGGGCGCTGAGCTGCCAATGATCGGCGTTTCGACGCTGGCCACCATGGCGCAGGGCGCCTGGCGCAAAACCGGCGCCACCCGCGTGCTGGCGGCCATTGACGCGCGAATGGGCGAAGTCTACTGGGCCGAGTACCAGCGTGACGAGCAGGGCGTCTGGCATGGCGAAGAGACGGAAGCGGTGCTCAAACCGGAAGCGGTAGCCGAACGGCTGGCACAGCTTTCCGGCGAATGGGCCACCGTCGGCACCGGATGGCAGGCGTGGCCGGATCTGGCGAAAGCGAGCGGACTGACCTTAAGCAGCGGCGAAATTGAACTGCCGGCGGCGGAGGATATGCTGCCGTTAGCCTGTTACCTGCTGGCGGCGGGGAAAACCGTGGCCGTGGAGAAAGCGGAGCCGGTTTATTTGCGAAACGAGGTGGCGTGGAAGAAACTTCCAGGCCGCGAGTGAATCTCAGTAACAAGAAGACTGAGAAAAGGAGTCGCATCATGGCGGGTCAAAAACAGGGCGTTCGCTGGCTGTTAGCCGCGGCGGTTGCCGTTGCGCTAAGCGGCTGCGTGTCAGTGCCGGATGCCATCAAAGGCACCAGCCCTACGCCGCAGCAGGATTTAGTGCGGGTGATGAACGCCCCGCAGCTGTACGTTGGCCAGGAAGCACGCTTTGGCGGCAAAGTGGTCAATGTGCAGAACCAGCAGGGTAAAACCCGCTTAGAAATCGCCACCGTACCGCTGGACAGCGGCGCACGGCCTGTGCTGGGCGAACCGTCTCGTGGGCGGATCTATGCCGACGTTAACGGCTTCCTCGATCCGGTCGACTACCGCGGCCAGCTGGTCACCGTGGTCGGGCCGATTGCCGGCGTGGTCGACGGCAAAGTGGGCAGCACGCCGTATAAATTTATGCTGATGAACGCCATCGGTTACAAACGCTGGAACGTGGTGCAGCAGGTGGTGATGCCCCCGCAGCCCATCGATCCGTGGATGCTGGGTCCGCGCCCCTGGGGTTACGGCTATGGCGGCTGGGGCTGGTACAACCCCGGCCCTGCTGAGGTGAGAAACGTCGTAACCGAATGATTCTGTTGTTTATGTTAGTTCAAAGAAACAGCGGCCGGTCCGCTGTTTCTTTGTTTTCATTCGAATAAGAAAAAAAATAGTGACGCGCTTCGCAACCTGCTCATTGCCTAATTAATAAACTGGTACGCTGAGTTAATATAATGTTAACAAAATGTATTTACCAGGGGCTGTGATGACGACGAATAACTATTTCAGAGGTGATGCAGTGAAAAAGGTTTGGCTAAACCGTTATCCCGCAGATGTTCCTGCGGAGATAAACCCTGACCGCTATCAATCCCTGGTTGAACTGTTTGAGCATGCCACCACCCGCTACGCTGACCAACCGGCGTTTATCAATATGGGTGAAGTGATGACCTACCGTAAGCTGGAAGAGCGTAGTCGCGCCTTTGCCGCTTACCTTCAGGAGGGGTTAGGATTACAGAAGGGCGATCGCGTGGCCCTGATGATGCCTAACCTGCTGCAGTATCCGGTGGCTCTGTTTGGCATCCTGCGCGCCGGGATGATCGTGGTCAACGTCAACCCCTTGTATACCCCGCGTGAACTGGAGCATCAGCTCAACGACAGCGGCGCGGCGGCGATCGTCATCGTCTCCAACTTTGCCCATACCCTGGAAAAAGTGGTGGCGAAAACTCAGGTTAAGCACGTGATCCTGACGCGCATGGGCGATCAGCTCTCCACCGCCAAAGGCACGCTGGTGAACTTCGTGGTCAAGTACATCAAGCGACTGGTGCCGAAGTACCACCTGCCGGATGCCATCTCGTTTCGCAGCGCGCTGCAGCATGGCTACCGCATGCAGTACGTGAAGCCGGAGATCGTTGCGGAAGATCTGGCGTTTCTGCAGTACACCGGGGGCACCACCGGCGTGGCCAAAGGGGCGATGCTGACCCACCGCAACATGCTGGCGAACCTCGAGCAGGTCAATGCCACCTACGGCCCGCTGCTGCATCGCGGCAAAGAGTTCGTGGTGACCGCGCTGCCGCTGTATCACATTTTCGCCCTGACCATGAACTGCCTGCTGTTTATCGAACTGGGCGGGCAAAATTTGCTGATCACCAACCCACGCGACATTCCCGGGCTGGTGAAGGAGCTGGCGAAATATCCCTTTACCGCCATGACCGGGGTCAATACCCTGTTCAACGCCTTGCTGAACAACAAAGAGTTTCAGCAGCTTGATTTCTCCTCGCTGCACCTGTCCGCCGGCGGTGGGATGCCGGTGCAGCAGGCGGTGGCCGAGCGCTGGGTAAAACTGACCGGACAATATCTGCTGGAGGGCTACGGCCTGACCGAATGTTCGCCGCTGGTCAGCGTCAACCCGCACGATATCGACTACCACAGCGGCAGCATTGGCCTGCCGGTGCCTTCCACTGAAGCCAAACTGGTGGACGACGACGATAACGAAGTGGCGCCGGGTCAGCCGGGCGAGCTCTGTATCAAGGGGCCGCAGGTGATGCTGGGCTACTGGCAGCGTCCTGACGCGACGGATGAGATTATCAAAGACGGCTGGTTGCACACCGGGGACATCGCGGTGATGGATGAAGAGGGATTCCTGCGCATCGTTGACCGGAAAAAAGATATGATCCTGGTGTCGGGTTTTAACGTCTATCCGAATGAAATCGAAGATGTGGTCATGCAGCACAGCGGCGTCCTCGAAGTGGCGGCCATCGGCGTGCCGTCCGGCAGCAGCGGTGAAGCGGTGAAGATTTTCGTGGTCAAGAAAGAGGCCGCGCTAACCGAAGAGGCGCTGATTACGTTCTGCCGCCGCCATCTCACCGGCTACAAAGTGCCGAAGCTGGTGGAATTCCGTGACGAACTGCCGAAATCCAATGTCGGGAAAATTTTGCGGCGAGAACTGCGTGACGAAGCGCGCGCTAAAGTGGACAATAAAGGCTAAGTAACGAATGAGTCGCCTGACGCCGGCTACGCCGGCGTTTTTTATGGGCGCAAGTTAAGAGAGTATGCTTTGAACTATCAGATGATCACCACCGACGATGGCCTGCGCGCTGTCTGCGAAGCGGCAAGCGCGGCCTCCGCCGTCGCTCTGGATACGGAATTTGTCCGTACCCGTACCTACTATCCGCAGCTGGGCCTGCTGCAGCTGTTCGACGGCACCCAGGTCTCTCTGATCGATCCCTTGACGATTAGCGACTGGGCGCCGATGCGCGAGCTGCTGCTCAACCAGGATGTGACTAAATATCTGCATGCCGGTAGCGAGGATTTAGAAGTCTTCCTCAATGCGTTCAACCTGATGCCGCAGCCGCTGATCGACACCCAGATCCTGGCGGCGTTCTGCGGCCGCCCGATGTCCTGGGGCTTTGCCTCTATGGTGGAAGAATATTCCGGAGTGGCGCTGGATAAAAGTGAATCCCGCACCGACTGGCTGGCGCGCCCGCTGACCGAGCGTCAGTGTGAATACGCCGCAGCTGACGTCTGGTACCTGTTGCCGATCGCCAGCCAATTAATGGCGGAGACCGACCGCGCAGGCTGGCTATCGGCGGCGCTGGACGAATGTCGTCTGATGCAGCAGCGTCGTCAGGAGGTGGTTGACCCGGCCGAGGCCTGGCGCGACATCGGCAACGCCTGGCAGCTGCGTACCCGCCAGCTGGGCTGCCTGCAGCTGCTGGCAGAGTGGCGTCTGCGCAAAGCGCGTGAGCGCGACCTGGCGGTGAACTTTGTGGTGCGGGAAGAGCATCTGTGGAGCGTGGCGCGCTATATGCCCACCAGCCTCGGCGAGCTCGACAGCCTCGGGTTGTCCGGCAGTGAAATTCGCTTTCACGGCAAAACGTTGATTAATCTGGTCGAGAAAGCCCAGGCGCTGCCGGAGTCGGCCCTGCCGGCGCCGCTGCAGAACCTCATTGACATGCCGGGTTACCGCAAAGCCTTTAAAGATATTAAAGCGCTGGTGCAGGAAGTGAGCGCCGATAAGGGCGTGAGCGCGGAACTGCTGGCCTCGCGTCGGCAGATCAACCAGCTGCTGAACTGGCACTGGCAGTTGAAAACGCAAGCCGGTGAGCCTGAGCTGATTTCCGGCTGGCGTGGCGAACTGATGGCCGGGCGGCTGAAGTCGCTGTTAAACGACTATCCGCGTTAACGAACGGCCAGTTCCAGGCAATAAAAAACCGGCGGCGCAGGGCGTTGCCGGTTTTTTTCGGGGCGGAACAACAGGGTCAGGGTTTCGACTCTTCCGTTTCGGGTAGGGTCACGTTCAGCTCAAGAATCGAAATATCACCATCCCGCTGCTCCAGCTGCACGCTGACCATCTCCGGGTCGATCTGCACGTATTTACAGATCACTTCCAGAATATCTTTGCGCAACTGCGGCAGGTAATGCGGCTCCGCGTCGCCGCGGCGACGCTCGGCGACGATGATTTGCAGGCGTTCTTTCGCAATATTAGCCGTGTTCTTTTTTCGCGAGAGAAAAAAGTCGAGTAAAGCCATAATTTATCCTCCGAACAGGCGTTTGAGGAATCCTTTCTTCTCTTCTTCAATGAAGCGGAAAGGGCGTTCTTCTCCGAGCAGACGTTCAACGGTATCGGCATAGGCTTTGCCTGCGTCCGACGCGGCATCCAGAATCACGGGCTCACCCTGGTTGGATGCGCGCAGAACTGACTGGTCTTCCGGGATCACGCCCACCAGGTTGATGCGCAGAATTTCCAGCACGTCTTCCATGCTCAGCATATCGCCTTTATTGACGCGGCCTGGATTGTAGCGGGTCAGCAGTAAATGCTCTTTGATCGGCTCTTCGCCATTTTCCGCACGACGGGATTTCGAAGCGAGAATGCCAAGGATACGGTCGGAGTCGCGAACGGAGGAGACTTCCGGGTTGGTGGTGATGATGGCTTCATCAGCAAAATAGAGCGCCATCAGCGCACCGGTTTCGATACCTGCCGGTGAATCACAGACGATGAAATCGAAGTCCATTTTCTTCAGTTCTTCGAGAACTTTGTCGACGCCTTCGCGGGTCAGGGCGTCTTTATCCCGGGTCTGAGAGGCCGGGAGAATGTAGAGATTTTCCGTGCGCTTATCTTTGATCAGCGCCTGGTTCAACGTGGCATCGCCCTGGATGACGTTGACAAAATCATAAACGACGCGACGTTCGCAGCCCATAATCAGATCGAGGTTACGCAGGCCGATGTCGAAGTCGATAACGACGGTTTTCTTTCCCTTCTGGGCCAAACCTGTAGCGATGGCCGCGCTGGAGGTGGTCTTGCCAACGCCCCCTTTACCCGAAGTCACAACAATAATGCGTGCCATAGAAATTCCTTGTTAAAAAGGGATTAATTCAACGGTTGAACTGTCAAAGCGCTTTCACCTAAACGCAGGCGTGCCGCTTTGCCATAAAATTCGGCCGGGATGTTATCGCTCAGCCAATATTCCCCGGCGATGGAGACCAGCTCCGCCGCAAGGTGGGTACAAAATATCTGGGCGTCTCTGTCGCCACCGGCGCCTGCCAGCGCGCGTCCTCGCATCATGCCATATACATGGATATTGCCGTCAGCGATAAGTTCCGCACCGGCACTCACATGATTTGTAACAATAAGATCACAGTGTGGCGCATAAATGCGCTGACCGGAACGTACCGGCTGATCAATCAAACGCGTTTTTGTGATCTGGTTAGCAACTGGCGGCGGCGGAGGGGTGGGTTCGGACGGTGCCGGACGAGGGGCTTTCTCTTTCCCTTCGGTTAATAACGGGATCCCGGCGCGATCGATTTCGGTTTTCAGGCGCGGGATTTTGCATCCGCTGACGCCCATAATGCGTAAACCGGTCGCGGCGATGGCCTCGTTAATGGCGCGCCATTCGACCTCCTCCTCCACGCTGGCGATATTCACCACCACCGGCGCATGGCGTAAAAAGGCGGGAGCCTGGGCGATTTTGTCTTCTAACGCCTGACGAATAACCTCGGGATTTGCATCGTGCAAATGAACGACAGATAACGTGAAGCTACTGCCTTTAAGTTCGATTGGCGTATTTGACATCCTGGCCTTACTCAATTTGCTGTTTATCAACCGCAGAAGTGCGGTGATATTCCGAAGACTAAAAGGCATGTTATAGTCACTCATATATTGAGGCAAGTGACCACGGGTCTAATTCCGAGTAAAACTATGTTTTGTGTGATCTATCGAAGTACTAAACGTGAACAAACCTATTTATACGTCGAAAAAAAAGACGATTTCTCACGCGTTCCTGACGAGCTAATGCGCGGCTTCGGCACGCCGCAAATGGCGATGCTGCTGCCGCTGGATGGGCGCAAAAAGCTGGTTAACGCCGACCTGGAAAAAGTGAAACAGGCGTTGAGCGAGCAGGGCTATTACCTGCAACTTCCCCCGCCATCTGAAAATCTACTAAAGAAACACCTGGCGGAACAGGGGAAACAATCCGATTAACCCACGAGGGAAAATAATGTACCAACATCATAACTGGCAGGGTGCGCTACTGGATTATCCAGTGAGCAAAGTGGTTTGCGTCGGCAGTAATTATGCAAAACACATCAAGGAAATGGGCAGTGCGACGCCGGAAGAGCCGGTGCTGTTTATTAAACCTGAGACCGCGCTGTGCGATCTCCGTCAGCCGTTGGTGCTTCCTGAAGGGCTGGGCTCAGTGCACCACGAAGTCGAGCTGGCGGTGCTGATCGGCAGCACGCTGCGTCAGGCGACGGAAGAGCATGTGCAGAAAGGGATCGCCGGCTATGGCGTCGCGCTGGATCTCACCCTGCGCGACCTGCAGGCTAAGATGAAAAAGGCCGGGCAACCGTGGGAGAAGGCGAAAGGCTTCGATAACGCCAGTCCAATCTCCGGCTTTATCCCGGCCGCTGAGTTCCACGGCGACCCGCAGAATACGCCGTTAAGCCTGAAGATTAACGGTGAAGTGCGCCAGCAGGGAACCACAGCCGACATGATCCATAAGATTGTGCCGCTGATCGCCTATATGTCGCGCTTCTTTACCCTCAAAGCCGGGGATGTGATCCTCACCGGCACCCCGGAAGGGGTGGGGCCGCTGCATAGCGGTGACGAACTGGAAGTTGGCTTCAACGGCCTGTCGCTCACCACCCGCGTGCTGTAAGCGCTGCTTGCCGCCTCTTGGGGCGGCAAAACTTGCATCGGCGTGCCAGACTGGTTATAAGGTGCACCCTTAACTGGCAACGACGGACACTCCGATGAGCGAACAACCTTTCTGGCAACAAAAAACACTGGATGAAATGACCGACGCGGAGTGGGAATCGCTGTGTGACGGCTGCGGCCAGTGTTGCCTGCACAAGCTGATGGATGAAGACACCGATGAGATCTACTTCACCAACGTCGCCTGCCGTCAGCTTAATATCAAAACCTGCCAGTGCCGTAACTACGAACGTCGCTTCGAGTACGAGCCAGACTGCATCAAGCTTACCCGCGAAAACCTGCCAACCTTCGAATGGCTGCCGCCGACCTGCGCCTATCGCCTGCTGGCGGAGGGCAAATCGCTGCCGGCCTGGCATCCGCTGCTGACCGGCTCAAAAGCGGCGATGCATGGCGAACGCATCTCTGTTCGCCATATTGCGGTGCCCGAGTCCACCGTCGTCGACTGGCAGGATCATATCCTCAATCTGCCTGACAGGGCGCGTTAAGCGCCGGATCACGCTTTCTTCGCGTGAAACAGCCCGTTTTCACCGTCGGTTTCTTCGGCCACCCAGAAGTGAATATTGAAGCGGGCGTCGTCACTGAGTTCGACGCGGTGCCAGTACTGCGGCGGACTGGTGGCAAACTGTCCGGCATGAATGACCACTTTCTTTTCCGGCTCCGTCGCCTGCTCATCGGCAAAACCGTAATAGGTGACCGTTCCCTCCATGACGCACAGCTGACCGAAGACGCCGGCCGCGGTGTTGTGATGGCTCAGCAGGGCGGCGGGGACATTCTCTTTAGTAAAGAACGGGGTGGAGCGTTTAACTTTCCAGTCTGCGGGGATCAGTAAAGATGACATGTGAGCTCCTGTGGGGCTTTAAAAGATGTATTTAATATGCACCTTTTAGGGGCTGTGGTCAACCACAGGCAGGAAACGATGCAACGATGCGCAGCAGACATAAAAAAACGCCCCGCAGGGCGTTTCATTGTGTGCGGTACTCGCAGCGGCTTAGCGGCCAAACAGATCGCGTTTTTTCGCTTTGAAAGGCTGAGCAATGATCACCAGGATGGCGACCAGCAGATAGGCAGCAAAAATACCGACCAGCCATTGCGGCATCTCCAGCGACAGAAATTGCCACTGACGCACTGAACAGTCGCCGGACGCGACGAAAACCTGCGGCAGCCATTTATCCAGCGGCAGCCAGGTTGGGAAGCGGGCGGCGAAATCACAGGTCTGGAACGGCGAAGGGTGCAGCTGGATCATCGTATGCTCCCACGCCAGCTGCAGTCCACGTATTGCGCTGTACAACCAGATCACCATGGCGACATAGCGCAGCGGCGTTTTGGGGGCGATGGCGCCGACCAGCCCCGCGCCCATGATGCCGAACAGCGCGCAGCGTTCGTAAATACACATCACACACGGCTGCAGCAGCATCACATGCTGGAACCACAGCGCAACGAGTTCGAGAATAAAAGCGGTTAATGCCATCAGGAGCCAGGCACCGCGTCCCCTTGAGCACTGGTTTAAATATTGCAACATAATCATTTCCCTGGAAGATGCTAAATCATGGCAGTGTAAACGAAAACCGAACCGACGCCAGCGGCCCGGCAGAAAATATTACGTAACGGGTTATTGAATGGCCCGGATGAATCCGGGCCAGGATCGGGTCAGGGCAGCGTGGGCGTGGTCACCCAGCCGTGCGCCAGTAGCCAGTTGGTGACCGGCATCAAGGTGAACTCGACGCACAGCAGGCCGACCAGCGTCAGTACGAGAGTGTAGGGCAGCGCCATCCATACCATGCGGCCATAGGAGAGTCGGATAAGCGGCGCCAGCGCGGAGGTCAGCAGGAACAGGAATGCCGCCTGGCCGTTGGGGGTGGCGACCGACGGCAGGTTGGTGCCGGTATTGATCGCCACCGCCAGCATCTCAAACTGCGGCAGGCTGATAACGCCATGTTCGAGGGCGGTTTTCGCTTCGTTAATGTAGACCGTGCCGACAAAAACGTTATCCGAAATGGACGACAGCAGGCCGTTAAACAGGTAAAAGAGCGACAGCTGCGCGTGCGGCGAGGCCTGCAGCACAAACTCAATGACCGGGGTGAACAGCTGCTGGTCGATGATCACCGCCACAATGGCAAAGAACACCGTCAGCAGCGCGGTGAAGGGCAGCGCCTCGGTGAACGCCTTGCCAATGGCGTGCTCATCAGTCACCCCGGAAAACGTGGTGGCGAGGATGATCACCGACAGGCCAATGAGCCCGACTTCGGCCAGATGAAAGGCGAGGGCGACGATCAGCCAGACACCAATCACCGCCTGGGCCAGCAGCCGCAGCTGCTCCTGACGGCTGCGCTGGGCGCGGCTGCGGTCGTCAAAGTCCTGCAGCACCTTCCGTACCGTGGGCGGCAGCGGTTCGCCGTAGCCAAACAGGCGATACTTTTCGACCAGCAGGCAGGTCAACAGCCCACACACCATCACCGGCACGGTGACGGGCGCCATGCGGATAAAGAACTCGCCAAAATGCCAGCCCGCCGCTTTGGCGATAATCAGATTTTGCGGTTCGCCAACCATGGTCATGACTCCGCCGAGGGCGGTCCCGACGCCGGCGTGCATCATCAGGCTGCGCAGAAAGCCGCGGAATTGCTCCAGCACCTCGCGGTAGTGCTGCTCGATATGGCTGTCGTCCAGCAGATCGTTATCATCAGGGCGAGCTGAAGCGACGCGGTGGTAGATGCCGTAGAACCCAACGGCGACGCTAATCACCACCGCCACCACGGTAAGCGCATCGAGAAAGGCGGAGAGGAAGGCGGCCGCCAGGCAGAAGGCCAGCGACAGCAGCATCTTGCTGCGGATCCCCAGCAGCAGGCGCGTGAAGACGAACAGCAGCAGTTGTTTCATAAAGTAGATGCCCGCGACCATGAAGATCAGCAGGAGCAGCACTTCAAGGTTGCCGGCGATCTCGTCCCGCACATGCGTCGGGCTGGTCATGCCGATCAGCAGCGCCTCAATGGCCAGCAGGCCGCCCGGCAGCAGCGGATAGCACTTCAGCGCCATGGCGAGGGTAAAGATAAACTCAACCACCAGCAGCCAGCCGGCGACAAACGGCGCCACGGCAAACACCAGCGGGTTTACGATTAAGAAAATGATTAATGCCAGCTTGTACCAGTCCGGCGACTGGCCAAGAAAATTGCGCCACAGCGCGCGGCCATATGAAATTTCCACGACAGAATCCTTCCCCGTCAATTAGTACATGATTTTGTGCGTAACTATTGGCAAGAGTATCAGTTGAGCAAAATGAGAAGCAACTTTCTTCGCACCGCGGCGGCGGTGACGGGTGATAAGGAAAAGCGCAAAGTAAAAACGGAAAATGAAACGGCGATCCCTTTTTAATTCACTTGCGATGCTATCTGCGCTATAGCGGCTCTGGTATGATGAGTGCAATTGCAACAATGTGTAATGGAAATATTATTATGGTCATTAAGGCGCAGAGCCCTGCGGGTTTCGCGGAAGAGTATATCATTGAGAGCATCTGGAATAACCGCTTCCCACCTGGATCGATTCTCCCCGCTGAACGCGAGCTTTCTGAGCTGATCGGTGTCACCCGCACCACTCTGCGCGAAGTGTTGCAGCGTCTGGCGCGTGACGGCTGGTTGACCATTCAGCATGGCAAACCCACCAAAGTGAATAACTTCTGGGAGACCTCCGGGCTGAATATCCTCGAAACGCTGGCACGCCTTGATCACGACAGCGTGCCGCAGCTGATTGATAACCTGCTCTCCGTGCGCACCAATATTTCCACGATTTTTATTCGCACCGCGTTCCGTCAGCATCCGGATAAAGCGCTGGCGGTACTGGACAGCGCCCGGGAAGTGGAAGATCACGCCGACGCCTTTGCCGACCTCGATTACAACATTTTCCGTGGTCTGGCGTTTGCCTCCGGCAACCCGATTTACGGCCTGATCCTCAACGGCATGAAGGGGCTGTATACCCGCATCGGCCGCCACTATTTCTCCAGTCCGGAAGCGCGCAGCCTGGCGCTGGGCTTTTATCATCAGCTGGCGAAGGTGTGCGAAGGCGGTCTGCACGATCAGGTGTATGAGCTGGTCCGTCGCTACGGCCATGACAGCGGGGAGATCTGGCATCGGATGCAGAAATCGCTGCCCGGCGATTTAGCCATGAATATGCGTTAAGCCGGATATTGGCGATCGATAAACACAATAAGGGGGCCAGTGGCCCCCTTCGTCGTTTTCATCGTCCCGCAATGTTATAGCGCGTTCGGGCGCGCCGGGCAGCGGTCCAGCAGCTCAATGCTGCCGTCGGCGTTCTGCTGCTCCAGCAGCACATCGAATCCCCACAGACGATGCACATGTTTCAGCACTTCGCGCCGGCCTTTGTCCAGCGGGACGCGGTTGTGTGGCACATAGCGCAAGGTCAGCGAGCGGTCGCCGCGCAGGTCAACGTTCCATACCTGGATGTTCGGCTCAAGATTGCTGAGGTTATACTGCGCCGAGAGCTTGTTGCGGATCTCGCGATAGCCCTCTTCGTTGTGGATCGCCGAGATCTCGAGATAATTGTTGTGATCGTCGTCGAGCACGGTAAAGAAGCGGAAATCGCGCATGATCTTCGGCGACAGGAACTGGCTGATAAAGCTCTCGTCCTTGAAATCACGCATGGCGAAATGCAATGTTTCCAGCCAGTCAGAACCGGCGATATCCGGGAACCAGTACTTGTCCTCTTCGGTGGGCGACTGACAGATGCGCTTGATGTCCTGGAACATGGCGAAGCCCAGCGCGTAGGGGTTAATCCCGCTATACCACGGACTGTTGTACGGCGGCTGGAACACCACGTTAGTGTGACTATGGAGAAACTCCAGCATAAAGCGCTCCGTCACTTTCCCTTCATCATAGAGATGGTTGAGGATGGTGTAGTGCCAGAAGGTGGCCCACCCCTCGTTCATCACCTGGGTCTGTTTCTGCGGGTAGAAATACTGGCTGACTTTACGCACGATGCGCAGGATCTCGCGCTGCCACGATTCGAGCAGCGGGGCGTTCTTCTCCATAAAGTACAGCAGGTTCTCCTGCGGTTCGGAAGGGTAGCGACGGGCGGACTCAATCGCTTTTTCTTCCTCGCGCTTCGGCAGGGTGCGCCACAGCATATTCACCTGGCTTTGCAGATACTCTTCCCGGCTTTTCTGCCGCGCTTTCTCCTCCTGCAAGGAGATTTTTTGCGGACGTTTATAGCGGTCGACGCCGTAGTTCATCAGCGCGTGGCAGGAGTCGAGGAGTTTCTCCACTTCGTCGACACCATAGCGCTCTTCACACTCGGTAATGTATTTGCGGGCGAAGATCAGGTAATCGATGATCGAGCTGGCGTCGGTCCAGCTGCGAAACAAATAGTTATTTTTAAAGAATGAGTTGTGCCCATAGCAGGCGTGCGCCATGACCAGCGCCTGCATGGTGATGGTGTTTTCTTCCATCAGGTAGGCGATACAGGGGTTGGAGTTGATGACTATCTCATACGCCAGGCCCTGCTGGCCGTGCTTATAGGCCTGCTCGGTCTCAATGAATTTCTTGCCGAACGACCAGTGCGGATAGTTGATGGGCATGCCGACGCTGGAGTAGGCGTCCATCATCTGCTCGGAAGTAATGACTTCGATCTGGTGCGGGTAGGTGTCAAGACGATAGAGCTTGGCGACCCGGTCCACTTCGGCCAGGTAGGTCTCCAGTAACTCGAACGTCCAGTCGGGTCCATCGCTTAAACGGGTGGTGTCCCTGTTCATGGAGTCAATCGTAGCCATTAGCGCGCCCTCGTTGTTGTTGGTTTTCTCTGAACGGAAAACCTCTAAACAAGCATAGAACACCGGATGGCAAACTGTATCGTCAGACAATTTCTTTTCTTCGCGATTTCCCCATCTCAAAGCCGTTTTTTGCGCTTATTTACAGAATTTAATGCTGGGTAAAAATAAAGCGCAGCATGAGATCGTAAATCTCGCAGCGCAGGGCTGGTGCGGTTTGCTGTGAGTTAAGTCACCATAAATAAAGCGTATGTTGAATAATATTTTCAACTGAGTTATCAATTTGTAATTAGATGATTGTTCTTTAACTGTTACGGAGTCGCTATGCGTGTCGTCATACTGGGAAGTGGAGTGGTTGGGGTAGCCAGCGCGTGGTATTTGAGTCAGGCGGGTCATGAGGTGACGGTTATCGACCGTCAGCCCGGTCCGGCAGAGGAGACCAGCGCGGCCAACGCCGGGCAGATTTCTCCCGGCTATGCGGCGCCCTGGGCGGCGCCGGGGGTGCCGCTGAAGGCGATCAAATGGATGTTTCAGCGCCATGCGCCGCTGGCGATCGGTCTTGACGGCACGTCGTTCCAGCTGAAGTGGATGTGGCAGATGCTGCGTAACTGCGACACCCGCCACTATATGGAGAACAAAGGCCGTATGGTGCGCCTGGCGGAGTACAGCCGCGACTGCCTGAAAGCGCTGCGCGACACCACCGGCATTCAGTATGAAGGGCGTCAGGGCGGGACGCTGCAGCTGTTCCGGACCGCCAAACAGTATGAAAATGCCACCCGCGACATCGCGGTGCTGGAAGACGCCGGCGTGCCGTACCAGCTGCTGGAAGCGAAGCGGCTGGCGGAGGTGGAGCCGGCACTGGCGGAAGTCAGCCATAAACTGACCGGCGGCCTGCGCCTGCCCAACGATGAAACCGGCGACTGCCAGCTGTTTACCACCCGTCTGGCGGCAATGGCGGAACAGGCCGGGGTCACTTTCCGCTTCAACACCGCAGTGGACGCCCTGCTACAGGAGGGCGATCGCATTGCCGGGGTGAAATGCGGCGATGAGATTATCAAGGGCGATGCCTATGTGATGGCCTTCGGCTCCTACTCAACGGCGATGCTTAAAGGGCTGGTGGATATACCGGTCTATCCCCTGAAAGGCTACTCATTGACCATTCCGATTGCCCAGGAGGACGGCGCGCCGGTTTCCACTATCCTTGATGAAACATACAAAATCGCTATTACCCGCTTCGATCAGCGCATTCGCGTCGGCGGCATGGCCGAGATTGTCGGTTTTAACAAAGCGCTGCTGCAGCCGCGTCGCGAAACCCTGGAGATGGTGGTGCGCGATCTGTTCCCGCGCGGCGGCCACGTGGAGCAGGCGACGTTCTGGACTGGCCTGCGGCCGATGACACCGGACGGCACGCCGGTGGTCGGCCGCACGGCGTATAAAAATCTGTGGCTCAACACCGGCCACGGCACGCTTGGCTGGACCATGGCCTGCGGCTCCGGGCAGCTTATCAGCGATCTGATCTCCGGGCGCACGCCGGCGATCCCTTACGACGATCTGGCGGTCGCCCGCTACAGCCCCGGGTTCACCCCGGTGCGTCCGCAGCATCTGCATGGCGCACACAACTAAGGAGCTTGCATGACCCGTCCGGTAGTGGCCAGCATCGACCTGCTGGCCTTGCGGCAGAATTTACAGATAGTGCGTCGCGCGGCCCCCGGGTCGCGCCTGTGGGCGGTGGTCAAAGCCAACGCCTATGGCCACGGCGTTGCGCGCGTATGGAGTGCGTTAAGCGGGGCGGATGGTTTCGCCTTGCTCAACCTGGAAGAGGCGATCCTGCTGCGCGAGCAGGGCTGGAAAGGTCCGATCCTGCTGCTGGAGGGCTTCTTCCATGCCGATGAGCTGGCGGTGCTCGATCAATATCGCTTAACCACCAGCGTCCACAGCAACTGGCAGATTAAGGCGCTGCAGCAGGCGAAGCTGCGCGCGCCGCTGGATATCTATCTCAAGGTGAACAGCGGTATGAACCGGCTGGGCTTTATGCCGGAGCGGGTGCATACCGTCTGGCAGCAGCTGCGGGCGATAAGCAACGTCGGCGAGATGACGCTGATGTCGCACTTCGCGGAGGCGGAGAACCCACAGGGGATTGTCGAGCCGATGCGCCGTATTGAACAGGCGGCGGAGGGGCTGAATTGCCCGCGCTCGCTGGCCAACTCGGCGGCGACCCTCTGGCATCCGGAAGCGCATTTTGACTGGGTGCGTCCGGGCATCGTGTTGTATGGCGCGTCGCCTTCCGGGCAGTGGCAGGACATCGCGAACACCGGGCTGAAGCCGGTCATGACGCTGCGCAGCGAAATCATCGGCGTGCAGAACCTGCGCCCCGGCGAGGCGATTGGCTATGGCGGCCTGTACCGCACCACCCAGGAGCAGCGGATCGGCATCGTCGCCTGCGGCTATGCCGATGGCTATCCGCGGGTGGCGCCGAGCGGCACGCCGGTGCTGGTGGATGGCGTACGCACCACTACCGTTGGACGCGTATCGATGGATATGCTGGCGGTCGATTTAACGCCTTGTCCGCAGGCCGGGATCGGCGCGCCGGTCGAGCTGTGGGGCAAAGAGATTAAAATCGACGACGTGGCGGCCAGCAGCGGCACCGTCGGCTATGAGCTGATGTGCGCCCTGGCGCCGCGGGTGCCGGTTGTGACCCTGTAACCTATTCCGGGGCGGATCACTCCGCCTCGTCTTCCGCGACCCGCACCCCGACCTTCAGCACGTGATCGTTCTCTTTTTCTGCCACCGTCCACACCATCCCGGCGAACTCCACCTGGTCGCCCACCACCGGCGCCGCGCCCAACAGCTGCTGCACCACTTCCCCGAGCGACTGCTGATGCTCGCGGAACTCCTCTCCGCCATCGAGGCCGTAGATTTGCGCCACATCGGCGAAGCGGGCCTCGGCATCAAGAATAAAGTCGCCGAAAAAGCGCTGATCGAGCGCCACCGGCGGCGACTGGCTGAACATTTTGCCCAGCGCCGGCAGGTCGTGCTCCCGACCAATGACGCACAGGATATCGCCTTCCCGCAGGCGGGTGCTGCCGGTGGGGTGCAGCAGGGCATTGTTGCGAAACAGCGCCGCAATCCGCGTCTCCGGCGGCATATGCAGATCGCGCAGCGCCGCGCCGATGCACCACTTATCGGCGCCCAGCTGATAGACAAACTGCTCCCACGGGTTTTCCGGGTGAATATCCAGCCCGACGCGGGAGATGGGCCAGCTGATGGGCGGCACCACCACTTTGGCTTTCTTCGCCGCCCACGACAGCGAAGTGCCCTGCAGCAGCAGCGACACCAGCACCACGAAGAAGGCGACATTGAAGAACAAGCGGGCGTTGTCCAGCCCGGCCATCATCGGGAACACCGCGAGAATGATGGGCACCGCGCCGCGCAGGCCAACCCAGCTGATAAACACCCGTTCGCGCAGGTTAAAGCCGCGAAACGGCAGCAGGCCGGCAAACACCGACAGTGGGCGGGCAATGAAAATCATCCACATCGACAGCAGCAGCGCCGGGATGGCGATCGGCAGCAGGTCGGATGGCGTCACCAGCAGGCCCAGCACCAGGAACATGGCAATCTGCGCCAGCCATGCCAGGCCGTCGAAGTTCTGCAGGATCCCGTGTCGGTTGCGGATCGGCCGGTTGCCCAGCAGAAAGCCGCAGAGATAGACGGCAAGGATACCGCTGCCGTCGAGGGTGGTGGTGACGGCAAAAATCATGATCCCGCCGCTCAGCGCCAGCAGCGGATAGAGCCCGGCGGGCAGCACGATACGGTTGATCATCTGCAGCAGCAGGTAGCCGCCGCCGAGGCCGATGGCGATCCCGAGACCAAACTGCTGGATGATATGCACGGCGAACATCCAGCTGAGGCCGGTCTGGTGCTGCTGGATCATTTCGATCAGGGTGATGGTCAGGAAGACGGCCATCGGGTCGTTACTGCCTGACTCAATCTCCAGCGTTGAGCCGACGCGCTCGTTGAGCCCCTTGCCGCCGAGCAGCGAGAAAACCGCCGCAGCGTCGGTGGAGCCGACAATGGCGCCGATCAGCAGGCCTTCGATCATATCCAGCTTGAACAGCCAGGCCGCCATCATCCCGGTCAGCGCCGAGGTGATCAGTACCCCGACCGTCGCCAGCGATAGCGCGGGCCATAGTGCGACGCGAAAGGAGCTGGCCTGGGTGCGCATCCCGCCGTCCAGCAGGATCACCGCCAGCGCCAGGTTACTCACCATATAGGCGAAGGGGTAGTTGTCGAAGGGGATGCCACCGATGCCGTCAATGCCTGCCAGCATCCCGATGGCCAGAAAGATGACCAGAATCGGGATGCCAAGGCGCGAAGAAAAGGAGCTCAATAAGATACTGCAGGTTACTAAAACAGAACCCAGAATAAACAGACTAATGACCGCAGCGGCGTCCAATGTTCACGTACTCCCTGACTGGCGTGAAAAAATGGCTAAAAGTGACACTATTTTAACAATTCGCAGGGGATCCGCCTATGCGTCCGGGAAATTTATTCTGTCAGCACCGGGTGGCCGCTGATCGTCAGAGTGGTGGTAGCTGCCTGATTCACCAGTCGCGCGCGGGCGCCCAGCGGCAGGGTCACCGTGCGCTGCTCGTGGCCAAACTCCAGTCCGCTAATCAACGGCAGGGAGAGCTGCTGGCGCAGGTAATCAAAGACCTGCGGCAAATCGTACCCCGCGTCATAGTCGTTTGGCGCGCTGCCGGTGAAGCTGCCGAAGATCACTGCTTTCTGCGCCGCCAGCACGCCGCTGTGCAACAGCTGAAGCAGCATGCGCTCGACGCGGAACGGGTGCTCGTTGATATCCTCCACCACCAGGATGCCGTCGCGGATCGCCGGTAGCCACGGCGTGCCGATAAGCGAGGTCAGCATCGCCAGATTTCCTCCCCACAGGGTGCCTTCCACCTGGCAGTTCGGCCCTTCGCCCGGCCATTCGAGGGTAAATTCCGCCTGGCGTAGCGCCTGCCAGAAATGGTGCTCGGTAAACGGATCGAGGGTCTCCGCGCCGAAGTTGCCCGCGAGCATTGGCCCGCTGAAGGTGATGACGTTGCCCGTAGCCAGCAGGCCCGACTGGATAGCAGTGAAATCGCTGTGGCCGCAAATCAGCAGTGGGTCGCGCTGCTGGCGGGCAATCAGTCCCTGCCAGTCGATATGCGGCAGCAGGCGACTGGCGCCGTAGCCGCCGCGCACCGCGAGGACGATACGGTTGCGCCCGGGCAGCTGGGCCAGCTGGTTAATATCGGCCAGGCGTTCCTGTTCAGTTCCGGCGAAACGCTGCTGCCGGCGGGGAATGACCTGCTGGTGGGCCACCTCATGTCCGGCCTGCTGCAGACGCTCGACGCCGCGGGCTGCCGCCTGCTGGTTGATGCAATAACCCGATGGCGCGACCAGATAAAACTGAGACATGATAATTCCTTGCTATGAATGAAAGGGTTATGATGCCGCCTGGAATGGCGATTGTCATCTCCAGGTGGCTAACTTCAGTCCGCACCCGTCATCCTTCAGGTTGTCGGCCGGCGGGGGACGTACCGCTGCCGTCGTTCTGCAGCATGATGGCGTTTGGGTAGATAAGGATAGATGTGTGAAATTGAGATGGTTGCTTATTTTAGTCGTTTTTCTGGCCGGTTGTAGTTCGAAACATGATTACACTAACCCGCCGTGGAACCCCGAGGTCCCGGTGAAGCGGGCGATGCAGTGGATGCCGATCAGTGAAAAAGCCGGCGCCGCCTGGGGCGTGGACCCGCAGCTGATCACGGCGATCATCGCCATCGAGTCGGGCGGTAATCCTGCGGTGGTGAGTAAATCCGGCGCCGTCGGGCTGATGCAGCTCAAGCCGTCGACCTCCGGACGCGATGTCTACCGGCGGATGGGCTGGCGCGGCGAGCCGTCGGTCAGTGAGCTGAAAAACCCGGAACGTAATATCTCGATGGGGGCCGCCTATCTGAGCATTCTGGAGAACGGTCCGCTGGCGGGGATCAAAGACCCGCAGGTGATGCGCTACGCGGTGGTGGTCTCCTATGCCAACGGTGCCGGCGCCCTGCTGCGCACCTTCTCGTCGGATCGCCAGGACGCCATCGATGAGATTAACGATCTCGACGCCGATGAGTTCTTCGAGCATGTGGTGAAAAAACACCCGGCACCGCAGGCGCCGCGCTATATCTGGAAACTGCAGAAAGCGCTGGACGCCATGTAGGCCTACGCTCACCCCGCTGACCTGGCGGGGTGAGTGCTTCTCACTCGCCTAATCCTCGGTACGCAGCGAGGAGATAGCGCTCATCGGCGCAATGAGCGTTTTATAGTCCCGGTAGCGCTCGGGAAGGGATCCTGGGCCGTTCACCGCCACGCAGAGCATGGCTGTCGCGTCATCTTCCTGATCGCCTTTCAGCGCTAACGCTTCTCGTAACGCATCGATGCAGGCATGGGCGTCATGATGTGAGATGCCGCAGATATCGAGACGAATGGTTTTGCTAATGGCTTCTATCCATAACCCGCCCCACAAAACGCAACCCGTGGGCATGAGCAGGCAACTAAAGATGCTGTACGCGGTGAAGTCGAGCCAGATAAAGGTCTTACTGAAAACGATAATGCCGAGGGCGAGCGAAGGGATGCTGATGGCCAGCATATTACACCCGCGGCGCAGCGGACTTAAGGCTAAGCCCGCGCTCGCTATCTGTTCCTGCCAGAGGTTACGTCCGGCAATACTCAGGCTGCAGGGCAGATCTTCATGACACGGCTTTCGCACCTCAAAATGGTCAAACAGTATTCTTTCAATGACGTTCATTTCCTGGTTTGCATAGCGTCCGTTGGCCAAAACCTGCCCGGCCTCCGGGATCCACAGATACTTTTTACTGAGTAAGCTGAACATCGCCAGCTGGATCACCCGGGTCCCTTCTCCGGTCAGCCAGGCCAGCAGCCATGGACTGACCTCCGTCGCGTGCGGCTGGGGCTGAGCCGCTGGCCGTGTCACGACGATCGTCGTACCGATAGCAATATAGATACCCGGGACGATAAACATAAATCCGCCAAGAAACAGCAGTGGATGCAGATGCATCATAAAATTCCACATACTGTCCCCTCGTTAATCCAGGCGCTGCAGACAAAAGGGATACTGAATAAGGTTGATGATTTTTACATATTCAGCAAATCTTTCGGGAAGCAGGGTGGTTGTACCAATCGCCACGCAATAATCGGCGTTTTCATCGGTCAGGGTATCTGCGTCAGCAATAAGCGTCTCTTTCAGGGTATCAATATAGTGGTGAAGAATATTAATAGCGATCCCCTCCCGGTCGAGCCGGGTGGCATTTAAGGTGATGCATAATAGCCACAGCCACCACAGTCCGGAAACCATAAACATCACCAGCCAGCTCAATACGCTGGAGTGAATTATCGCCTGATGATCAAATAGTGTTTTCCAGACGAGCACAGCGATTAACAGCAGGGAGGGGGCGGCAATCACTATCATGTTCCACGTTTGGTGCGTTGGGCTTAGCCGTAGCCCACTGCAGTGGGGATCGGTAGCCCAGTGGTTTTGTTCAGCGACGTGCAGAGAAAGCGGGAGATCCTGGTGACAGGATTTTGGCGTAGCGAAATGGTCAAACAGTATTTTTTCCACGCAGGTCATTTTGCATTCGGCATACTGCTGATTGGCGCAGAGCTGAATATCTTCAGCAGAATGGATGAGGGTGACATAGTTTTTTCTTAACAGCCGGAACATGGCCAGCTGAATGACGCGGGTGGCGCGATGACGTAGCCAGGCTAAAAAAGAGGGGGAGATAGAATAGGGCGCCGGGACGGCGGTGGTATTTCCAGCAGGGCGGGTCTTCACAATAATCATATTCAGCAGAATATATATCACTGTGGTGGATAATACATAATAACCCATAAATGATAACGGATGTAAATTGGCAATATAGCTAATGACGGGGTTCACTTTTATTCCTTGTGAGCGCTATAACCGGTTTGCGCCAGCATAGTAAGCTTTCTCATCCGCGGGGGGCAAGTGAAATAATGGGGTGGCATTTTTAAGTTAATTTCAGCAATAAAAGCGAGATAAAAGTCTTCATGAAAGCCTCCGCCGTCATGGCCGGAGGCTTATATTGCTGCGGTCAGTTAAAAGTCGTAGCCCACGGTGGCCATGACGCTGCGCTCTGCTCCCCAGTAGCAGTTGCCGGTGCCGTAGCAGCCGGAAATATACTCGCGGTCGCCGATATTGTTGGCGTTAACCTGCACATAAGCGCCTTTCAGCGTTGGCGACCAGACGCCGAGGTCGGCCCGCATCATGGCATCCATCAGCGTGACCGACGGCAGCCGCGCGGTGTTGGCATCATCCGCCCACTGTTTGCCGATGTAGCGGACGCCAGCGCCCACCGAGATCCCCGCCGGGAACTGATAGCGCGCCCAGAAGGAGGCCATCTGATCCGGGGTCAGCTGCGGCGTGTTGTTATCGGTACCGTCCCTGGTGTCCTGGAAGCGCAGACGATTCCAGGTATACGAGGCGATAGTACTCAGCTGCGGGGTGATCTGGTGGTGTGCTTCCAGCTCAACGCCCTGGGAATGGACCTTACCCGCCGGAATATAGGTGGCGGTGGCGATGTTCGGGTCGCGGGTGGCGACATCCTTTTGCGTCAGGTCGTAAATTGCAATGCTATAGAGGTCGCGGCTGCCCGGCGGCTGGAACTTCAGACCGGCTTCGACCTGCTCGGCGGTGGTCGGTTTCAGCGGTTTGCCGTCCGCGCCCGGCAGCATCGCCGGGGTGATCGCCTGGCTGTAGCTCAGATAAGGCGAAAGGCCATTATCCAGGGCGTACAACAGCGAGGCGCGGCCGCTGATATGGTCGTCTGAACGGCGGTTTGAGGTGCCGAAGGTATCGCTGACCTGCTGGGAAACGATGCGGTCGTAGCGTGCGGAAACATCCACATGCCAGCGGTTCCAGACCATCTCATCCTGCAGATACAGCCCGGTCTGATAATAGCGGCGATGATTGTCATCGCTATAGGTGACGGTATGCCCGGTCTGCGCAGTATAGCCGCTAAACGGGTTTAGCGGCGCCGCACCGCCGGCGCCGGTCCACAGATCGTTGCGGAAGCGATGATATTCGGCGCCGAGGATCAGGGTATGCGCCAGGTCGCCAGTATTGAAATCGGCGCGCAGGCGGTTATCGGTCGACCAGCCGTCCAGCGAACCGCGCGAACCGCTGTAGCCGCGGGCCAGCATGTCGCTGTCATCTATCCAGCCGACCTGATAGACCTGATCGAGGGAGACGTTGGTGTGGGTGTAGCTCCCGGCGGAATAGACCGACCAGACGTCGGTGAACTGGTGGTCAAACTCATAGCTGTAGATCTGCTGGCGGCGCTGATAGCCATCTCCCGGATCGCCCTCGTTGGTGCTGGGGGAGAGCTTACGACCATTATGCGCGTAGCGGGTGCCGTCCAGCGGCAAAGAGCCGTGGTAGCCGCCGGAAGGATCTTTTTGCAGATAGGCGCGCAGCAGCAGCGAGGTGTCGCTGTCCGGCTGCCACAGCAGGGAAGGCGAAATCGCGTAGCGCTCTTCGCGGGTATGGTCATACTGCGTGTCGCTGCTGCGGGTCATCCCGATCAGCCGCCATGCCCACTGCTCGTTGATGGCGTCGGTGTAATCGAAGGCCGCGCCTTTGGTATTTTGCGTACCGCCGGTCAGGCGGACGTGGCCCTGCTGGCTAAACTGCGGGCGTTTGGAGGTCAGGTTGACCACGCCGCCCGGCACGCTCTGCCCGTAGAGCGCGGAGGAGGGGCCGCGGATCACATCGACGCGTTCGATAAACCACGGGTCGATTTGCACAACGTTATGACTGCCGCCGTCGCTCATCAGGCGCATACCGTCGAGGAACAGGTTATCGACGTCGCCGCCGTGGTAGCCGCGCAGGGAGATAGCGTCGAACCGGGTCGCGCCGCCGCCGAAGCTGGAGTAGACCCCCGGGGTATATTCCAGCGCCTGGCTGATGGTATTCGCCCCCTGGTCCGCCATCTGCTGGCGGGTGACCACCGATACCGACTGGGCGGTGGTGATTAACGGCTGGTCGGTTTTCGTCGCCCCGAGCGAAGTGCTGGCGCTGTAGCCTTCAGTCGGCGCGCTGGCGGACGCCGGCGGGCTGGCAGTGACCACCACGGTCTCTTCAGCTTGCGCGGTGAGGGGAAGGGCGACCACGAGGGCGTACAGCAGCCTCGGGCGTTTTCGGAAAATAGCCACGTTCATAAGATCATCCTGAACCAACGCGGTCTGGTACTCCTGTACGCCGCCGCGGGAAAAACGAATCTGTCATTGTTCGTTAAAAAGTAATGCGAATTATTATTGTTTGTATTTATGTGATCAAGCGAAAGGTGACCGGTTCAGGGCGATGGGGGGAGTGACGTGCTTCCCGCGGGCCGCAGAGCGGGGCTGCACGGGGACGTTGTCAGCAGGGAGACGACTACCCCCTACCGAATTTGGTAGGGGGTGCGTGAAAAGCGTCAGGCGCCGGTTTTTTGCGCTGCCGCCGGTGCGGGGTCGTTGGCGGCTGGCTTGCTCTGCGCGGAAGGGGCCGCCGCCGGGCGCGTGGCGGGCAGGGCATCGCAGGGGTTCTCCTGCGGGCAGATCAGATCCAGCATCTTCAGGGTGACACCGTTGGTCCAGCCAAAGCCATCCTGTAGCGGATATTCGCCACCGCCGCCGCCGGTCCCGGTCGAGCTTACGTCATACTTCTCCACCAGCTTTTGCTTGCTGTCATAGGTATGCTGAACGTTGCTCAGGAAGCGCCAGCTGACCTCCATGGCGATCTTTTGTTGGCCGTAGTTTTGCAGGCCCTCGACCGCCACCCACTGCAGCGGCGCCCAGCCGTTCGGGGCGTCCCACTGCTGACCGCTGTTGACGGTGGTGGTGGTCAGCCCGCCGGGTTTGAGCAGCCGCGACTCAGCGGCGGCGGCCACTTTCGTCGCCCGCTCGCGTGACGCCGCATTGACGTACAGCGGGAACAGCGCCGCCGCGGTCAGCTGATTGCGCACCTTGCGGGTTTTCAGATCGTAATCGGCGTACCATCCCTCTTTATCATTCCACAGATATTTCTCGATGGCCTGCTGGCGGGCATTAGCCAGCGCATCGTACTGCGTAGCGCCGGCGCTGTCCCCGGATGCCTTGCTGGCGCGGGCGAGGGTTTTCTCCAGATGGAACATCAGGGCATTGAGATCGACCGGGACAATCGAGGTGGTGCGAATGGTGGCGAGCTGCTGCGGATTATCCATCCAGCGGGAGCTGAAATCCCAGCCGGAGGCGGCGGCGGAGCGCAGGTCGCGATAGATCTCGGTTGCCGGACGATTCGGGTTGCTTTTGGCGGTTTTGACGTCGTCAAGCCAGGACTCGGGGCGCGGGGTGTCGTTATCGTCCCAGTAGCGGTTGAGCAGCGCGCCGTCCGCCATCCGCACCGCCCGTTTGTCGGCGCTGCCGGGGGCCAGCGCGTCCGCTCCGGCCATCCAGTAGCGATACTCCTTCTCCAGCTGCGGCTGGTAGGTTTTCAGTACCTGGTCGCCATCGTGCGTCGCCAGCAGGCTCACCATAAAGGAGAAGAAGGGGGGCTGCGAACGGCTGAGGTAATAGGTGCGGTTGCCGTTGGGGATATGGCCCCAGGTGTCAATTTCCGCGGCGAAGTTGGCGACCATATCTTCGACTTTATCCCAGTGACCGCTTTCGGCAAGACCCAGCATGGTGAAATAGCTGTCCCAGTAATAGACTTCGCGAAAGCGTCCTCCGGGGACCACGTAGGGCTTAGGCAGCGGCAGCAGCGAGTCCCATTTTTCCACCTCGACGGTGCTGCGGGTCAGGACCGGCCACAGGCCATCGATATGTTGACGCAGGGTTTGCCCTTTAGGCGGCACATAGGTGTCATTTTCTTTCGGCAGCGTGAAGTTCAGCTCGACGAAGTGGCGCAGGTCAAAGCTGGCCTGGTTTTTCTGCATCCGGTAATCAGCAAGGATCATCAGCGGATCGCTGTTAGGGATCGCGTCGGCGAAGGTTTTTTGATCGGCAAAGAGCTTCGCACTCTGGACATCATTGAACAACGGGCCCAGCAGAATATCCGGCGAGGGGGGCGGCGCGGTTTTGCCGTCTTCCGCCTGGACATTCAGGCTCATCAGGGCGAGCAGGGCGCCGCCGATCGCCAGGCGCAGGGTACAGGGCAAAGCAGCGGGACGATGTGCATCAGTACTCGTCATGGGGAGTTCTCCTTATCATTATCGACTGCGGGCCACGACGTTTGGCCATCCAGAAACCTTAGACGAATATCTGCCGCTGCGCGTGTCAGGGGTAACATTTTGCGCGAAAACAGAGGATTTACCTGCCAGGTTTTCTGATATAACCACCAGCAAAGCGGTTAGGTTTACAGGCAAGCCAACGCGCCCGGGAGCCAGTCATGAATCGACGTCAATTTCTGCTGTTTAGCGCCGCTGCGCTGTCTGCGGTGCGGGGCGCGGCGGCCACTGCTCCGGCGCTGACGCTGCCGCTGTGGTCGGATCAACCGCCGGGGGGAGGCGGGCCGGGGGGCGAGGCTCGGTTATCCGCCCGCGGTGCGCTGAGCCATATCCCTCGTCCTGTGCTGACGGTCTGGCAACCCGCCCGGGCCACTGGCCACGGAGTGCTGGTGGCGGCCGGCGGCGGATACCAGCGGATCGAGATGGGCAGTGAGGCCTGGCCTGCGGCGCACTGGCTGACGGCGCACGGCTATACCGCCTATGTGCTGAGCTACCGCTTGCCGGGGGAGGGCTGGCAGGCCGGTGCGCTGGCGCCGCTGCAGGATGCGCAGCGGGCCCTGCGGCTGATCCGCGCCCGGGAATCGCAGGTCAGCGTGCTCGGTTTTTCGGCGGGGGGACATCTGCTGGGGATGGCCGCCTGTCGGCCGGCGTTTGCCAGCTACCCGCCGGAGGATGCGCTGGACCACCAGCCCGCCACCGCCGACGGCGCCGCGCTGATCTATCCGGTGATCACGCTCCTGCCGCCCTGGAGCCATACGGCGACCCATCGTCTGCTGGTGGGGCCGCAGGCGAGCGAGGCGGCCGACCGCGCCTGGTCGGTACAAACCTGGGTGACAACGGCCACACCGCCCTGTTTTCTGGTACAGGCGCAGGACGATCCGATTTCCAATCCGCACAATACGCTGTTGATGGCTGACGCCTGCCGCCAGCATCAGGTTCCTGTGCAGCTTTTCCGCTATACCCGCGGTGGCCATGGCTTTGGTATGGGGCGCCCGGGAACGCCGACGACCGCCTGGCCCACGGCCTATGCCGCCTGGCTGAAGGCGCTGGCGTCCACGATGGCGCAAAAATCGTAGCGCTGCCTCACGACGGTGCAACCGCAGCCGGGCGCGGGCGGCTGTTCTGGCGATTTTTTGCACAATCAGACGGCGGGTCAGAACAGATTTGCACAACGCCGCGGCGGTAGATGACCTGGCATAATTAATGCTTATCTCTTACCGGGATTACCACAAAGTGAGTACAACCGGAGGGGATAGCCATGATTAAAATTACGCTACCTGACGGGCATTATTATGACGAGATGCTGACCGCGCAGGGTGAACAGCGGCCGCACTATAATGCCTGGTGGCAATGGTTTCGCAACACCGATCAATTCTCTATCCGGCAGAAAAAAGCGCAAGCGGAACTGCTTTTTCACCGTATCGGCATCACCTTTAACGTGTACGGCGAGGATGAGGGAACCGAGCGGCTGATCCCGTTTGATAGCGTGCCGCGGATCATACCCGCCGGGGAGTGGCAGCGCATTGACCGCGGCATTCGCCAGCGGGTGAAAGCGCTGAACGCCTTCCTCTATGACATCTATCATGAGCAGAATATTCTGCGCGCGGGGCTGATCCCGGCCGAGCAGGTGCTGGCCAACGAGCAGTATCAGCCATGCATGCAGGGCATCAACCTGCCAAACAACACCTATGCCCATATCACCGGCGTCGATATGGTGCGCAATAACGACGGTCAATACTACGTGCTGGAGGATAACCTGCGTACGCCGTCCGGCGTCTCCTACATGCTCGAAAACCGTAAGATGATGATGCGCCTCTATCCGGAGATGTTCGAGCAGCATCACATTGCGCCAGTGGAGCGTTACCCGAGCTACCTCCTGCAGACCCTGCGCGAAAGCTCGCTGGTGGATGACCCTTGCGTCGTGGTGATGACCCCGGGGCGCTTCAACAGCGCCTACTTTGAGCACAGCTTCCTGGCGCAGCAGATGGGGGTCGAGCTGGTGGAGAGCGCCGACCTGTTCATTAAGAACGGCGCGGTGTATATGCGGACCACCGAGGGGCCGCGGCGAGTGGATGTGATTTATCGCCGCATCGACGACGCCTGGCTCGACCCGCTGGCCTTCCGCGCCGATTCCATGCTCGGCGTACCGGGGCTGCTGTCAGTCTATCGCGCCGGCGGCGTGGTGCTGGCCAACGCTATCGGCACCGGCGTCGCCGACGACAAATCAATCTACCCGTACGTTCCGGAAATGATCCGCTTTTACCTCGGCGAACAGCCGATCCTCAGCAATATCCCCACCTGGCAGTGCCGGAAAGCAGAGGACCTGCGCTATGTGCTGAGTAACCTTGAGCTGATGGTGGTCAAGGAGGTCCATGGCGCCGGGGGCTACGGCATGCTGGTTGGCCCGCGTTCGACTAAAGAGGAGCGAGAGGCCTTCCGCCAGCGCCTGCTGGCCAATCCGGCCAACTATATCGCCCAGGACACCCTCGCGCTGTCGACCTGCCCCACCTTCGTTGATGAAGGTCTGTCGCCGCGACATATCGATTTACGGCCCTACGTGCTGTCCGGGCAGGAGATGCGGCTGGTGCCCGGCGGCCTGACCCGCGTGGCGCTGACCGAAGGGGCGCTGGTGGTCAATTCGTCGCAGGGCGGCGGAACCAAGGATACCTGGGTGATGGAGGATGACGCATCATGCTAAGTCGTACGGCGAGTGAATTGTTCTGGATGGCCCGCTATCTCGAGCGGGCGGAAAGCTACGCCCGGGTACTGGACGTGACCTGGAAATTATCGATGATCCCCCGGCACAGCCAGCAGTCGCGGGATCTGGCGCTGCCGCTGAATTTGTCGATGACCCACGAGCTGTTTCAGGCGCGCCATGCCCGCTTTACCATGAGCAACCTGCTCAACTTTTTTGCCCTCGATGGCAACAACCCCTGCAGTATTTACAGCTGCGTGGAGATGGCGTGGAACAATGCGCACGCGGTGCGCGGCAGTCTGTCGGCCGAGGTGTGGGAGAGCATCAACGCCACCCGCATCGAGCTGCGAACCCTGCGCCAGCAGGGGCTGGGCGAACTCGGCAGCGACGGCTTTTTCGAGTGGGTGAAAGAGCGGGTGCATCTGTTTCGCGGGGCGGTGATTGGCACGCTGCTGCGCAACGACGCGCTGAGCTTTATCGGCATCGGCACGCTGATAGAGCGCGCCTTCGCCACCACCCAGCTGCTGCTGATTAAGGATCAACAACTGACCAACGACCCGGATCCGGTGCGGGAATACTATCGACTGGATACCTTGCTCAATGCGGTCAGCGCCCGCGAAGCCTACAACAGCCTCTATCGCCAGCCAGTCAGTCGCGAAACGGTGATGGAGCTGCTGATCCTGCGTAACGATATTCCGCGTTCGCTGCGCGCCAGCATTGCCGATCTGGTCGGTGAGCTGGAGAAGATCGCCAACGATCGCTCCTATCAACCGCTGCGCCTGGCCCATCAGCTCAACGTTGACCTGCGCTTCAGCACCCGCGACGACCTGGCGCAGGCGGACCTGCAGACCACCCTTAACGGCCTGCTGGCGAGAATTAACGCGCTGTCCGACAGCATCAGACAAACCTATCTGGAGGCCTTATGAAACTGGTCATCGATCATCTCACCCGCTATGGCTACGATGAAGAAGTGAAGTTTTCCACCCAGTATCTGCGCCTGACGCCGCGCAGTACCGGCCGGCAGACTATCACCGCCTGGACGCTGACCCTGCCGGACGGGGCGGCGGTGACCACTACCGACGGCTGGGGCAATGTGCTGCATGTGCTGACGCTGGATAACCCGCACAAGGAAATCACTATCCGCGCCAGCGGGATTGTCGATATCGCCGACGAAGGGGAGGAGACGCGTGATGAAGAGGCCGAGCTGCTGTCGCCGCTGGTTTTTCTGCGCTGTACGCCGCTAACCCGCGCCGATACGGCGATCCGTGAGTTTGCCCAGCGCCTCTATCGTCCCGATGCGGCGGAAGAAAGTCTGAATCAACTGATGGCGGATCTGCTGTTAAGAATGCCATACTCCCCCGGCGCGACCCAGGTGCAGGACTCCGCCGCCGACGCCTTCGCCCGCGCGAAGGGAGTGTGCCAGGATCATACCCATGTTTTTCTGGCCTGCTGCCGCGCACTGGAGATCCCGGCGCGCTACGTCAGCGGCTATGTTTACAGCGATAACGCTCAGCATGTGGCGATGCACGCCTGGGCGGAAGTCTGGCTCGACGGCCGCTGGCTGTCGTTTGATATCACCAATAATACCCGTCGCCTGAATCAGCATTTGCGGCTGGCGACCGGGCTGGATTATCTCGACGCCTGCCCGGTACGGGGCACCCGGCTGGGCGGCGGCGGGGAGATTATGTTAACCAACGCTGAAGTGCGCGAACACAGCCAGCAGGCGCAGCAGCAATAATACGGGAAAAACCGCAATGACCTACTGTGTGGCCATGTGCCTGGCGGATGGACTGGTGTTTGCTTCCGACTCCCGCACCAACGCGGGCGTCGACCATATTGCCACTTTTAAAAAGCTGCACGTTTTCCATCAGGAGGGGGAACGGGTACTGGTGCTGCAATCCGCTGGCAACCTGGCTACCACCCAGAGCGTGATAAGCCTGCTCAGCGCGCGCATCCGTACCCAGCAGGAGCCGAATCTGATGCAGGTCACCTCCCTCTACGACGCCGCGATGCTGATCGGTAAAACGCTGCTGGAGGTGATCCAGCGCGACAGCAGCAACCAGCAGAACTGCAGTAACACCAACTTCAACTGCAACCTGCTGCTTGGCGGTCAGATCGCCGGCGAAACCCATCGTCTGTTCCATATTTATCCGGAGGGCAACTTTATTGAAGCCACCCGCGACACACCTTATTTCCAGATCGGCGAAAGCAAGTACGGCAAGCCGATCATCGATCGGGTGCTGACCATCGATACGCCGCTGGAGCAGGCGATGTGCTGCGCGTTGATCTCCATTGACTCGACGCTGCGCAGTAATCTGTCCGTCGGCCTGCCGCTGGATACGCTGCTCTACCGCAGCGGCAGCCTGAGCAGTGCCGGGCAGCATCGCATCACCGACAGCGATCCCTACTTCAACCGCATCCGCAAGGCGTGGTCCGAAGGGCTGTTGCACACCTTCCAGACGCTGCCGACCTGGACCCCAGCGGAGCGGGAAGAGGAGTAGCCCTGGAACACGACCTCGCCCGGAGCCCGGCCACACGGATGATGACCGGCTCCCTTCGCCCTTAGCGCGTCTCCGCCAGCCGCTCGCCGCTGGCGGCATCAAACAGATGCAGGTTTTCGCGGCGGAGAGTCAGCCCCAGCGTCTGCTGCGCCGCGACCGCCACCCTGCCGGCAACCTGCACATGCACCGGAAAACCCTGCCAGTCGAGATGCAACAGGGTGGATTCCCCCGTCACCTCCATGATGTTTACCGTTGCCGGCGCGCCATGCGCATCCGGCAGAATATCCTGCGGGCGCAGACCGACAATCAGCGGGGCATCGCCCTGCTGCGCCACGGCCTGATGCCAGCGTTCGGCCAGCGGAAACCACAGCGCGCCGCAGGCGACGCCGGGCTGACCGTCGCGCACGGCGCGCTGACCGGGCAGGAGATTCATCGGCGGGGAGCCGATAAAGCGGGCGACGAAGGTATTGCAGGGCTGGTCGTAAATGGCCAGCGGCGCCCCCTGCTGGACGATCTGCCCGTCGCGCATCACCACAATCTGATCGGCCAGAGTCATCGCCTCCACCTGGTCATGGGTGACATAGATCATGGTGGTATTGATGCGCTGGTGAAGGGATTTGATCTCCGCGCGCAGCTCCATCCGCAGCTGGGCGTCAAGGTTCGACAGCGGCTCATCGAACAGGAAAACCTGGGGGTTTCTGACCATGGCCCGGCCCATCGCCACCCGCTGGCGCTGGCCGCCGGAG
>NZ_KV789908.1:296129-355558 GCF_001807705.1 Klebsiella sp. HMSC25G12 | reverse complement strand
TCGCCACCCGCTGGCGCTGGCCGCCGGAGAGCGCTCGCGGATAGCGAGCCAGCAGTTTATCAATCCCCAGCAGGCTGGCGACCTGCTGCACTTTGCTTTTCTGTAACTGCTTATCCACCTTTTTGACCTGCATATGAAAGGCGAGATTTTCCGCCACCGTCAGGTGGGGGTAGAGCGCGTAACTCTGAAAGACCATCGCCACATCGCGGTCGGCCGGATCCAGATCGTTGACCGGCCGCTTGTTCATCAGAATGGTGCCGCCGGAAAGCGTTTCGAGACCGGCCAGCAGGCGCAGCAGGGTCGACTTGCCGCAGCCGGAAGGGCCCACCAGTACGGTAAAGCTGCCGTCGGGGATGGTGAGGTCCAGCGGCTGGAGCACCGTCTGTTTGCCGTAGCGCTTGGCGACATCGATCAGTTCAACACTGGCCATCGGTGGCCTCCTCAAGGTGATGTTGCAGGGTATGCCAGTCGGGATAGCGGCGCGGGGAGGTGCCGATCGCCTGCGCGGCGACGGTATTTCCCCAGCGCAGCGCGGCTGCCGCAGGTTTACCGCTCAGCAGCGCGGCAAGGAATCCTGCGTTAAAGCTGTCGCCAGCGCCGATGGTATCGATCACGGTGACTGGCCGGGTCGGCGCATGGTGATGGCCGTCGGTCGTCCAGCAGTCCGCGCCGTCGGCGCCGCGCTTTACCACGCACCCGCCGCGGCCGCTGAGCCGTGCCGCCAGGGCTGCGGCGGCTGCGGCGAGGGTCGGGTGGCCGGCCAGCTGCAGGGTTTCAACGTCGTTGAGCAACAGCCAGTCGCAGTCGCCCAGCCAGCGGTCGACCTCATGACGCAGCGGGTCGCTCCAGCCCTGAGGCGGCCAGCCGGTATCGACGGCAAGGGTAAACCCGCGCTGGCGGAGCGTGGCGAGCAGCTGCGGATAGTCGGACAGCAGCCCGGTACAGAGAAAGGTACCGCAGAGCAACACGATATCGCCCTCGCCAGCGGCGGCCGGCAGCTGGCTCAACACATCCCCGGCGGTCAGGCGGGTAATATGTCCGTGGTTGCTGAGGAAGGAGCGCTCTTTGTTGGGATGGGTGATCGCTACCGTCAGCGAAGTTTCACAGGGATACTGCGGCCAGCGTGCGCTGCCGCCGGGAAACTGTGCCGCCAGCCACGGAGTAAACGCGTCGTCGCCCTGACAGCCGACCGTGCAGTGCGGAAGCTGCATGGCGGCGGCGGCCAGCGCGCAGTTGCCGGCAGAGCCGCCGGGCCGCAGAGCGCTGTGCTCGAGCATCATCTCAGTCCCCTGGGCAGGCCAGTGGGTCAGGGTTCCCATCACTAAATCAATATTGTAATTGCCCACGATATAGAGCACAGGTGTCCTGGTGTTATCCATAGTTATCCTTTACTTCCCCCGTTAGTGAGGCCGCTGACCAGCGTTTTTTGCAGCCAGATAGCAATCAACAGCGGAGGGACTGAAGCCAGTATGCCGACCGCCGCCACCAGCCCGTCATCGGTGGCGCGGCCGGCGGTGAAGCCGGCGATGGTCACCGGCAGCGTTTGGGCGGCGAGGTTGCTGGTGAACAGTAGCGCATAGAAAAACTCGTCCCACGCCAGCAGCCAGCCGAACAGCGCGGCGGCGCCAAGCATCGGTTTCGCCAGCGGTAGAGTAATGCGCAGCAGGACCTGCCAGATGCGCAGACCGTCAAGCCGGGCCGCCTGCTCGATATCCTGCGGCAGGGTATCGAACTGGTTTTTGACCATCCACGTCAGAAACGGCACGATCAGCGAGCAGTAGACCAGCACCAGCCCGCTGCGGGTGTTGAGCAGGCCAAAGTGTTCAAGAATAAAATAGAGCGGCAGCACAAAGGCCACGGGCGGCACCATATAGATGCCGAGGCCGGCGTACAGCCAGCCGTCGCGGCCGGGATAACGCGAAAAGCTGAAGGCGGCGGGGATCGCCAGCAACAACGACACCAGCGTCGCCCCGGCGGCCACCAGCAGGCTGTTGCCCAGCGCGGGAAGAAACAGCGCCCCGGGTTCGCCAGGGGCCAGCGACAGCAGATGGCCATAGCGGCTGAAGTCCCACTGCCGCGGGAGCCACTCCAGCGGGACGCGGGTGAGGTCCGCGGTGGTGCTGACGCTCATCAAAAACAGCCACAGCATCGGGGCGAGGATCGAGATCGCCACCGCCAGCGCCGCCAGGTAACGCAGTACGATGTACCCTTTACGCTTCATCATCAACACTCCGGCGCCGCTGACGCAGCAGCAAAAACAGATACAGGGCTATCAGCACGGCGCACATCAGGCTCATCAGCATGGCGTAGGCCGCGCCGCTGCCGGCGCGCAGGTAGCTGAAGGACTCCTGATAGACAAAAAAGCTCAACGTTTTGGTACTGTCGAGCGGGCCGCCGCGGGTCATAACATAGATAATGTCGAACACTTTGAAGGCATCGATGGTGCGTAGCACCAGCGCGACGCCAAGGGGACCCACAATGGCCGGAAAGGTAATGGCGCGAAAACGCCGCCAGGCCGAGGCGCCGTCGAGCCGCGCCGCCTCGTACAGATCGTCGGGAACAGACTGCAGGGCGGCCAGCACCAGCAGGGTGACCAGCGGGTAGTTTTTCCAGATATCCGCCAGCATCACCGCGTGCAGCGCGGAATCCGGCGAGCCCAGCCAGCTGCGATAGCTGTCAATCAGCCCCAGCTGGCTGAGCAGAGCATTAACGCTGCCGTAGTCGGGATTAAAGTTAAGCCGCCACATCATGGCGTTGACGATAGTTGGCAACGCCCACGGCAGGATCACCAGCACCCGCAGGACATTTCGCCCGACAAAACGCTGATTCAACAACAGCGCCACCAGTACGCCGATCGCCCCCTCAATCGCCACCGAGACCACGGTGAAATAGAGCGTTCGCGCGAAGGCCGCACGAAAGTCCGGGTCGGTCAGGGCATAAAGATAATTATCCAGCCAGACGTAGTGGGTCGCCTCGCCGCTTCCCGCCAGCGCGGTATCGGTAAAACTCAGCCACAGCGTGCGCGCCAGCGGCCATGCGGTGAGGATAAACATCGCGATAAGCATGGGCGCTAACAGCACCCATGCCTGACGATGCTCGCGTCGTTGCAGACTCAGCATCATGCCTCCTTAACGCAGACGGGCCGCGCTGGTGTCGACCGCCTTGAGGGCGACGTCGGGCGTGGCTTTACCCTGCAGTACCGACTGAAGCTGCTGTTGCAGGGTGTTTGACAGGCGCGAGTAATCTGCCGTTTCGGGACGAGAGAGCATCACGTTCAACGACTTGTCGGCGGCGGCGATCAGGCTCTCCTGGCCTTTGGCAACGGCAGGATCCTGGTACGAGGCTTTCCACACCGGCAAGCTCAGTTTGGCATACTTGTCCTGTACCGGCTGGGAGGTCAGATAGTGAATATACTGCCAGGCCTCTTCCGGATGCTGACTGGCTTTGGCGATGCCCAGCCCCATAGAACCGTTGACGGCGCCGGGTTTATCCGGGGTATCGCCTGGGGCGGGGACAATGCCAACATCACCTGCGACTTTACTCTGTTTCGGATCGTTGGCCATGTTGTACATATAGGTCCAGTTGAGCGCAAAGGCGGCGTCGCCATTGGAGAAAGCCTTACGCACATCCTCCTCAAGATATTCACGTGATGCCGGGTTGCTCAGCCCCTGATCGAGCGAGGTTTTCATCAGCGTGACCGCTTTCAGCGAGGCGGGCGTCGAAAAATCGAGCTTGCCGTTCTGGTAGAAGCTCCCGCCGAAGCCGGAGACGAGGGTGGTGTAATCGCAGACCAGCGCTTCCGCTTGCGACCAGCTCCAGACCAGAGGATATTTAACAATCCCTTTGTCCTTAAGCACTTTGGCGTCGTCCATTACCTGCTGCCAGCTGGCAGGCGGCGTTTTGATCCCCGCTTTGTCCAGCATGGCTTTGTTGTAGTACAGATATTTGGTGTCGAGGATCCACGGCATGCCGAGGGTTTTGCCTTGATACACCACGGTATTCATCGCCCCGGGGAAAATCTTCTCGCGCTCGTCGGCGGCAATCCGTGAGGAGACATCCTGCAGCAGATCGAAGCGGCTAAACTCCGCCGGCCAGATCGCGTCGAACAGCACCACGTCGTAGCCGTTACCCCCTGCGCCGCGGGCGGCGACGATCTTGTCGTGCAGCGCTTCATAGGGGACGAATTCGAGATTGACCTTCACGTCAGGGTGTTGCTTTTCGAAGTCACTGGTCATCGCGCGAATGTCGTTTTCGCTATAGGCCGCCTGGGTCATGAACAGGGCATTAATCTGGGTCGCTGCGCTGACGCTCCCGCTGATAACGAGCATCGCCAGCAGACAGGCGTTGACCCGTAGTGCGCTGTGGTATTTCATCTTTGCTCTCCGCTGTGCTGTACTGAAAGGGGTTATGATTTATTAAATCAATTTGATTGATTTAATCAGGGCGACAATATCGGCGACATCTCCCGAGGGGCCCCAGCACTAAGCGTAGCAAAGGGTATGCCATCGCGAAGACCCGCCTGCGCGGGTCGTTGTCAGATCTGTGATGCCGGCTAAAATTTCACCAGTCCAGCCTGGAAGGGAAACGATGAAAACATCAGGTACAAACCTTGAACATGCCCGGGTGCATAACCGCCGGGTGATCATTGAGGCGGTGCGTTTACATGGCGAGCTGACCCGCGCCGAGCTGGCGCGGCTGACCGCGCTGACCCCGCAGACCGTGTCGAATATTGTGGCGGAGCTGGAGCAGATGGATCTCCTGACCAGCCACCAACCGCGGCGCGCCAGCGGCCGTGGACAGCCAGCGGTGCCGGTGAGCCTCAATCCCGCCAGCGCCTGGTCAATTGGCATCCATCTTGATCATCAGACGCTGATTGTGGTGCTGGTGGATCTGGCCGGCGAGGTCCATTTTCGCCGACTCATTCTGGTGCAAAAGCCCCAGCCTGGTGCGACCTTTGCCCGCCTCGCTGAGGTGCTGAATGAGATCCGTGCGCTGCCGACGCTGGACTGGTCGCGGGTGCTGGGGATGGGGGTCGTGATGCCGGGGCCCTTTGGCGTGGAAGGGATCTCGTCGACGGGGCCCACGACGCTCAACGGCTGGGAAGGGGTCGATGTAGCGGCGGAGCTCGGGCGACTCAGCGGCCTGCCGGTGACTCTCGAAAACGACGCCACGGTGGCCGCCATTGGCGAACGCTTTCACGGCGTGGCGCGGCAGCTCAACTCTTTTGTCTATCTCTATATTGGCACCGGTCTGGGCGCCGGTATTTTTACCGATGGTCATGTGTATACCGGCCATGCCCATAACGCCGGTGAGGTCGGGCATATTGTGGTCGCGCCGAACGGTCGCCCTTGCTATTGCGGGAATGAGGGATGCCTTGAGCGCTATGTTTCGCTGCAGGCGGCCTATGAGTTTTGCGGCCTCGACCCCTATCGCGCGCTGCCGGAAGATCTGCTGTCGGTGGACGCTGCGCTTTTCGACCAGTGGATCACCAGCATCCTGGCGCCGTTGCGTCAGGCGATCAATTTGCTGGAGTGCGTCTTCGATGCCGAGACGGTGGTGGTGGGCGGTATGATGCCCGCCCCCTTGCTGGAGAAAGTGCTGGCGCGGCTGCCGCCGCTGTATCAGTCTGTGCGCGGGCGTTACCTGCCGGCGCAGCGTGTCAAAATGGGGATGACCGGCACCGATACCGCCGCGCTGGGCGCCGCTGCGCTGCCAATCTTTGATGAATTTAATCCGCAGTTTCAGGTGTTGATGAAAGCGGTGAATACAAACGCGCTTTTTGGCAAAGCTAAGTAAATTAAATACTTTGTTATTTAACGTGTTATCTCACATCTTCGGAGGGAATGAGGCAACACGGCAAGGTATCGGAAGTGACGGAAAAGAAGACGGCTGTCTATGTGGATGATCAACAGCGCATCCTGATCCGCCAGCTGGCGCGCAGCTGGCTGTGGCGCAGCGAGCTGCCGACATGGCTGCTGATTGTGACGGTTTACGGCGGCTGGTTTGCCTGCGTGGCGGGCTGGCAGACGCTGGGTTTGATGCCGGCCACGCTGCTGCTGATCTGGTTTACCACCTGGTATATGTCCTTACAGCACGAGCTTATCCATGGGCATCCCACCCGGCTGGCATGGTTTAACCAGCTGTTGGGGACGCTGCCGCTGGCGGTCTGGTATCCCTATGGCATCTACCGCGACAGCCACCTGGCGCACCATCGCAACCATCTGCTGACGCACCCCGAGGACGACCCCGAATCGTACTATGTGACGGCGGAAAGCTGGCAGCGCTTCTCTGCCTGGCAGCGCCGTCTTATCCACCTGCGCAACACCTTCTGGGGGCGTCTGCTGCTGGCGCCGCTGATGGATATTATTCACACCCTGAACCGCGCGCTGCGGGCTTTCCGCGAGGGTGACCGCCGCGCTATCGCCATGTGGAGTCTGCATCTGTTGCTGCTGACGGGCCTGCTGACCTGGATGGCGGCGCAGGGTTTTTCCCCACTGTGGTTTGTGCTGGCGGTGAGCTACCCGGCGCTGGCCCTGACCAAAGTGCGCTCTTTTCTCGAACACCGCGCCGCGGATGACCCGCTGGCCCGCTCGGTGATCAACGAGGCCGGGCTCCCCTGGCGGGTGCTGTTCCTCAATCTCAACTACCATGCGGTGCATCATGACCTGCCAGGGGTCCCCTGGTACGCTTTACGTCAGCTGTATCTGCATCGCCAGACGGCTTATCTGCAGCGTAATCAGGGGTTCCTGGTGCGTGGGTACGGCGAGTGGCGACGCCATTTTGGCCGCCGGGCGGTGGCGGTGAACGCCCATCCGGGCTTTGGCGAGCAGGCGCAAGCGGGAGGAGAACATGGCTGAACGCATGACCTTTCCGATGTATGCCATCCACCGTCAACAGACCCAGGCCCTGTGGCAGGCGGTGCAGTCGCTGCTGGCCGAACGCGGCGTGACCGTGACGGGAGATCCTCCGGCGGCTGACCCCGAGGATCTGCTGGACCACTGGCGCCAGCCGACGCTGTTGCTGAGCCAGACCTGCGGCTACCCGCTGGTGACCCAGCTGCCGGAGGTGCAGACGGTGGGCTGTTTCCACTACGCCGCGCCCGGTTGTGAAGGGCGCCGCTACCGCAGTCTGTTGGTGGCCCGCGAAGCGGATAGTCATCGGATGCTGGGGGACTTTTTTGGCCGTCGGGCCGCGTGCAATGCCGAGCACTCGCAGTCCGGCTACAACGTGCTGCGTAAAATGGTCGCGCCGCTCTCCCGGGAGGGGCGATTTTTTTCGGCGGTGGCGTTCAGCGGCAGCCATCGGCAGTCGCTGCGCGAGCTGCAGCAGGAAAACGCCGATATCGCCGCCATCGACTGCGTGACCTACGCGCTGCTGCAGCGCCATCAGCCGCAGGCCCTGGCAGGCCTGGTGGCGATCGGCTGGAGCCCGGCCGCGCCAGGGCTGCCGCTGATCACCGCCGGCGCCACTCCGGCGGCGACGCTGAATAGCCTGCGCGAGGCGCTCCAGCAGTTAGTGAGCGATGCGCGCTATCGTCCCCTGTGCGATGCCTTGCTGATCTGCGGCTATAGCGATATGCCGCGGGAGGCCTATGCGCCGCTGCTGGCGTGGCGGGATGAGGCCGCGGCGCTGGGAGTCAGCCAGCTATAGGTAAAATGCCCCGGCCAGCGGTCTGTGCCGGGGCGGGCCACGTCGGGCTACGGCGCGGTGAAGCGGTTTTCCACTGCGGGCAGACCGAGCTTTTCACGCAGGGTGCCGGGCGGGTAGCGATCGCGCATGACGCCGTTACGCTGCAGAATCGGCACCACCTGGTCAACAAAGCGGTCAAAGTCTCCCGGCAGCAGCGGGAACATCAGGTTGAACCCATCGGCGGCGCCCGCCTGCCAGGTCTCCGTTAAGGTGGCGGCAATCTCCTCGGCGCTGCCCAGCAGCAGCCAGCTATCGGAGCTCTGTAATAACAATTTCCCCAACTCCAGCAGGGTGAGCCGCGGATCGTACTGGCGGATAAGCTTCAGCGCCGTGCGGATGCCATCAAAGCTCTCTTCATCGGGAAGCGGAGGCAGGGGTTGGTCCCGTGGCAGGGTGCTGAGATCCATCCGAAGATAAGAGGAGAGCAGGTCGATAGCCATCTGGTCGCTCATCAGCTGCTCGTTCAGCCGCTGGCGGGCCGCCTTTTCCTCGCTGGAGTTCACCACCACCGGCAGGACCCCGGCGATAATTTTGAAATGGGCCGGATCGCGCCCGTGCTGGCGCAGCCGCTGGTTCATCTCTTCGCGATAGGCCAGCCCCTCGGCGATCGAGTGAATAAACACGAAGTGCATATCAGACCAGGCGGCGGCCAGCGCTTTTCCCGCCTCTGAAGAGCCGGCCTGCACCAGCAGCGGATGGCCCTGCGGCGGGCGAGGGACGTTGAGCGGGCCGCGCACGCGAAAGTACTCGCCCTGATAGTCGAGGTGATGCACCTTGCCGGCATCGGCGAATAATCCGTGCGCTTTATCGAAGATCGCCGCGCCATCTTCCCAGGAATCCCACAGGCGAGTGACCACGTCGATGAATTCATTGGCCCGCTGGTAGCGGGTGCCGTGGCGGGGAAGCTGCTCCAGACCGAAGTTTGCCGCCTCTTCTTCCAGCCACGACGTCACCACATTCCAGCTGGCCCGGCCATTGCTGAGGAAATCCAGCGAGGCAAAGTAGCGCGCCAGGTTATAGGGTTCGTTATAGGAGGTCGACGCGGTGGCCATCAGACCGATATGCTCCGTCACCGCGGCGAGGGCGGAGAGCAGCGTCAGGGGTTCAAGCCGGGCGTTGGCATAGTGGGTCAGGCCGCTGGGCACCGTATCCCACACCGCGATATGGTCGGCGACAAAGATAGCGTCGAGGGTCGCCGCTTCGGCCTTGCGCGCCAGACTGGCGTAATAGTTGAGGGTAAATATTTCCGCTTCTGGTGCGTCAGGGTGACGCCAGGAGAAACGGTAATCCCCCTGCGGGTTATAAAAGAACAGGTTCAGGATCATGTGTCGGGTAGACATAGCGTGGACTCGCGGCTGAACGCCATCCGTGGCGGGGTGACGGTCAGTGTTGGGGGAGGTTGGCATTAACCCATTGCTCGGCGACGGCTGCCGGATCTTTATGCTGGAGATCCACCTGCTGGTTGAGGGCAATCAGCGTGGCATTGTCCAGCTTGCCGGAAACCTCATTGAGCACGGCGCTGATCTCCGGCGTCAGGCTGGCTTTGCGCACCAGCGGCACCACGTTCTGACTCGGTTGCTCATGTTTATCATCTTCCAGAACCACCCATTTCTCCTTCGCCAGGTTGCCCTGGGTGGAGACGACCGTCGCGACGTCGATTTTGCCCGAATTGAGCGCCAGCCGGGTCAGCGGCCCGCCCATGTCCAGCGATTTCACCGCTTTGAACTCAAGGCCATAGACGCGCTTCAGCCCCGGCAGGCCCAGGGCGCGTACCGCCAGCTCCGGTGGTCCGCCGATCACCAACTGCGGGGCGACGGGCTTCAGGTCGGAGAGGGTGCGCAGATGGTATTTCTCCGCGGTCTCGGCACGTACCGCCCAGGCGGTGATCGAGGTGGCCGGGGCCGGGGTCAACAGGGTGAAATCGGCGGGCAGGGCCTGGGCCAGCTCAGCGCTAACGGCCTGCTGGCTGGTGGCCTCGGTCTTGCCGTTATAGAAATTGAGCAGGGCGCCAAGATATTCCGGGACGATATCGATCTCACCGCTCTGCAGCGCCGGAATAATAATTTCCCGGTTGCCAAGGTTGAGACGGGTGTTGGCCTCGATATGGTTTTTCTTTAACGCGCTGGCGTAGATGTTGGCGAGAATGGAGCTTTCGGTAAAATTGGCCCCGCCCACCGTGACGCTGGCGGCAAAGGTGCTAACGCTCAGGCTGAAGAGCCCGGCGGCCAGCAGCGAGAGACGAAATCGACGGGCGGTGACGGCCTTGCCAAATAATTGCTTCATAATACCTCTTTTATTTTCAGGTTAATCAGCCCCAGGCGCTGGGGTCATGTCAGTTTCACGCTAATAAGGCGCGGCAATACGGCGATGAACCAGGCGGCCGGCGCAGCGGGCGAAAAGCAGTTCACCGCCTATCGCCAGCAGGGAAACCACCAGCGAGCCGCCGATCACCTGCGGGATATCCCGCTGCCCGAGGCCGTCGATCAGAAAACGTCCCAGCCCGCCCAGACCGGCATAGGCCGCGACCACCGCCGTGGCGATAAGCTGAACCAGCGCCGTGCGCACCCCGGCGAGGATCAGCGGCGCCGCCAGGGGGATCCGCACCTGCCACAGGCTTTGCCAGGGGGTCATGCCCAGCGCGATGGCCGCATCGCACAGCGGGCGATCGGCGTGATAAATCCCCACCCAGGTGTTAGTGAGGATGGGCGGGATCGAGAGCGCAATAAGCGCCGCCAGCACCGGGATATCGTTAAAGCCAAAAACGATGATGCATAATAAAATCAGCCCTAACGAAGGGATGGCGCGGCCAAGATTAAACAGGTTAATCACCACGAAGGCGCCTTTGCGCCAGTAGCCCAGCGCGATGCCGAGCGGCAGGGCAATGGCGCAGGCCACGGCCATACTGACCAGCACGTAATAAAGGTGTTGGCCCAGGCGCAGCAAGATGCCCTCGTCACCCAGCCAGTGCTCCGGCTGGGTTAGCCAGTGAAAAGTAGCAAGAAGCAGGGTCATCATTCCGTCCACGGCGCTAGCCAGTCGCCGAGACGGGCAATCAGCCCGTCAAAGACCAGCGACAGGAGCAGGCTCAGGACCAGGCTAACGACTATCGGCGTCAGAAAGTCCTGATTAAAACCCGCCAGCAGTAGCTGCCCCAGCCCGCCCTGGCCGATCAGCGCAGTGACGGTGACCAGGCCGACCAGCGTCACCGAGGCAATGCGCAGCCCGGCAAACAGAGAGGGCAGCAGCAGCCACAGCTCGATATCGAAGAAGCGGAACCCGCGGGTGTAGCCGAGCGCCCGCGCGGACTCCAGCGCCGCCTGCGGCAGCTTCTCCATGCCAGCCAGCACGTTGCGCAGCAGGATCAGCAGGGAGTACAGCGTCAGGCCAATCAGCGAGGTGGTCAGCGACAGCCCGGTAAACGGCAGCAATAAAATAAACAGCGCCAGCGAGGGAATGGTAAAGAGCACGCCGCACAGGGTGATGAGCGGCTGCGCTGTCGCGGGCCAGCGTAAGGTCACCGCTAACAGGCCGCCGGTGAGCAGGGAGCCGAACAGCAGGGCCAGCAGGACCATCCGCGCATGCTGCCAGAGCAGATCGCCGATCATCGCGTGGTTATCGATAACCCAGCTCCAGTCAATCATGAGATCGCACCCCCACCGCGCCGTCGAGCACCTGCTGCAGCAGGGTGTGGGATACCGCCCCCTGGTATTGTCCTTCGTCATCCACATGCACCAGCACGCCGGTCGCCACGTCGAGCAGCGCGCTGTAGGCAAAACGCAGGCTGTGGCTGCTGGCGAGCGGGCGCTCCACCGGCAGGGTGAGGCCCCGCTGCGGATCAAACCAGTGCAGCGGGCGTCGCTGGCGGTCAAGCACCAGACGCAACGGGCTGGCCAGCGGTGGATGGGCGCTGGCGATCGGCGTCAGCGCTTCGTCGAGCAGGGGGACATCGTGACGCGGCAACTGGCCGACCTGTATCATGCCCAGCCGCTTCAGATTGGGTTCCGGGCCGATAAAGCGGCGCACGAACTCGCTCGCCGGGTGGGCCAGAATACGGTCGGGAGTATCAAACTGCGCCAGCACGCCGCCTTCCTGGAAAATGGCGATTTTATCGCCGAGGCGGATCGCTTCATTGATGTCGTGGGTCACTAATACAATGGTTTTCTGCAGCCGCTGCTGCAGAAGCAAGAGCTCATCCTGGAGGCGTTCGCGGACCACCGGGTCGATGGCGGCGAAGGGCTCATCCATCAGTAAAATGGGCGGGTCGGCGGCGATAGCGCGGGCGATGGCCACACGCCCCTGCTGGCCGCCGGAGAGCTGATGCGGATAGCGGTGCAGCAGATGACTATCGAGCGACATCAGCGCCACCAGTTCGTCAATCCGCGCGCGGATGCGCGCTTTGCTCCAGCCCGCCAGCCGCGGCACGGTCGCGATATTTTGCGCCACGGTACGATGGGGAAAGAGCGCAGCGCTTTGCATCACGAAGCCGATCTGGCGGCGGATCTGGATAATATCAGCGTCAGCGAGGCGGACCCCCTGAATATAGACGTCGCCGCTGTCGGGAATATCCAGCTGGTTAATCATCCGCAGGATAGTCGTTTTTCCGCAGCCGCTCGGGCCGACGAAGGTGCAGAATTCGCCATGATCAATATCCAGACTGAGGTCGCGAATGGCCGGCTGGGCGCTGCCTGGATAGGTTTTAAAAAGATGCGTTAATTTAATCATGGCGGAATTCAACACTCTGAATAATAAAGTCCTGACCCGGATAAAGTGGCGCCGGGATCCTGGCTCAAACTACAGAGCGCCTGCGGGGAGGGCAAATACGTTATTTGCATTTGCATAGTGAAAAGCTGGTTAATCAGTTGCTATGGAAGAGAGGCCGGGAAGTTGTTTTATGGATTTGTGATCGGCAACACAAATGACTCTCAAGCGGCCACCGTAAAAGATAAATTACCAGGGTTGATTTTAATCAAAGTATGACCGCCTGCGATATGGCGAAAAAAACAGCGCTGCCTATCGCAACCCAAAAGAAAAATTGTGAAGTCAATGTTTCTATCGTGTAAATAATGACCGCGCATTTTGCCCAACCGCCGGGGATAAAATGTGATGCCCGACCGGCTTGTCGTTAAATAACGGCGTTTATTACGTCTGCTTTTTATTGTTTACAGCATTAATTTAATTTTCGGCTTTCTTCTCACCCTGGCAATGTTGGTCAAATAGCGTGCAAAAGGCGTATTTTTTATCGCCATTTTGCCGTCGATGTTATTGCCATCAATTATTTTTATCCCCGCATTCGGCCACGGCAAAAGACGTGCAAATAGCGTTCATGTTGCTTGTAATGTATTGATTTTAATTTATTTATTCTGACTTGTGACGCCTGCTCATCCGCCGCGGCGGAGCCTTTGTGAGAGCTCTCACATAACCCGGTGATCGCGATTTGTTACACTTTCCGCCGTCAACAAAGGAATGAAAGTGAGACGTGATGAATACTTTTTCTCTGCCTAAAACTCAGCATCTGGTGGTTTTCCAGGAAGTGATCCGCAGTGGGTCAATCGGGGCTGGAGCAAAAGCGTTAGGACTCACTCAGCCGGCGGTCAGTAAAATCATTGGCGACATGGAAAGCTATTTTGGCAGCGAGTTAATCGTTCGGCGAAATACCGGCGTTTCGCTCACCGAGGCCGGGCAGGTATTTCTTAACTGGTCAGAGACAATCACCCGTGAAATGAAAAATATGGTCAATGAAATGAATGCCCTGACCAACAGCACGGTAGTGGATGTCTCCTTTGGTTTCCCCTCGCTGGTGGGGTTTACCTTTATGTCGGAGATGGTGCATCAGTTCAAAATGACCTTCCCCAAGGCGCGGGTCTCAATGTATGAGGCGCAGCTCTCCGCCTTTTTGCCGGCGATCCGCGACGGCCGCCTCGACTTCGCCATCGGGACGCTGAGCGATGAGATGAAGCTGCAGGACCTGCACGTCGAGCCGCTGTTTGAGTCTGAGTTTGTGTTGGTGGCGAACCGGGCGCGGATCGGCAACGGCACCGTCCGCCTGGCCTCGCTCCAGCATGAGCAGTGGGTGCTGCCGGAGACCAATATGGGCTATTACAGCGAACTGCTGGCCACCCTGCAGCGCAGCGGCATCCGCCGCGAAAATATCGTCAATACCGATTCGGTGGTGACGATCTATAACCTGGTACTCAATGCCGATTTTCTGACGGTGATCCCCTGCGACATGACCACGCCGTTCGGCTCGAGCCAGTTTGTCACCATCCCCATTAAAGAGGCCTTGCCGGTGGCGCGCTATGCGGCGGTATGGTCGAAGAATTACCGGCTTAAAACCGCGGCGGCGTCGCTGGTGGAGATGGCGAAACAGTACTCTTCGGGGCAGGGAAACCGCCACTGGCAGCCAATAGAAATTGCCTGACTGATATTGATTAAATAACCCAACACACGTCCTCGCTGTTATCAGCAGGATGACGCCCGGTCATTGACTTTATATTAAGATACAGAGGCCATCATGCATATTACCTACGATCTTCCGGTATCCATTGACGATATTCTCGAGGCGAAGCAACGCCTGGCGGGAAAAATATATAAAACGGGCATGCCCCGCTCGAATTATTTTAGCGAACGCTGCCAGGGGGAAATATTCCTTAAATTCGAAAATATGCAGCGCACGGGCTCATTTAAAATTCGCGGCGCGTTTAATAAGCTCTGCGGTTTAACCGCGGCGGAAAAACGCAAAGGGGTGGTGGCCTGTTCGGCGGGCAACCATGCGCAGGGGGTCTCGCTCTCCTGCGCCATGCTCGGCATTGACGGGAAAGTGGTGATGCCGAAAGGGGCGCCGAAATCGAAAGTCGCCGCCACCTGCGATTATTCGGCAGAGGTAGTCCTGCATGGCGATAACTTTAACGATACCCTCGCCAAAGCCAGCGATATTGTTGAACTTGAGGGCCGTATTTTTATTCCCCCCTATGACGACCCGCAGGTTATTGCCGGGCAGGGAACGATTGGTCTCGAAATATTAGAAGATCTGTATGACGTGGATAATGTCATCGTGCCGATTGGCGGCGGGGGATTAATTGCCGGCATCGCGATTGCGATTAAATCCATTAACCCGACGATCCGCATTATTGGCGTGCAGTCAGAAAATGTTCACGGGATGGCCGCCTCCTGGTATGCCGGGGAGATCACCAGCCATCGCCACGCCGGCACCTTAGCCGATGGTTGCGATGTCGCCCGGCCAGGGAAACTGACTTATGAAATCGCCCGCCAGCTGGTGGATGACATCGTCCTGGTCAGTGAGGACGACATTCGCCAGAGCATGGTCGCCTTAATTCAGCGCAATAAAGTGATCACCGAAGGGGCCGGGGCGTTGGCCTGCGCCGCGTTATTAAGCGGCAAACTAGACAGCTATATCCAGAACCGCAAAACGGTCAGCCTGATTTCCGGGGGCAATATCGATCTCTCGCGGGTATCGCAAATTACGGGTTTTGTTGACGCTTAATTCAATACATAAGTGAGGACAGGATATGAGTACGACTGAGAGCATTGCATCCAGCCAGACAAGCCTTTCGTCCTGGCGTAAATCTGACACCACCTGGACCCTGGGCCTGTTTGGCACCGCTATCGGCGCCGGGGTGCTGTTTTTCCCTATTCGCGCTGGCTTCGGCGGGCTGATCCCGATCCTGGTGATGCTGGTGCTGGCCTATCCCATCGCCTTTTATTGCCATCGGGCGCTGGCCCGGCTATGCCTGTCGGGGGCTAACCCCTCCGGCAATATCACCGAAACGGTGGAAGAGCATTTTGGCAAAACCGGCGGGGTGGTGATCACCTTTCTGTACTTCTTCGCCATTTGCCCGCTGCTGTGGATTTATGGCGTCACGATCACCAATACCTTTATGACCTTCTGGGAGAACCAGCTGCAGATGCCGGCCCTCAACCGCGGGGTGGTGGCGCTGCTCCTGCTGCTGCTGATGGCGTTTGTCATCTGGTTTGGTAAAGACCTGATGGTCAAGGTGATGAGCTATCTGGTGTGGCCGTTTATCGCCAGCCTGGTGGTGATCTCCCTGTCCCTGATCCCTTACTGGAATAGCGCGGTGATTGAGCAGGTCAACCTCAGCGATATCGCCTTAACCGGTCACGACGGCATTCTGGTGACGGTATGGCTGGGCATCTCCATCATGGTGTTCTCCTTTAACTTCTCGCCGATCGTCTCCTCATTTGTGGTCTCCAAACGCGAAGAGTATGAAGCGCAGTTTGGCCGGGAGTATACCGAACGCAAATGCTCACAGATCATCTCCCGGGCCAGCATGCTGATGGTGGCGGTGGTGATGTTCTTCGCCTTCAGCTGCCTGTTTACCCTCTCGCCGCAGAACATGGCGGACGCCAAGGCGCAAAATATCCCGGTGCTCTCCTATCTGGCGAACCACTTTGCCTCGATGTCGGGCACCAAATCCACGTTTGCCACCCTGCTGGAGTATGGCGCGTCGATCATCGCCCTGGTGGCCATCTTCAAATCGTTCTTCGGCCACTATCTCGGCACCCTCGAGGGGCTGAACGGTCTGATCCTGCGCTTCGGCTATAAAGGGGATAAAACCCGGGTCTCCAGCGGCAAGCTCAATACCCTGAGCATGGTGTTCATCATGGGCTCGACCTGGGTGGTGGCGTATGCCAACCCCAATATCCTCGATCTGATTGAGGCCATGGGCGCGCCGATTATCGCCTCGCTGCTGTGCCTGCTGCCGATGTACGCCATTCGTAAAGCGCCTTCGCTGGCCAAATACCGTGGACGTCTCGATAACCTCTTTGTGACCGCCATTGGTCTGCTGACCATCCTCAACATCGTTTACAAACTGTTCTAATCCGGCTCAGGCCACGCGGAGTACAACATGACTGAATTTCCGGTAGTACTGGTGATCAACTGCGGCTCGTCGTCGATCAAATTTTCCGTCCTGGACGCCGCCAGCTGCGACTGCCTGCTGAACGGCGTGGCCGAGGGCATCAACGCGGAACGGGCGTTTCTCTCGCTCAACGGCGGCGAGCCGGTGGCGCTGGCGCAGCGCGGCTATGAAGGCGCCCTGCAGGCGATTGCCGGGGCATTAGCCCAACGCGACCTCATCGACAGCGTGGCCCTGATTGGCCACCGCGTTGCCCACGGCGGCGACCTCTTCACCGAGTCGGTCATTATTAGCGAGGAGGTTATCAATAACATTCGCCAGGTATCGTCCCTGGCCCCGCTGCATAACTACGCCAGTCTCCGCGGCATCGCCTCGGCGCAGCGGCTGTTCCCGCAAGTGATGCAGGTGGCGGTCTTTGATACCAGCTTTCACCAGACCCTGGCCCCGGAAGCCTTTCTCTATGGTCTGCCGTGGGAGTATTACCAGAACCTCGGGGTACGCCGCTACGGTTTCCACGGCACCTCGCACCGCTATGTGTCCCGGCGCGCCCTGGCGCTGCTCGGGTTGCCGGAGCAGGAGAGCGGCCTGGTGATCGCCCACCTGGGCAATGGCGCCTCGATCTGCGCGGTGCGCAACGGCCGCAGCGTGGACACCTCGATGGGAATGACGCCGCTGGAGGGGCTGATGATGGGCACCCGCAGCGGCGATGTCGACTTCGGCGCCATGGCGTGGATTGCCGGGGAGACCCGGCAGACCCTCAGCGACCTGGAGCGGGTGGCCAACACCGCCTCCGGCCTGCTGGGGATCTCCGGCCTTTCCTCCGACCTGCGGGTGCTGGAGCAGGCGTGGCATGAGGGCCATGCCCGCGCCCGCCTGGCGATTAAAACCTTTGTCCATCGCATCGCCCGTCATATTGCCGGTCACGCCGCGGCGCTGCAGCGTCTCGACGGCATTATTTTCACCGGCGGGATTGGCGAGAACTCGGTGCTAATCCGTCGGCTGGTGAGCGAGCGGCTGGCGGTCTTTGGCCTTGAGATGGACGTCGCCCGCAACCAACAGCTGAATTCGGTCGGCGAACGCCTGATCTCCGCCGACGCCAGCCGGGTGCGCTGCGCGGTTATACCTACCAATGAAGAGCGCATGATTGCCCTAGATGCGATCCGCTTAGGGCGGATCCACACGGCGGCGCTGGCCTGACTTTTTATTCTGTAGAGAGACGATGTTCATGAAAGTAGATATCGATACCCAGGATGTACGATACGCCGAGGCCTGGCAGGGCTTTCGCGGTACGGCGTGGCAAACGCAGATCGACGTCCGCGACTTTATTCAGCATAACTACACCCCTTACGAGGGCGATGAGTCTTTCCTCGCCGACGCGACGCCAGCGACCACCGCCCTCTGGGAGCAGGTGATGGCCGGGATCCGCGTCGAGAACGCCACCCATGCGCCGGTGGATTTCGACACCAATGTCGCCACCTCCATCACCGCCCACGCGGCGGGCTATATCAACCAGCCGCTGGAAAAGATCGTCGGCCTGCAAACGGACCAGCCGCTGAAGCGCGCCCTGCATCCTTTTGGCGGCATCAATATGATCAAAAGCGCCTTCGAGGCCTATGGCCGCGAAATGGATCCCGCCTTTGAGTATCAGTTTACGGCGCTGCGCAAGACCCACAATCAGGGGGTATTTGACGTCTATTCCCCGGATATGCTGCGCTGTCGCAAGTCGGGGGTGCTGACCGGGCTGCCGGACGGCTATGGCCGCGGACGGATCATTGGTGATTACCGCCGCGTCGCGCTGTACGGTATCCGCTATCTGGTTCGCGAACGTGAGCTGCAGTTTGCCGACCTGCAGCCAGCCCTTGAGCGCGGCGAGGCGCTGGAGGCCACCCTGCGCCTGCGCGAAGAGCTGGCCGAACAGCGGCGCGCGCTGCAGCAGATGCAGGAGATGGCGGCCCGCTACGGCTGCGATATCGCCCACCCGGCGCGCACTGCCCGGGAGGCGGTGCAGTGGCTGTACTTCGCCTACCTGGCGGCGGTGAAGTCGCAGAACGGCGGTGCCATGTCGCTGGGGCGCACGGCCACCTTCCTCGACATCTATATCGAACGCGATCTGCGGGCGGGTCGGCTCAATGAACAGCAGGCCCAGGAGCTCATTGACCACTTCATCATGAAGATCCGCATGGTGCGTTTCCTGCGCACCCCGGAATTTGACACGCTGTTCTCCGGGGATCCCATCTGGGCGACGGAGGTGCTGGGCGGTATGGGGCTGGATGGCCGCACCCTGGTCAGTAAAACCACCTTCCGTTACCTGCATACCCTGCACACCATGGGGCCGGCGCCGGAGCCGAACCTGACCGTGCTCTGGTCGCAGGCGCTGCCGGTGGCGTTTAAAAAATATGCCGCCCGGGTCTCTATCGCCACCTCGTCGCTGCAGTATGAGAACGACGATCTGATGCGCAGCGATTTTCACAGCGACGACTACGCCATCGCCTGCTGCGTTAGCCCGATGGTGATCGGCAAGCAGATGCAGTTCTTCGGCGCCCGCGCCAATCTCGCCAAAACGCTGCTCTACGCGATTAACGGCGGGGTGGATGAGAAACTGAAGATCCAGGTGGGGCCGAAAACCGACCCTCTGCGTGATGAGGTGCTGGACTATGACACCGTGATGGCCAGCCTCGACCACTTTATGGACTGGCTGGCGGTGCAGTACATCAGCGCGCTGAACATCATCCATTGTATGCATGATAAGTACAGCTACGAGGCGGCGCTGATGGCCCTGCACGACCGCGACGTCTACCGCACGATGGCCTGCGGCATCGCCGGCCTGTCGGTGGCGGCGGATTCGCTGTCGGCGATAAAGTACGCCCGGGTGAAGCCGGTGCGCGATCACCACGGGCTGGCGGTGGACTTTGTCATTGAAGGCGATTATCCGCAGTACGGCAACAACGACGATCGGGTCGATGCCATCGCCTGCGACCTGGTGGAGCGCTTTATGCGCAAAATTCAGGCGCTCCCCACCTGGCGCCAGGCGGTGCCGACCCAGTCGATCCTGACCATCACCTCCAACGTGGTATACGGACAGAAAACCGGCAATACGCCGGACGGACGTCGGGCGGGGACGCCGTTCGCCCCGGGGGCCAATCCGATGCATGGCCGCGACCGCAAAGGGGCGGTGGCGTCGCTGACCTCGGTGGCGAAACTGCCGTTTACCTACGCCAAAGATGGCATCTCGTATACCTTCTCCATCGTGCCGGCGGCCCTCGGCAAAGCCCCGTCGGCGCAGGAAAACAACCTGGTGGGGCTGCTGGACGGCTACTTCCACCACGAGGAGACGGTGGAGGGGGGACAGCATCTTAACGTCAATGTGCTGAACCGGGAAAAGCTGCTCGATGCGATAGAACACCCGGAGCAGTATCCGAATCTGACGATCCGCGTCTCCGGCTATGCGGTCCGCTTTAACGCGCTGACCCGCGAGCAGCAGCAGGATGTGATCTCCCGAACGTTCACCAGTCAACTCTGAGCGGCCGCCAGGCCACAGGAGAGCCTTTAACGGGCTCTCCTGTTATCATCTTCACATTACCGCAACAAAATAATCACCACTGTTGATCATATTCGCATTTTTGCACCACGCTGGCGCGCAGCGACCGCTAACTGCATCTATGTTTAGCTCACGGGTCGGTACGGATACCGCGTTGTCCGGCTCGCCACGTGATGGCAACCGATCTCCTGACCTGAAAGGGAATGCGCCCTTGCCGGATGCGGCACGGGTTGCCGTCGCGTGCGCACTGACCGGGGCGTCCGCTCTCTGGCGCGACCTCTCTACCTGGCGGGATTTTTGCTTCTTCCACCCTGGCCGTCCTGGCGCTGCGCCAACGTCGGCACCACACGGTAAGTGATATTTTCTGCGTCATTCCATGACGCCAGGCTTTACATCGCTGAGGAATATCCGAATGTCTTTGAAACTGAAAACAATGACGCTTCATGTTGTGATAGCAGGTTGTATGAGCATGGCCTTTTACGCCCAGGCAGACGTGAAGATCGGCGTCGCCGGGCCCTTTACCGGACCCAACGCCACCTACGGCGCCCAGTACTGGAAAGGGGCTTCACAGGCGGTGGCCGATATCAATGCCGCCGGCGGTATCAAAGGCGAAAAGATTGTGCTGGTGCAGGGGGATGACGCGTGCGAACCGAAGCAGGCGGTGGCGGTGGCCAACCGGCTGGTGGATGAAGCGAAAGTCTCCGCCGTGGTGGGGCACTTTTGCTCTTCCTCAACGATGCCGGCCTCCGAGGTATATGACGAAGCCGGGATCCTGACCATTACCCCCGGCTCGACCAACCCGCAGATCACCGAGCGCGGCATGAAGGACCTTTTCCGCATGTGTGGTCGTGACGATCAGCAGGGGGCGATTGCCGCCAACTATATGCTGGACGTGCTGAAGGCGAAGAAAATTGCCGTCATCCACGATAAAGACACCTATGGTCAGGGGCTGGCCGATGCCACCCGCGCGGCGCTGGCGAAGCGGGGCACCAAAGAAGTGTTGTACGAAGGCCTCTCCCGCGGTGAAAAAGACTTTAACGCCCTGGTGACCAAGATCGGCGCCCTCAAGCCGGACGTGGTCTACTTTGGCGGCTGTCATCCGGAAGCGGGCCCGCTGGTGCGTCAGATGCGCGAGCAGGGGGTGCAGGCTAAATTCTTCTCCGGCGACTGTATCGTCACCGAGGAGCTGGTGACGGCCGCCGGCGGGCCGCAGTTCACCAACGGCGTGCTGATGACCTTTGGTCAGGACCCGCGCACTCTCCCGGAAGGCAAAGCGGTGATCGAGAAGTTCCGCGCCAGCGGCTTTGAACCAGAAGGCTATACCCTCTACGCCTACGCCTCCATTCAGGCCATTGCCGCGGCCTGGAACGCCGTGGGTACCGATAACGCCAAAGCCAGCGACTGGCTGAAGAGCCACGACGTCGATACGGTAATGGGTAAGAAAGCCTGGGATGGCAAAGGCGACCTCAAGGTGTCCGACTACGTGGTCTATCAGTGGGACGACAAGGGCAAATATCATCAGCTCTGATCGGCCACGACCTGAGGACGCTCTGTCCTTTTGACTTGCGAATCGTCACATCACGGCGGTCGACCGGGAACGGAACCCGGCGGCCGTCTGCCTGGCGGCTGGAGGGGCTATGACGGCGTTTTTTCTGCAACAACTGATCAATGGGCTGACGCTGGGCGCAGTGTACGGCTTAATCGCCATCGGCTACACCATGGTGTATGGGATCATCGGCATGATCAACTTCGCCCACGGCGAGGTGTATATGGTCTCCGCCTATCTGTGCGCCATCGGCCTGGCGCTGCTCTCTTTCTTCGGGATCCACTCCTTTCCGCTGCTGATTTTCGCCACCCTGGTGTTCACCATCGTGGTCACTGGCGTATATGGCTGGGCGATCGAGCGCATCGCCTACCGGCCGCTGCGCAACTCGACGCGACTGGCGCCGCTGATCTCGGCTATCGGGATGTCGCTGATCCTGCAGAACTATGTCCAGCTGAGCCAGGGGCCGAACCAGCAGGGGATCCCGACGCTGCTCAGCGGCGCGCTGCGCATGACGGTGGGCGATGGGGTGGTGCAGATCACCTGGATCAAAGTGTTTATTCTCGTCGCGGCGCTGGTGGGGATGCTGACCCTGACCTGGATTATCCAGTACACCCGGCTGGGGCGCATCTGTCGCGCTACCCAGCAGGACCGGCGTATGGCGGCGATCCTAGGCATCAATACCGACCGGGTGATCTCCCTGGTGTTTGTCATCGGCGCGGCGATGGCCGGTCTGGCCGGCGTGCTGGTGACCATGAACTACGGCACCTTCGACTTCTATATCGGATTTATTATCGGCATCAAAGCCTTCACCGCCGCGGTGCTGGGCGGGATCGGCTCGCTGCCTGGCGCGATGCTGGGCGGACTGCTGCTCGGGGTGGCCGAAGCCCAGTTCGCCGGGCTGGTGAATTCGGATTACAAAGATGTCTTTTCCTTTGCGCTGCTGGTGGCGATCCTGATTTTTCGCCCGCAGGGGCTGCTGGGACGTCCGCTGGTGGCCAAGGTCTAAGGAGGCTTTATGGGTGAATTTACGCGCCAGCCTGCGCGGGATATCAAAAGCGCGCTGATCGACAGCGTGCTGGCCGGTCTTTGCGCGTTAATTGTCTTTGGCCCGATCGTCGGCGTGGTGCTCAAAGGGTATGGTTTTACCCTCGCGCCCGCGCGGGTGGCGATCCTCGTGGCGGTGGTGATGGCCGGCAGGCTGGCGCTCAGCCTGCTGCTGCAGAGCCGTCGGGGAAAAGCCTTTATTGCCCGCTTTGAGGGGGCGGATGACGGGGTGTACGTCCGGCCGCCGGGATACCGCTCGCGGCTGCGCTGGATAATGCCGCTGCTGGCGGTCCTGGCCATTGCCTTTCCATTTCTCGCCAGCAAATACCTGCTGACCGTGGCGATCCTCGGCCTGATCTACGTTCTGCTCGGCCTGGGGCTGAACATTGTGGTGGGCCTCGCGGGCCTGCTCGATCTGGGCTATGTGGCGTTCTACGCCATCGGCGCCTACGGCCTGGCGCTGGGCTACCAGTACCTGGGCCTCGGCTTCTGGGCGATGCTGCCGCTGGGGGCGGTGATGGCGGCCCTCGCCGGGGCGTTGCTGGGCTTTCCGGTGCTGCGCATGCATGGCGACTACCTGGCCATCGTCACCCTCGGCTTTGGCGAAATCATTCGCCTGGTGCTTAACAACTGGGTGAGCTTCACCGGGGGGCCCAACGGCGTACCGGTGCCGTCGCCCACGCTGTTTGGCCTCGAGTTTACCCGCCGGGCCAGGGATGGCGGCATCCCCATCCATGAGTTTTTCCACGTCAGCTACAACCCCAACCTGAAATTCATCTTTCTCTACGCCGTGCTGTGCCTGGTGGTGATGCTGGTGCTGCTGGTGAAACATCGTCTGACGCGGATGCCCATCGGCCGCGCCTGGGAGGCGCTGCGCGAGGATGAGATCGCCTGTCGGGCGATGGGGCTCAACCACGTGCTGGTGAAGCTCTCGGCGTTTATGCTCGGCGCGTCGACCGCCGGCATCGCCGGGGTGTTCTTCGCCAGCTATCAGGGGTTTGTTAACCCGACGTCGTTCACCTTTTTTGAGTCGGCGCTGATCCTGGCGATTGTGGTGCTCGGGGGAATGGGCTCCACCCTGGGAGTGGTGCTGGCGGCGTTTGTCCTGACGGTCACCCCGGAGCTGCTGCGCGGTTTTGACGAATATCGGGTGCTGCTGTTCGGCGTGCTGATGGTGGTGATGATGATCTGGCGGCCGCGCGGCCTGGTGCGCACCAGCCGCAGCGGGGTCGCGTTGCGAAAAGGAGTCGCGCCATGACCGACAGCATCTTACGCGTTGAGCATCTGATGATGCATTTCGGCGGCATCAAAGCGCTGAATGATGTCAATCTGGAGGTGGAGCGGGGGTCGATCACCGCCCTGATCGGCCCCAACGGCGCGGGCAAGACCACGGTGTTTAACTGCCTGACCGGTTTTTACCGGGCGACGGGGGGGAGCATCGTGCTGCGGGCGCGGGAAAAGGTTACCGATGTCATTCAGGTGCTGGGGCAGAAGCTTCACCCGGACGATTTTCTCCACCCGGCGCAACTGGGGCGGCGGATCTATTACAAGATGTTCGGTGGCACCCATCTGGTGAACCGCGCTGGCCTGGCGCGCACCTTCCAGAATATACGTTTATTCCGCGAGATGTCGGTGATTGAGAACCTGCTGGTGGCCCAGCATACCCAGGTTAACCGCCATCTGCTGGCCGGGATCCTCAATACTCGTGGGTATCGGCAGGCGGAGAGTCAGGCGCTGGATCGCGCTTTTTACTGGCTGGAGGTGGTGGAGATGGTGGACTGCGCCAACCGTCTGGCGGGGACCCTCTCCTATGGACAGCAGCGGCGGCTGGAGATCGCCCGCGCCATGTGTACCCGCCCGGAGATGATCTGTCTGGACGAGCCGGCCGCCGGCCTCAACCCGGTGGAAACCCAGGCGCTGAGCCGGATTATTCGCTTTCTGCGCCAGCAGCACGGCATCACGGTGCTACTGATCGAGCATGATATGGGGATGGTGATGGAGATTTCGGATCATATCATCGTCCTCGATCACGGGGACGTCATCGCCCGCGGCGCGCCGCAGGCGATCCAGGCCAACGCCAGCGTGATTGCCGCCTATCTTGGCGCTGAGGAAGAGGAGACGCGCCGATGAGCCAGCCATTGCTTGCCTTTGATGAGGTGGATGTCTTCTACGGGCCGATCCAGGCCCTGAAGCAGGTCTCCCTCACCGTCAACGAGGGGGAGACGGTGGCGCTGATCGGCGCCAACGGCGCCGGTAAATCAACGCTGCTGATGTCGGTCTTCGGCCAGCCGCGCATTGCCGGCGGGGAGATTTTCTATCGCGGGGAGGCGATCAGCCGGAAATCGACCCACTTTATCGCCAGCAACGGCATCGCCCAGGCCCCGGAAGGGCGGCGCATCTTTCCCGATATGACCGTCGAGGAGAACCTGCTGATGGGGACCATTGCTATTGGCAACCGCTATCAGGCCGAAGACAAGGCGCGGATGTATCAGCTGTTCCCCCGGCTGGAAGAACGGCGGGGACAGCGGGCGATGACCCTCTCCGGCGGCGAGCAGCAGATGCTGGCCATCGCCCGGGCGCTGATGAGCCGACCGCGCCTGCTGCTGCTGGATGAGCCGAGCCTGGGGCTGGCGCCGCTGGTGGTGAAGCAGATTTTTCAGATCCTGCGCGAGCTGACGGCCCAGGGGATGACGCTGTTTCTGGTGGAGCAGAATGCCCGCCATGCCCTCAACCTGTCGGACCGCGCCTATGTGATGGTGAACGGTCAGATCCGCCTGAGCGGCAGCGGCCAGGCGCTGCTCAACGACCCGGAGGTGCGTAAGGCATATCTGGGGATCAGCGGCTGAGGGGGTTATTCCCGCGGTTCGTTACGGGTTTTAATGTGCTGCCAGAAACGTTCGGCGGCCTGGTTAAGCCGCGAGCCGGAGCGGTAGAGCCAGGCGCCGATCGGCAGCGACAGGCGGTCATCGAGGATCGTCAGTCGGCCTTCGTCCAGTTCGCGCTGAATAGAGTATTGCGGCAGCCAGCCCACGCCGTCGCCATTGAGGATCATGCGCTTGAGCAGCTCGCTCATGGAAGAGACGAAGGTAAGGGAGAAGGTGATCTCCGGCGTGCGGTCGATCACCTGGTTCACCTGGCGCCCCATATAGCTGTCGTTGGCGTATTTCATCAGCGGCAGCACGCCGCGATGTAAATGAAACAGCGGGCGGCCATGTTCGTCGCAGGGGGAGACCAGGTGCAGGTAAGAATCAAAAATTTTATGATTAATAAACGGATAGTTCATTAATTCTTCATTATAGAAGGAGAGGATAAAATCGCTTTTTCCCTCTTTCAGGTTAAATACGGCGTCGTTGACGTTAATCGATTCAACATGAAAAGTCTTATTTTTACGGTCGGTGTAACCGGCGATGATTTCCGGCAGTAATAACACCGACAGCGAAGGGGCCGCGTCGATTCTTATTTTCTGGGTCGTGTTATTTAAACCCTTAATACGACTGATCTGAAAATCCATGTCATCGAGCATATTTCGCGCATAGCCGACAAAAATTTTCCCGCGGTTGGTCAATTGCAGGGGGTTGGCGCTACGATCGAAGATGCTGAATCCGAGGGAGGCCTCCAGCGACTGGATGCGTCGACTGAACGAGGACTGAGAGATGTTGCGGGCTTTGGCCGCCAGGGTAAAGCTGCGTGACTCCTCAAGGGCAATCACATCATACAGCCATTTAACTTCCAGATTTGCCAACACCGATCCAGTCCTCAAAAACGCAATAAAGGCTATGCAATTTTAGCATAGCGCATAGAAACTATGCAATTAACATAATTATCGACAGGTGTTAACATTTTTTGGAAAGTTGAGATTTATGAATGCATATCGGCGACCCTACATGAGCACGATATGAAATCGCGACTCACGGTTATTTATTGCTTTATTTTATTGTCCAGGACTTATCTTATTAAATCGCCGGCGACGATGACGAAAGCAATGAATACCCCAGGCCTCTTACCTTAAATAGTTTGTCAGGAGTTCCATGTCACAACAAATTGAATCAGTTAAAATGGCTCTGCAGGAGCTGGGGATTAATGCAAGCGGCGAATTCTTTTACAACCCTGATTACGATTTGCTTATTGCACATGAAACCGCTCCTGAACTGACCGGCGCGGCCCGCGGCGTGATGACCGACTCTGGCGCTGTGGCTGTTGATACCGGGATCTTCACCGGCCGTTCACCGCGCGATAAATACATCGTCCGCGACGAACAGACTCGCGACACCGTCTGGTGGGCAGACTCCGGCCTCGGCCGCAATGACAACAAACCGTTATCGCCAGACGTGTGGCGCAGCCTGAAAAGCCTGGTCGCGGGCCAGCTGAGCGGTAAAAAACTGTATGTCATCGACGCCTGGTGTGGCGCCAGCCCGGATACCCGCCTTGGCGTACGCTTCGTTACCGAGGTGGCGTGGCAGGCTCACTTTGTCAAAAACATGTTTATCGTGCCGAGCGCCGACGAGCTGGCCAGCTTTACGCCAGACTTCGTGGTGCTCAACGGCGCGGGCTGCACCAATGCCAACTGGCAGGCGCAGGGGATGAACTCCGAGAACTTCGTCGCCTTTAATCTCAGCGAGCGTATTCAGCTCATCGGTGGTACCTGGTACGGCGGCGAAATGAAGAAAGGGCTGTTCTCGGTCATGAACTACCTGCTGCCGCAGAAAGGCATCGCGTCGATGCACTGCTCGGCCAACCGTGGCGAAGCAGGGGACGTGGCGCTGTTCTTCGGCCTCTCCGGTACCGGCAAAACCACCCTGTCGACCGATCCGCATCGTCAGCTGATTGGCGATGACGAGCACGGCTGGGACGATGACGGCGTGTTTAACTTTGAAGGCGGCTGCTACGCCAAGACCATCAATCTCGACCCGCAGGCGGAGCCGGAGATTTATGGCGCCATCCGCCGCAATGCGCTGCTGGAAAACGTGGTGGTGCGCGCTGACGGCAGCGTGGATTATGCCGACGGCAGCAAAACCGAAAACACCCGCGTCTCCTATCCGCTGTCGCATATCGACAATATCGTCAAGCCGGTGTCCCGCGCGGGCCATCCGTCGAAGGTGATTTTCCTTGCCGCCGACGCGTTTGGCGTCCTGCCGCCGGTCTCCCGTCTGACCACCGAGCAGATGCAGTACCATTTCCTGTCGGGTTTCACCTCGAAGCTGGCGGGTACCGAGCGCGGCATTACCCAGCCGACGCCGACCTTCTCCGCCTGCTATGGCGCGGCGTTCCTGCTGCTTCACCCAACCCAGTACGCCAGCGTCCTGGCGGCGAAGATGGCGGAATCCGGTGCGGAAGCCTGGCTGGTCAACACCGGCTGGAACGGCGAGGGCAAACGCCTGTCGCTGCGCGATACCCGCAGCATCATTAGCGCGATCCTCAACGGCACTACCGGCCCGCTGCGCGATGAGACCATCCCGGTGTTCGGTCTTGCGATCCCGCAGAGCATTCCAGGGGTAGACAGCGCGGTGCTGGATCCGCGTAATGGCTGGAGCTCAGCGGATAAGTGGCAGGAGAAGGCCGAGAGCCTGGCTCAGCTGTTTATGGATAACTTTAAGCAGTACAGTGATACCGAAGCGGGCGCGCGTCTGGCGCTGGCCGGTCCGCAGCTGCAGAATAGCGCGGTTGAAGCCTGATCCGCGGCCAGCAGGTCGACGCCTGGCGCCGACCTGCTGGCGAGCCGCTTTACTCCGCAAAGGCCCGCAGCGCATCGCCCGTGAGGCGATAACGCACCCATTCATCCTGCGGCTGCGCGCCAATGCTCAGATAGAAATCAATCGCCGGCTGGTTCCAGTCGAGCACGCTCCACTCCAGACGCCCGCACTGACGCTGTACAGCATATTGCGCGATGGTTTTCAGCAGCGCTTTTCCGGCGCCGATCCCGCGATAGTCGGGGGTGACGTACAGATCCTCCATATAGATACCATTGCGTCCAAGCCAGGTGGAATAGCTGGTGAAGAACACCGCGTAGCCCACCGCTTTGCCCGCCACCTCACAGATCAGCGCTTCGGTTTTGCTGCCGCTGGCAAACAGCGTCTCTCTGATCTCCTCTGCCGTCGTCACCACCTCTTCAGGGGCTTTCTCGTAGACCGCGAGTTCATAAATCATGTCGTAAATAGCGGTGGCGTCGTCCGGGGTGGCCTGGCGGATCGTGATGCTCATGGGGCGTCCTGTATCAATAGTCAAAAGAGAGCAAAATTGCTGACCCAGAGGATAAGCGGTATTGTGAAAAGAATTAAGTGCAATGAAATCAGCAAACGATGAATATTATGCATCCTGTCCTGCGCCGGATTGATCTCAACCTGCTGCCGGTCTTTGACGCGGTCTATCGCTCCCGCTCGGTGCGTCTGGCGGCGGAAGAGTTGGCAATGAGCACCTCGGCGCTGAGCCATGCGCTTTCCCGGCTGCGCAGCGCCCTCAACGATCCGCTGTTCTATCGCGAAGGCCACCGGATGTGCCCCAGCGTCTATGCCAGCCAGCTGGCGCCCTCTATTGCTTCGGCGCTGAAGTTTCTCAACCAGGAGCTGACGCCGCCGGCGGCGTTTGTGCCGGCCGCCAGCACCGACTGCATGCAGATTGCGATCACCGATTTCACCGCGTTCTGCGTCTTTCCGACGCTGATGCACCACCTGCAGCGTGAGGCGCCCGGGCTGCGGTTTGAACTCCGTTATCTGCCCCACAGCCCGGCGCTGACCGAGCTGCTGGCGGGCGAGGTCGACCTGGCCCTCGGGTTCAATACCCCTGATGAGCCAGCCCATCCCGATCTTGAGGAGATTAACTGGCTGCGGGACGAATATGTGGTCATCAGCCAGGCCGACCGGACGGCGCTGACCCTGGACGCCTACCTTGCTGCCCGTCATCTGGTGGTGACCCCGTGGAATGAGCAGCAGGGGGTGCTGGACTGTGAGCTGGAGCGGCAGGGCTATTCGCGGCAGGTGGCGATGAAAACCCCCTCGATGCTGAGCGCGCCCTTCATTATTGAGCAGAGCGACCTGTTGATGGCGCTGCCCCGGCGAGCGGCGGAGACGATGGCCCGCGCCGCCCGGCTGACCATTTTCCCGCTGCCGTTTCCGGTTCCGCCGTTTGACGTCAAGATTTACGCCCACCAACGCAGCGGGAAACGCGAGGCTACCCGCTGGCTGATCGCTCTGTTGCAGACGCTGGTGGGGGAGTCTGCCGCTTCCGCTTCCTGACGCGCTTTGCGGCCGGCAGCGTGTATCCTCACCCCAGGCCAGGGTTTTTATGCCGTCAACCCGCGGCGACTTACCCTGGCCTCGGTCACAAAACGGAAAACTGACTTTTTCGCCGTCACCCGCGGCGTGGTTAGCACGGGATGTGTTAAATGATTGTATGTAAAAGTAATGTTAATTAGTTAAATGTTATTCATGCGTAAAATGCATTAATGGATGCGTTTATTACGCTTATTTCGTTCCCGGTTCTGTTTCAGTCTTCAGCAACAGGCGCGCGACAACGCGTGGATAACAAACTGGAGACCTGCATGCATTCGACAACCTCACTGATGAGTACCCGTGACCGGATCGGCGCCATCCTGCGCGTCACGTCCGGTAACTTTCTCGAACAGTTCGACTTTTTCCTGTTCGGGTTTTATGCCACCTACATCGCACATACCTTTTTTCCGGCGAGCAGTGAATTCGCCTCGCTGATGATGACCTTCGCGGTCTTTGGCGCCGGCTTTTTGATGCGCCCCATCGGCGCTATCGTGCTTGGCGCCTACATCGACAAGGTGGGGCGGCGCAAGGGGCTGATCGTCACCCTGTCGATCATGGCCACCGGCACCTTTCTGATCGTGCTGATCCCCTCTTACCAGACCATTGGCCTGTGGGCACCGCTGCTGGTGCTGATTGGCCGTCTGCTGCAGGGCTTTTCCGCTGGCGCCGAGCTGGGTGGGGTGTCGGTCTATCTGGCCGAGATCGCCACGCCGGGCCGCAAAGGCTTTTACACCAGCTGGCAGTCGGGTAGTCAGCAGGTTGCCATTATGGTGGCGGCCGCGATGGGCTTTGCCCTCAATGCGGTGCTGGAGCAGAGCGCCATCAGCGACTGGGGTTGGCGCATTCCGTTCGTCTTCGGCTGCCTGATCGTTCCGTTCATTTTCATCCTGCGCCGTAAGCTGGAGGAGACCCAGGAGTTTACCGCCCGCCGCCATCATCTGGCGATGCGCCAGGTGTTCGCCACGCTGCTGGCGAACTGGCAGGTGGTTATCGCCGGGATGATGATGGTGGCGATGACCACCACCGCGTTCTATCTGATCACCGTCTATGCGCCGACCTTTGGTAAAAAGGTGCTGATGCTCAGCGCCTCTGACAGCCTGCTGGTTACGCTGCTGGTGGCGATTTCCAACTTCTTCTGGCTGCCGGTGGGCGGGGCGCTGTCTGACCGCTTTGGCCGCCGGCCGGTGCTGATTGCCATGACCCTGCTGGCGCTGGCTACCGCCTGGCCTGCACTGACCCTGCTGGCGAACGCGCCGAGCTTTTTGATGATGCTGAGCGTGCTGCTGTGGCTGTCGTTTATCTACGGCATGTACAACGGGGCGATGATCCCGGCGCTGACCGAAATTATGCCTGCCGAAGTGCGCGTGGCAGGTTTCTCGCTGGCCTACAGCCTGGCGACGGCGGTATTTGGCGGCTTCACGCCGGTGATTTCCACGGCGCTGATCGAGTATACCGGTGATAAAGCGTCTCCCGGCTACTGGATGAGCTTTGCCGCCATCTGCGGCCTGCTGGCCACTTGCTACCTCTATCGCCGTAGCGCCGTTGCGCTGCAGACGGCACGTTAATCAGGGAGAAGATGATGCGTAAAACGACAGGAACACTGCTGGCCACGCTGCTGCTGGCCGCCACCGGCGGCAGCGCGCTGGCCGCAGAGGTCACCGTGATGATCTCCGGCGGCTTCAAAGCGGCGCTGGAAAAGTTGGCCCCGGCGTGGGAAAAACAAACTGGCAACCACCTCGTGGTGATCCCCGGCCCGTCGATGGGGAAAACGCCGCAGGCGATCCCTAACCGCCTGGCGCGGGGCGAACACGCGGACGTGGTGATTATGGTCGGGGATGCGCTAACCAGCCTCGAGAAAGCGGGCCGTACGCAACCGAGTTCGCGCCGGGAGCTGGCCGACTCGCCGATCGGCGTGGTGGTGAAGGCGGGGGCGCCGCTGCCGGCTATCCACAGCGCAGACCAGCTGCGGGCGACGCTGCTGGCGGCGCCGTCGGTCGCGTACTCCGACAGCGCCAGCGGACGCTATGTTAGCTCGACGCTGTTCCACACCCTGGGCATTGATGACGCGATGCAGAGCAAAGCGCAGATGGTGGAGCGCATTCCGGTAGCCTCGGAAGTGGCGAAGGGACGGTATGCGATCGGTTTTCAGCAGGTGAGCGAGCTGCTGCCGGTACCTGGCGTGACCTTCGTTGGCGAACTGCCGGATAACCTGCAGTACATCACCCGCTTTGCCGGGGCGGTGACTATCAGCGCCGACCACCCGCAGGAAGGCAAGGCGCTGCTGGCGTATCTGGCCTCACCGGCGGCGCAGGAGACCATCCACGCCACCGGCATGCGAAGCGTGGCCGCCACCACGCCGGTCAGCCAGAAGGATACTGTTCAATAATCAGCTTCTCCAGCTCTGCCGCCACGTAGGACTGAATACGGCCGCTGAGGCGGATCAGGCCTACCGTGCGCGTGACCACCGGGTCAGTGAGCGGCACAGCGCGGAGAACGGAATGCTCCCCGGCGGGCATCGACATCGCGGGCACGGCGGCAATGCCGATGCCCGCTTCCACCATCCCCAGCATCGTGGTGACGTGGCGGGTTTCGCAGATACTTGGCCGCGCCGGCGTCAGATGCGCCAGCTCCCGGTCGAGCAGCGTCCGGTTGCCCGAGACCCGATCCAGGCCAATATAATCCTGTTCAAAATACGCCTGCCAGCTGAGGTGCGTCTTGCGCGCCAGCGGATGATCGTACCGACAGGCGGCCACATAGCGGTCGTCGGCAAGAGGCGTGAATTCGAGACTGGCTGGCAGGTTTTTGGCAAAACAGAGGCCAAAGTCAGCCTGTCCGCTGCTGACGGCCTCGATCACATTCCCGACGCTGCTGTCAATCAACCGGATGCGCACCTGGGGATAACGCGCCTGAAAGCTGCGGATGATTTCCGGCATAAAGTAGTAGGCGGCGGAGGGCACCGTCGCCACCGTCACCAGCCCGGTGCGCGCCTTGCTGACCTGGCTGATATCCGCCAGCACCGTCTCGACATGGGCCAGCAGTTGCTCCGAACGTTCGGCAAAATTTTGCCCATACAGCGTGAGGGTCACCCGCCGGGTGGTACGTTCGAACAGCCGGTTGCCCAGCGCCGTCTCCAGCTTTTCGATGCGTCGGCTAAGGGCCGACTGCGACAGGCAGATGGATTCAGCGGCCAGCCGAAAACTGCCATATTCCATCAGGGCGCGAAAGGCGTAGAGATCGTTGAAGTCAAAATTTACGGGCATGGCGGCGGCATCCTTATCGGCTGTCTGGCGCCATCGCCCCGTCCGGCGAGGGGCGATGGCGGGTAGTCTATCGGGCAGGTCTTCGGGCGCGCGGGAAACCGCGCGCCGGGGCTTACACCTTAAGCAGTTTTACCGTGGCATCGATATCGATTTCGTCTTCCGAGAAGATCAGGGTTGTCCCCTGAAAGGTGGTGATCGCCAGCTTTTTCACCGAACGCATCTCTCCCGGCTGCACTGTGGATTTTGGCCGGATGCTGTTCATCAGCAGCCCGACCGACAGCACCGCGTTTTCTTTATCGACGCGGGTCTCGACCGGCTCCTCCTCATGGTACACCACATAGGATTTGATGGAGGTCAGCTTCAGCCGCTCGCCGGCGATATAGATATATTTGCTCTCCGGAATGACCTTCACCGCGTAGGCCGACAGCCCTTTATTGTTGGTGGTAGGTTCGAAAGTCACCGCCGCGTCTTTCTTGATAAGATCAGGATTGGCGACCTTAATCACGTGAAAATAACGATTTTCGCCGTTTTCATCTTTGATAAATCCAAAACCTTTATCTTTAAACCACGTTGTGATTGTTCCGTTCATCGCCATTACCGTATTACTCGTTGGTTAACACAAATTTTGCAGCGCGCAGTGTAAAGCACATTGCCTGTGCAGGCCATGCCTTTGCGATAAGTGTGGGTGATAAATGACGCCGCCGCGAGGGCGGATTGTGCGCCAGCATCGTGCCGGCGGCCAAAATGGGGTACTATCGCCAGCCACTCCTTCTTCGGGCCGCCTGATGTCCACCATTATCGATACCTTTGTCGCGCCGCCGTGCCGCGAACAGATCACCCTCTTGTATCAGGACGAACACCTGCTGTTGATCAATAAACCCGCCGGGCTGCTGAGCCTGTCGGGCAAAGATCCGCGCAACCTTGACTCCGTGCATCACCGGCTGGTTCAGCGCTTTCCGGGCTGCACCCTGGTGCACCGCCTGGACTTCGGTACCTCCGGTCTGATGGTGGTGGCCCGCAACAAAGACGTTAACGCCTTGCTGTGCCAACAGTTCAGCCAGCGCACGGTGGCAAAGGTCTATACGGCGCTGCTGTGCGGCCACCTGGCGGAAGATGAGGGGATAGTGGAGGCGGCAATCGCCAAAGATCCGGCCCGTTTCCCGCGCATGTCGCTCTGCGCCCGGCACGGCAAACCGGCGCGTTCGCGCTATCGGGTCATTGACCGCCTGTATCAGTCACGGGATGGGGAGAGGGCGCTGGCGTTAACCCGGGTGGCGCTTACCCCGGAGACCGGACGTACCCATCAGCTGCGCATCCACTGCCAGCTGCTGGGCTATCCGATCCTTGGCTGCGATTTGTACGGTGGCCGGGAGCTGCCCGGCACGGAACAGGCTCCGCGGCTGATGCTGCACGCCAGCGAACTGCGCTTTGTCCACCCCGTCAGCCATGAGCCGATGCATATCCTGCAGGCGAGCCCGTTCTGATCGCCCGCGGCGAGAGAACCGGGGTTACCACATCAGATCGTCGGGCACCTTAAAGTCGGCGTACGGATCGTCTTCATCCTGCTCATCCTGACTCAGGGCGCTGTGCAACACGATGCTGCTGGCGTCGCGCTGGGCGATTTTCTCGGCCACCACCGCCGGAATAATCGCATATTCACCTTCGGGCTTGTTATCCACCGCCAGGCGGGCAATCGCCAGACGGCCGTTAATCAGCTGGGTCTGGGTGATCTTGTCGACCATGATTTTTTTGATCAGATTATTATCGGTGAAGTTAAAGCCGATATCGCCCCGGGCGACCGTAATGCGGTTCATCTCGATCAGCTGCTTCACCTGGGCTTTATACTCTTTCGCCAGCACCGCCTGCTTTTGCTGCTCACTGAGCTGCTTATCGCGCTCCAGCTGAGCTTTTTTATTTTCTTCCACCGCTTCCCGGGCCTCACGGGCCTGAACGCGGGATTTTTTCGCCGTCCTCTGGACTTTAGCCATTTTTTTGCTGCTGACCAGGCCGGCTTTGAGCATCTGCTCTTGTAAGGTGAGTTTTGTCATCTGCGTGTCTGAAACTGAGGAAACATCTGCCAAGTATACCTGCATTGGCCGAAACGACGCCAGACTACCCACTGTTCGTTACCCCGATTAGCCTGACAGCCCCCCGCCGAAGCCGCGTTAACCCAGCCTCGCAGGCCCATCTTTCCCGTCCCCGGCGAAGGATCGTCGCCACCATTTTTGGCATGTCGACGATCCTTTTTTGTGATGGATTGTCTTTTTTGTGATCTGTATTGTAGTACAATTTTTATTAATAGTACTACTATGTGTCACAGGCAAGGATGAACAGGTTCACGTTTGTACTACCAGACTGGGTGGAAACGCGCTGAACGGAGTAAAGTAACCGGGCATAACCCCGTTAAGGACACGCTATGAACCTGACTAAAACCGATCGGCTGATGGTGACCCTGGGCCGCCAGATTGTGAGCGGCAAATATCTTCCCGGCGCGGCGCTGCCGGCGGAGGCTGACCTGTGCGAGGAGTTTGCCACCTCCCGCAACATCATCCGCGAAGTCTTTCGCTCGCTGGAGGCGAAGCGCTTGATTGAGATGAAACGCTATCGCGGCGCCTTCGTCGCGCCGCGCAGCCAGTGGAATTTCCTCGACAGCGACGTATTGCAATGGGCGCTGGAACAGGATGAAGACCCGGGGCTCATCGCGGCGATGAGCGAAGTGCGTAATCTGGTGGAGCCGGCGATAGCCCGCTGGGCGGCAGAGAGGGCCACCTCCAGCGATCTGGCGCAGATTGAGGCGGCGCTGAATGACATGATCGCCAACAACCAGCAGCGCGATGCCTTTAATGAAGCCGACATTCGCTATCACGAAGCGGTGCTGGCGTCAGTGCATAACCCGGTGCTGCAGCAGCTCAGCGTGGCGATTAGCTCGCTGCAGCGCGCGATATTTGAACGGACCTGGATGGGGGATGAGGCCAACATGCCGCAAACGCTCCAGGAACATAAAGCGCTGTTCGATGCGATTCGCCATCAGGACAGCAACGCGGCAGAGCAGGCGGCGCTCACCATGATCGCCAGCTCGACACGAAGACTGAAGGAAATCACATGACATCTCGCTACATCGCTGTTGACTGGGGATCGACCAATTTTCGCGCCTGGCTGTTTGAGGGCGAACGCTGCCTCGACAGCCGACAGTCGGCGGCGGGGATCGCCCGCCTGAACGGTCAATCGCCGGCAGCGGTGTTAGCGACACAAATCCATGGCTGGCGCGAGGGGCGTACCCCGGTGGTCATGGCGGGAATGGTAGGCAGCAACGTGGGCTGGAAGAACGCGCCCTATTTACCGCTTCCCGCCGATTTCACGGCCATTGGCGACCAGTTGACCGCCGTAGATGAAGGGATCTGGATTGTCCCCGGGCTTTGCACTTCCCGCGAAGACCACCACAACGTCATGCGCGGCGAAGAGACACAGCTCCTCGGCGCACGCCTGCTGGCCCCTGCGGCGGTGTACGTCATGCCCGGCACCCATTGCAAATGGGTCAAAACCGACGGCCGGCGGATTGAGGACTTTCGCACGGTGATGACCGGCGAACTGCACCATCTGCTGCTGACGCACTCCCTGATCGGTGCGGGATTACCCGAGCAGCAGGCTGCGCCGGCGGCGTTTCACGCCGGACTGGCGCGCGGCCTGGCCACGCCCGCGGTGTTGCCACAGCTTTTTGAGACCCGCGCCGCGCACCTGTTGGGGGCGCTGGCCCGGGAGCAGGTGAGCGAGTATCTATCCGGCCTGTTAATTGGCGCGGAGGTGGCCAGCATGCGCGCCTTCATTGCCGACGAACAGGCTATCGCGATCGTTGCCGGCCCGTCCCTCTCCGCGCGCTATCAGCAGGCATTTCAGCTGCTGGGCCGCCAGGTGACGACAGTGTCGGGCGACGATGCCTTTCTGGCTGGTATAAGGAGCATCGTACATGCAGTGGCAAACCTCACTTCCGCTGATCGCTATTCTGCGCGGCATCACCCCTGACGAGGCGCTGGCGCACGTCGGTGCGGCGATCGCCGCCGGGTTCGACACCGTGGAGATCCCGCTCAATTCACCGCAATGGCAGCAGAGCATCCCGGCCGTGGTCGAGGCCTACGGCGCGCAGGCGCTGATTGGCGCCGGAACGGTGCTGCAGGAAGCGCAGGTCGATCGGCTGGCGCAGCTTGGGGCGCGGCTGGTGGTGACCCCCAATGTGCAGCCGGCGGTGATCCGCCGGGCCGTCGGGCACGGGATGACCGTCTGCGCCGGCTGCGCGACGGCAAGCGAGGCGTTTACCGCGCTGGAGGCCGGGGCGCAGGCGCTGAAGATTTTTCCCTCTTCGGCGTTTGGCCCCGACTACATCAGGGCGCTGAAAGCGGTTTTGCCCGCGTCGGTGCCGGTATTTGCCGTCGGCGGCGTCACGCCGGAAAACCTGGCGCAATGGATCGAGGCCGGTTGTGCGGGCGCGGGGCTGGGCAGCGATCTCTATCGCGCCGGTCAGCCGGTAACGCGGACCGCAGAGCAGGCCGCCGCATTTGTTAGGGCGTATCAAGAGGCTGTGAAATGAAAATAACCAAACTGACCACCTGGCGTTTACCCCCGCGTTGGATGTTCCTCAAGATTGAAACCGACGAGGGGATAGTCGGCTGGGGCGAGCCGATCGTCGAAGGCCGGGCGCGCACCGTGGAGGCGGCGGTACATGAGCTGGGGGACTATCTGATTGGCCAGGATCCGGCGCGGATCAACGATCTGTGGCAGGTTATGTACCGCGCCGGCTTTTATCGCGGCGGACCGATCCTGATGAGCGCGATCGCCGGTATTGACCAGGCGCTGTGGGACATTAAAGGGAAGGCGTTAAATGCGCCGGTCTGGCAGCTGCTGGGCGGCCTGGTGCGCGATAAAATCAAAGCTTACAGCTGGGTGGGAGGAGATAGACCTGCCGAGGTCATTGCCGGGATTAACACGCTGCGCGGGATGGGGTTTGATACCTTCAAACTCAACGGCTGTCAGGAAATGGGGATGATTGACAGTTCGCGCACGGTGGATGCGGCGGTGAACACGGTGGCGCAGATCCGCGAAGCATTTGGCAACGACATTGAATTTGGCCTCGATTTTCATGGCCGCGTCAGCGCGCCGATGGCGAAATTGCTGATTAAAGAGCTGGAACCCTATCGGCCGCTGTTTATCGAAGAGCCGGTGCTGGCCGAGCAGGCTGAGTACTACCCGCGGCTGGCGGCGCAAACCGCGATCCCGCTGGCCGCCGGCGAGCGCATGTTCTCGCGCTTTGAGTTCAAGCGGGTGCTGGAGGCCGGCGGCCTGGCTATTCTGCAGCCCGATCTCTCTCACGCCGGCGGCATCACCGAATGCTTCAAAATCGCCGGTATGGCGGAAGCGGCGGACGTGTCGCTGGCCCCGCACTGCCCGTTAGGCCCCATCGCGCTGGCCGCCTGTCTGCACGTGGACTTTGTTTCCTACATTGCTGTCTTCCAGGAGCAGAGCATGGGGATCCACTATAACCAGGGCGCCGAGTTACTCGACTTCGTGAAAAACAAAGCCGATTTCAATATGGAGGGGGGGTACTTTAAGCCGTTAATGAAGCCGGGGCTGGGGGTCGACATCGACGAAGAGAAAGTGATCGAGATGAGCCGACGCGCTCCTGACTGGCGGAACCCCGTCTGGCGCCTTGCCGATGGCGTGGTCGCCGAGTGGTAGTCCCCGGTTAATACCTGCTGCGATTCTTAATATCAATCTTTGCCTGGTGCGGGCGGTCTTCCCCTGCCCGAGGCAAAGTCATGGGGTTATTATTATGAGCATTGAACTCTGTACTTCTACATTAAAAAAGCTAAACAGCAAAATCATCCCCTTTATTATTATCTGCTATTTTGTCGCCAATCTTGATAAAACCAATATTTCTATTGCCGCGCTGCAAATGAATGCCGATCTGGGATTAACGGCCAGCATGTACGGCCTTGGGGTCGGCATGTTTTATATTTCCTATATTATTTTCGAAATTCCCAGCAACCTGATCATGACCCGGGTGGGGGCGCGGATCTGGATCGCCAGAATAATGATCACCTGGGGAATGGTGAGCGCCGGCATGGCGTTCGTCCAGACGCCGACCCAGCTCTATATTATGCGTTTTTTACTCGGCATGGCGGAGGCGGGATTCACCCCAGGGATTATTTACTATATCTCCTGCTGGTTTCCGAAGCGCAACCGGGCGCGGGCGATGTCGTTCTTTTATATGGGATCGGTGCTGGCGTCGATCATCGGGCTGCCCGTCTCGGGGCTGATTTTAAATATGCATGGCATTGCCGATGTCGCCGGCTGGCGCTGGCTGTTCGCCATTGAAGGCGTTCCCGCCATCGTGCTGGGGGCGCTGGTGCTCTGGCTGCTGCCTTCCAGCCCGCAAAAGGCGGCCTGGCTCTCTGAGGCGGAGAAAGGCTGGCTGACGGCGCAGATTGCCGCTGATAACCGCGGCGCGGTAGTCAATCAACACGCCTCCTGGTTCAGTGCGCTGAAAAATAAAGTGGTACTCCTGCTGAGTCTGGTCTGGTTTCTGCAGGCGTTCGGCTCCATCGGTATCACGCTTTTCTTACCGCTGATCCTCAAAAGTATGGCCAGCGAGCAGAGCGATGTGGTTATTAGTCTGCTGTCCGCGGTGCCGTTTATTTTCGCCTGCCTGTTTATGTACCTCAATGGCCGTCATTCGGATCTGACCGGCGAGCGGGCGTGGCATATGGGGCTGCCGCTGATTCTGGCCGGTCTCTCGCTGGCTGTCGCCATCTATGCCGGCAACCTGCTGGTTGCCTATCTGCTGCTGGTGCTCACCGTGGGCTTCAATTTCGCGCTAACGCCGGTGTTCTGGGCGGTGACCACCGAGAAGCTGGCGGGCGTGGCGGCCGCGGCCTCCATTGCATTTATCAACACCATCGCCAATTTTGTCGGCTTAGGCCTGCCGCCGCTGCTCGGGAAGATTAAGGACCTGACCAACAGCTATCACTCTGGACTGTTGATCGTCGCCGTGGCGCTGGCCCTTGGCGGGATTATCGGCATCATCGTCTCCCGGAGCGGCCAGAAACCCTCCGCCTTCCACACTCTGAAAGAAGATAAGCTATGAAACTGAACGTGTTAAAACAGGCTTCGCTCCCGGATGCCCTGACCGCGGAACTGGCGCGACGCTATCACCTCGTGGAGCTGACCGCACTCACTGACGCCGACTTTCGCGCGCTGGCCGGCACCTTTACCGTGCTCATCACCAACGGCGAAGCCACCGTGACGCGAGAGCTGATCGCCAGCCTGCCTGCGCTGGAGCTGATCGCCGTCTTTGGCGTCGGCTATGACGGCGTGGATGTGCAGGCGGCCGCTGAGCACCAGGTGCGGGTCAGCCATACGCCGGGGGTGTTAACCGACGATGTGGCGGATCTGGCGCTGGGCCTGATGCTGGCGACCTCGCGGCAGATCGTCGCCGCCCACAAGTTTATCGAAGCGGGCGAGTGGGCGGCGGGCGGTTTTCCGTGGACGCAAAAAGTCTCCGGTTCGCGGGTCGGCATCGTGGGCATGGGGCGCATCGGCCAGGCCATCGCCCGGCGCTGCGAGGGGTTCGCCATGCAGATTGCTTATCATGACCGCAAGCGTCTCCCGGCGCTAAATTATGCCTGGCGGGAAGATCTGCTGACCCTGGCTGCGGAGAGTGATTTTCTGGTTATCTGCACGCCGGGAACGGCGGCAAACCAGGGGCTCATTAACCAGCCGGTGCTGGCGGCGCTGGGGGAGAAAGGGATCCTCATCAATATCTCGCGCGGCAGCGTGATTGATGAGCCCGCGCTGGTTGCCGCGCTGGAGAGCGGGATTATCGCCGGGGCGGGGCTGGATGTCTTCAGCCATGAACCGGCGGTACCGGCCGGGCTGCTGCAGCGCAGTAATGTGGTCGTCACACCGCATATGGCCAGCGCCACCTGGAGTACCCGCGCGGCGATGGCGCAACTGGTGCTCGATAACGTTGCCTGCTGGGCTGAGAAGAAGGCGCTGGTGACTCCAGTGGCGGAAAGCCTGGCGGACTGACCGCAAAGCCGTGAACGCGCTGGGCTGCTGTATTGTACAGCGCGTTCGCGGCGGGGATTACTCCCGGGGCTGAAGCTGATAAATCCAGGCGCTGACCTGTTGTCCATCGTCGGTGGTCACCTCCACCGGCACCCGATCGTACCCCTCCTCAAAGTCGTCCAGCATGGGCCAGTGCGCCGCCAGACGATCGGACAGGAACAGATAGCCGTTGACCCGTGGGCCGTGAGCGTTGAGGACGATCCCCGGAAAATCGGCGGCTGCGCCCCAGCCGCGCGCGTAAAAGGTGCCAGTGACGTAGCCGGGACGCCACTCGCCCCCGATCGCCTCCAGAATGTGCGCATTGCTGCGACCGGGACAGAGCGTCCCATAGACAAATAGCGGTTTCATTTTCTCTCTCTCGTTCGCCCTGATACCCGCCCACAGCGGAGCGGAAAACCAAAATACGGGGTAATTCAGCGCCTGGCAATGGCCGGGTGGGGCGGGGTACTCCTCCGGGCAACTCTCTGATGCCGGGGGAGGCTTTGGCCTCGGCGCTAATGAAGCTATATCGATTGCGATGATATTTTTATTATTTATATTTAAGATCAATATAAATAAGCCTGACGGAGAGACTAATTCGCTAATTAAATTCAATGGGGAATTAAAAGAGAGGATATGATGAATTTTCTTTTTAGCAGCCTTCTCGTGGGTAATGAACGACGGTAAGATTTGAATTCAGATATTATTTACCCCTGGATATTACCAGCTCCTAATTTTTCCCTTTATGATAAGTAGCCAGTGAAAAATAACATGATGTTTCCATCTGACGCAAAACAGCTGGCGGCTGGTACTCACCCGGGACGATCATGACCCGGCGAGGCCGCGCATTATCGAAGCCAGCCAAAATCAACTGACGCTGCACCCGCTTAAGGAGAAGTGAAAATGCCTCGTCCCTCCCTGTATGACATCCTGTACGGCAACTTCGCCGGCGGGCTTGACCTGAATACTGTCAGCGAAACGGATCAGGTCATCCTGTCGGTGCTCGATAACATGCAGCGCATCCTCAACTGTCGGGCCGGAACGCTGGCGCATCTGCCGGACTACGGCCTGCCGGATATGACCGCTATCCTCCAGGGCATGCCGGCGTCGGCGCATCAGCTGATGAGCACGTTGTCGGCGGTATTATTGAAGTACGAACCGCGCCTGCAGCGGATCGCGGTGGTGATGCTCGATCAGCATGCGCCCGGCGAACTGCGCTATGCCATTGATGCGGAGCTGAAGGATATTGGCCTGGTGCGTTACGGCACAGAGTTTATGCCCGAGGGCAGGGTGTTGATCCGCCACCTCAAACGCCAGCAGTATCTTGACGCCCGCTCCGCCCTCTAATCTCTCGCTGAAAAACATCATGATGACAACACACGACGAACGCCACTATAAAACCGGTGGCGACCCGCGCACGCTGGCTGATTTTATTGCCCTGCGTGCGGAAATGAACAAGCTCAGCCACCCGGCGCGGCCGGATATTAACTGGCCGTATGCCGAGCAGCTTGCCCGCTCGCTGCTGGAGCATCACGGCGCGGATCTGCAGACTGTCGCCTGGTATACGCTGGCCCGCGCCAGGCTGGGCGGGCTGGTAGGGATCCACGAGGGGCTGTCGCTAATGGAGTCGCTGCTGGCCCACCAGGGGAAAAACCTGTGGCCGCAGGCGCTCCCGGCCCGGACAGAGATCTTCCGCACCCTGAGCAAGCGGCTGCGGCAGGTGATCCGCACTCTGAGTCTCGCCCCGGCGGATCTCGAGTCGCTTGGTCTGGCTGAACGTTCGCTGCAAAGCTTCGACGCAGTGCTCCAGCGCCTTGAGATCGCGCCTGAAAACCCGCTGAGCGACCTGCGGGCGCTGTTGCACAGCACGGTAAGCCGCTTCGAGAATCTCGACCCTGCGCCAGCGCTCCCCACCGCGCCGCCGGTGGCGGTGTCTGACGCGGAACTTCCCGGCGCTCTGGTCAGCGAAGAGGATGCGGCAAAGGTTGAACCAGTGCCAGAACTAAAACGTAGACCAAAGGCTGAGCCGCTTGCGCCGCCTTTACCTGCAAAGCGACCCGCGCCAGTGGTGGCGTCTTCTCCGGCAACCGCGCCGCGCTGGAAGCCGTTTGTCGCCGGGATGGTCACCATGCTGGCGGTGACGGGCATCGCCGTCGGTGGATGGCTGGCGTTGCGTCAGTCCGATTTACCGCCCATTTCGGTGACCCAAAATGTGATACCGGGCCTGCCGGGGGCATCTCCCCTGATGCCGGTGGATCTGCCTCAGACGCAGCGCCAGCTTGGCGAGCTCGCCCGCCTGGCGCCGGACTGGGCGGTAAGCTACGGCGACCAGCTGGTCCGGCAGGCCTTGAGTCGCTGGCCGGATCAAGCACAACCGCTGGCGCAGCAGTGGCGGCAGCAGTTGAGCGCTGCCGCACTGCCCGCGGAAAACCTCACCGGCTGGTCCGAGGGAATGCAGCAGCTGCAGCGGCTCGCCGGCCAGCTCAATACCCTCGACGAGCAGAAGGGGAGATACCTCACGGTGAGCGAACTGAAAACCGCAGTGTTTGCCATCATGCAGTCGTTTAACCGCGCCGTTCCGCTGGAGGAGGAGCTACGCCAGCTGGCCGCGCTTCCCGTTGATCAACCCTGGCCTGCCGCCCGGGGAAGCCTCGCGGAGCTGCATCTGCAACAACTGATCGTGGAGTATGCCCTGCTGAAGCGAAAGCAGGCGCCGCCCGCGGCGATCCCCCCTACCGGTGAGCCCTCAGTGAGTGAGGCGGTGAAATAAAATGTGCGCATGGCAACATTTTCTTTACATCATGATTGCAAGAACCGAACGCCCTTCGTAGTCTGAAAATGATTTAAATATACCATTTGTTTTTATATTGAAAATTTCATTTCGACCTCTGAGGGCATGCTATGAAGCACTGTAAAATCATCCTGTTAGTGGGGTTACTGGCCTGTTCCGCCTCGGCTTTGGCGGAGAAGATCGGCGTCTCAATGGCCTACTTCGATCAAAACTTTCTCACCATTATCCGCCAGTCCATTGAGAAAGAGGCCCGCGCCCGTCATGTCGACGTGCAGTTTGAAGACGCCCGCGGCGACACCGGACGTCAGGCCGATCAGGTGCAGAGCTTTATCGCCTCCGGCGTGGACGCGATCATCGTCGACCCGGTGGACTCCGCCAGCACCCCGCAGCTGACGAAGATGGCACAGCAGGCCAAAATGCCGCTGGTGTATGTGAACCGGACGCCGGGGGATAAAACGTTACCGCCTGGCGTGGTGTTTGTCGGTTCGGACGAGCGGGAGTCCGGCACATTGCAGATGGAGGCGCTGGCGAAGCTGGCGAACTACAAAGGCAATGTCGCCATCATGATCGGCAATCTCACTGACGCCGGCGCGCTGCAGCGCACCAAAGACGTCGAGCAGGTGGTGGCCAAATATCCGGCAATGAAAGTGGTGCAGAAACAGCCAGCCAACTATTCCCGCAGCGAGGGAATGGATCTGATGCAGAACTGGACAGGCAACGGGGAAGCGATTGATATTGTGGCGGCGAACAACGATGAGATGGCGATTGGCGCGGCGATGGCGCTGGAGAAGAGCCAGAAGAAGCTGTTGATCGGGGGGATCGACGCCACGCCGGACGGGCTGAAAGCCCTGGCCAGCGATAAGATCCAGGTGACGGTCTTCCAGGACGCCGTCGGTCAGGGCAAAACGGCCTTAGCGGTAGCGCTGAAGCTGATTAAAGGAGAAAAGGTCGAGTCTCATGTCTGGATCCCGTTTGAGTTAGTGACCAAAGAAAACATGCAGACCTATGTGGAAAAGAGTCATTAACGGCAAGGCGCAAGTGAACGAACTTTGCTGATAGAACCGGGCTGATAATGTGACGCCCGGGCAACGAAACCGGAGGAAAAGACATGGCAACGGCAAGAAGCGGCTATACGCTGCAGGTGATAAAGGCAGGGCAGCAGGGACATGTTGAAATGAGGTGGGGGCATCTCGCAGACGTTGATACGCGCGCGGCGGCGGCGGCCATCGTGCAGCAAATCGGGCGACCATCGTCCGCAGCGAGCCAGCAGGAGATCAGCCTGTCACTGACCAATGCCGCCAGCGGCATCTCGGTGGAGCTTCATCACCCGGCCTCAGGGGAAAGCGCCACCCCGGCTTTCATCGAGGGCGAATTAAAGAAAATTGTGCAGATCGTTGATGGCTATGAGGCGGCTGAAGAGACCCATATTGTGGAGTAGCGTGTCGTCCGGGTAAAAAAAATCCACGCCGGAGCGTGGATTTTTTATGGCGTGGTGGTGGCGAAAACGCCAGCCAGCGGGATCAGACGTTGAACAGGAAGTTCATCACATCGCCATCTTTCACGATGTAGTCTTTGCCTTCTGCACGCATTTTACCGGCTTCTTTTGCACCCTGTTCGCCTTTGTAGGTAATAAAGTCTTCATAGGCGATGGTCTGCGCGCGGATAAAACCTTTTTCGAAGTCGGTGTGGATCTTACCGGCTGCCTGCGGCGCGGTTGCCCCGACCGGGATGGTCCATGCGCGAACTTCCTTCACCCCTGCGGTGAAGTAGGTCTGCAGATTCAGCAGCTCGTAACCGGCGCGGATCACGCGGTTGAGGCCTGGCTCTTCGAGACCCAGCTCGGCCATAAACTCGTCGCGGTCAGCGTCGTCCAGCTCGGCAATATCGGACTCAACGGCGGCGCAAACGGCGACGACCACAGAACCTTCGGCGGCGGCAATTTCACGGACTTTATCGAGATAAGGGTTATTCTCAAAACCGTCTTCATTGACGTTGGCGATATACATGGTCGGCTTCAGCGTCAGGAAACTGAGGTATTTAATCGCTGCTTTGTCTTCGTCGGTCAGGTTTTTCAGTGAACGCAGCATGCCGGCATTTTCCAGCTGCGGCAGGCATTTTTCCAGCGCCGCCAGCTCAGCTTTAGCGTCTTTATCGCCGCCTTTAGCTTTCTTCTGCACACGGTGGATAGCGCGCTCGCAGGTGTCCAGATCGGAGAGTGCCAGCTCGGTGTTGATAACGTCGATGTCGTCAGCCGGATCCACTTTGTTGTTAACGTGGATAATGTTGTCATTTTCAAAGCAGCGAACTACGTGGCCGATGGCTTCGGTTTCACGGATGTTGGTCAGAAACTGGTTGCCGAGACCTTCACCTTTGGACGCGCCTTTCACCAGGCCCGCGATATCAACGAATTCCATCGTCGTCGGCAGGATGCGCTGCGGTTTGACGATTTCAGCCAGCTTGTCCAGACGCGGATCGGGCATCGGTACGACACCGGTGTTCGGCTCAATGGTACAGAAGGGGAAGTTGGCCGCTTCAATACCCGCTTTGGTGAGCGCATTGAACAGGGTGGATTTGCCGACGTTGGGCAAACCGACGATACCGCATTTGAATCCCATGATTTAAATCACCTTAATCTTTGGATAATCAATCTGTTATAAGCAACAGATTGCAGAAAATTGAATAGCTTTGCCTATTATACACGGTGCGCGGCAAAAATGCCGCACGACAACGGCTTATTGCGCCTTAAAGGCATGTAAGCGGTTGGTGGCTTTGGTCAGCCCGTCCTTTAACCAGATTTCGGTGCAGCGCGCCGCTTCGTCGACAGCATCATCAATCAGTTTCTGCTCGCTGACCGGCGGTTTGCCGAGTACAAAGCCGACAACCTTGTTTTTGTCACCCGGATGGCCGATCCCGACGCGTAAGCGGTGAAAGTTCGGGTTATTGCCGAGCTTACTGATGATGTCCTTTAGGCCGTTGTGGCCGCCATGGCCACCGCCAAGCTTGAATTTCGCCACCCCGGGCGGCAAATCCAGCTCATCATGGGCGACCAGAATTTCATCCGGGTTAATGCGATAAAAGGTCGCCATTGCAGCCACTGCTTTACCGCTGAGGTTCATAAACGTCGTAGGAACCAGCAGGCGAACGTCTTCGCCCGCCAGATTGATGCGCGAGGTGTAGCCGAAGAACTTGCTCTCTTCGCGCAGCGGCGCACGATGGCGATCCGCCAGTAAATCTACATACCAGGCGCCAGCGTTGTGCCGGGTGGCGGCATATTCCGCACCGGGGTTGGCCAGGCCGACAATCAGTTTAATGGTCACGTTTTCTTTCCTGCATGGGGCATTCTCTGCCGCGTAGTGTACTGTCTGCGGGCGCGCTTGACAAAGTTCTGCCCACGAGACAATACCAGCATTGATGATTACCCACCTGAATCATTAGAATTTGATATTGTTCAGAGGCTTATTTGTAAATATTTGTCTAATCGGTGTTCACTAATGTGATCGTGGGCGCACTCCAGGGCAGGGACCCTGTCTATACTACACCTATAAGATTTGGGGATATTCCCTGGCAACCCAAAGTCCGGAGGTGACACATGAAACGCAAAAACGCTTCGTTACTCGGTAACGTACTCATGGGCTTAGGGTTGGTGGTGATGGTTGTGGGGGTAGGTTACTCCATTCTGAACCAGCTTCCGCAGCTTAACCTGCCGCAATTCTTTGCACATGGCGCAATCTTAAGCATCTTCGTTGGCGCCGTGCTCTGGCTGGCCGGTGCCCGTATTGGCGGCCACGAGCAGGTCAGCGACCGCTACTGGTGGGTGCGCCACTATGATAAACGCTGCCGTCGTAATCAGCATCGCCACAGCTAACCGTAGCATGATTTCCCGCATCGGCCCCTGAAGGCCGATGCGTTTTCCTGTGACTCTCGTTATTTCCTCCTCTTTTCCCCATCACCATACGACCCCATTCCGTCCTGACCTCCGTGCTGCTAAGGTTGCCACCAAAATGAATAGCTAATGAGGTTTTCGCTTGACCCTGACGTTACGTCAGGCAGCAGAGTAGCGGACCTGGCCACAGAGAGGAGCAGTCATGTTAATTCAGGTGGGAGAGCTGGCGAAGCGCGCCGGAATGACGGTGCGTACGCTGCATCATTATGAACAGACGGGGCTGTTAACGCCTTCGGCCAGAAGCGAGGCGGGCTATCGGCTCTATAACCTGTCCGCGGTTCAGCGCCTGCATATGATAAAGGCGCTGGCGCAGGCCGGGCTGACGCTCGCCACCATCAAGGACTATCTCGATCGGCAAACGCTGTCGCTACCCGAGCTGCTGACGCAGCAGATAGAGACGCTCAACGCCCAATTGCGCGATGTCGGCAGGCTGCGCGACCGGCTGTTGGTGCTGCGCGAGGCGCTGGCGGGCGGCAATGAACCCGATCTGGAGTCCTGGCTACAGACGCTGGAGTTAATGAAAATGTACGATCGTTGGTTTAGTCAACAGGAGTTAGCCGCGCTGCCGTTTGCGGCACAGGATGAACAGCGCGCGCAGGCGTGGCGCGAGCTAACAGAGGAGGTGCAGACGCTGATGGCGAGCGGCTGCCCGACGGACAGTCCGCAGGCGATGAGTCTGGCGACGCGCTGGATGGAGCGCCTGGAGCAGGATACGGCAGGGCGCCCGGAGTTTCTGACCCGCCTGAACGAGATGCATGCCGCCGAGCCGCAAATGGTTGAACAGACCGGCGTCACCCCGGCCATCATCGCCTTTATCACCGAGGCCTTTGCCGAAAGCAAACTGGCCATCTGGGCTCGTTACCTCGACGACGAGGAGATGGCGTTCACCCGCCGACACTATTTCGACCGGCTACAGGAGTGGCCTGCGCTGGTGGCGAAGCTGCATCAGGCGTGCCGGGAGGGCGTAGCGCCGGACTCGGCGTCGGGTCAGGCGCTGGCCCGGGCGTGGCTTGAACTGTTTCAGTCCTACGCCGGTACCCGGCCGCAGACGTTGCAGAAGTTTCGTCGGGCAATGGAGCAGGAGCCGCATTTGATGAAGGGCACCTGGATGACGCCGGCGGTGCTGAGCTGGCTGCAGCAGGCGACCGGAGCCTTGATGCGGCAGGCGCAGGGGCCTGCCGCCGGGTGATCACAGGTCAGCCAGCGCGGCCTGACGATCGGGGTAGAAGCTCAGGCGTCCGGGCAGCGGCTTGACGCCGGCGCGCGCTAACGTGCGCAGCGGCTGAAACTCGAGGTTAGATACGCGCAATTCACAGCCTTCCGGCAGCTTGTTCACAAAGCGCTGGAAGGCATCCAGACCACCGGCGTCGAGAACCGGCACCGCGTCCCATTTCAGCACCACGATGCGCTTGCCGGCGATCCGGGTCTCCAGGTCGTTGAACAAGCCTTCGGCGGCGGCAAAGAACAGCGGCCCAATCACCCGCAGCACCAGCACATCGTCTGGCACCTCGACGTTGACCGGCGCCAGATGGGTCATGCGCGCGATACGGCGCATAAACAGCAGCGAGGCCAGCACGATCCCGACGCTGATGGCAATCACCATATCAAACAGCACCGTCAGCGACATGCACATCAGCATCACCACGATGTCGTCTTTCGGTGCGTGGCGCAGCAGGTTGATCACTTTATGCGCCTCGCTCATATTCCATGCCACCATCAGCAGCAGGGCGGCCATCGCCGACAGCGGCAGCCAGGAGAGCAGCGGGGCGAGGATCAGCAGCGCCAGGATCACCAGCAGGGCGTGGATCACGGCGGCCACCGGCGATGTGGCGCCGGCGCGGACGTTCGCCGCCGAGCGGGCAATCGCCGCGGTGGCAGTGATCCCGCCGAAGAACGGCGCAACGATATTACCCAGCCCCTGGCCAATCAGCTCGCTGTTGGCTTTATGCTTGGTACCGGTCATGCCATCAAGCACCACCGCGCACAGCAGAGACTCAATGGCGCCGAGCATCGCCATGGAGAAGGCGGCAGGCAGCAGAGCCTGCAGCGAGGCCCAGCTCAGGGTAAAGTTTGAACCCGGCATATCCCAGGGGAGTACCAGCTGCGGCAGCAGCTGTGGAATGCCGTTGCCCTGAGTGCCGTCTGCCAGCTGATAGTGGAACTGCGAGCCAATTGTGGCGACATCGCCGCCGAGCAAATTAACCACCAGCATCACCGCGCAGCCGGCCAGCAGCGCCGGAAGGTGGCCCGGCAGACGGATACCCAGCCGCGGCCAGAGGATCAGAGTGCCGAGAGTGACGACGCCGATGGCGGCATCGCCGGGGTTAATCGTTGGCAGGGCCATCGCCAGCGCTGCCACTTTCTGCAGGTAATGCTCCGGCACATGGGGCATCTGCAGGCCGAGGAAATCTTTAATCTGCATGGTACCGATGGTGATACCGATCCCGGAGGTGAAACCGAGAGTCACCGACAGCGGGATATATTCGATCAGACGGCCAAAGCGCGCCAGACCAAAGAGAATTAAAAAGATCCCCGACATCAGCGTCGCCACCAGTAGCCCCGCCAGACCAAACTGCTGGGAAACCGGATAGAGGATCACCACAAAGGCGGCGGTCGGGCCGGAAACGCTAAAGCGCGACCCGCCGGTTATGGCGATCACAATCCCTGCCACCGCTGAGGTATAGAGGCCGTACTGCGGCGGCACACCGCTGCCAATCGCCAGCGCCATCGCCAGCGGAATCGCAATGATCCCGACGGTGATCCCGGCGATCAGATCGCGGGTAAAGCGGGCGGTGGTGTACTTTTCTTTCCAACAAGCGTCGATGAGGGCGCGGAAAGGCATCACATGTGAGGAAAATAATCTGTTCACAATAATGTTTCATCCATGAGCGCATCATCTGTCAACTAAATGGCAGGTGAAGGAGGCATTGGTCATTTCCACGTCATCCTTCGGGATGCCTCTGTGTTGGCTGCGTTCATTTACCCCGGTCACGTACTGCCTGTACGCTCCCGGGGATTCATTCACTTGCCGCCTTGACGCATGCCGAATGATTTTGTGGAAGAATTAAAAATTCAGAGACAAAAAAACCCGCCGCAGCGGGTTTTTATGCTCGGCTCGATTAATGTTCGAACATAGCAGAGATAGATTCTTCATTGCTGATACGGCGAATAGCTTCAGCCAGCATACCGGAGAGCGTCAGAGTACGCACTTTATCCAGCGCTTTAATTTCGGGTGCCAGCGGAATGGTATCGCAAACGACAAATTCATCAATCACAGAGTTTTTGATGTTCTGGATAGCGTTACCGGAGAAGATCGGGTGCGTTGCATAAGCGAATACGCGTTTCGCGCCACGCTCTTTCAGCGCTTCTGCCGCTTTACACAGGGTGCCGCCGGTGTCGATCATATCGTCGACCATCACGCAGTCACGACCAGCCACGTCGCCGATGATATGCATCACCTGGGAGACGTTGGCGCGCGGACGGCGCTTGTCGATGATAGCCATATCGGTATCATTCAGCAGTTTAGCGATAGCGCGGGCACGCACGACGCCGCCGATGTCCGGAGAAACCACAATCGGGTTGTCCAGGTTCAGCTGCAGCATATCTTCCAGCAGGATTGGGCTGCCGAACACGTTATCAACTGGCACATCGAAGAAGCCCTGGATCTGTTCTGCGTGCAGGTCAACGGTCAGCACGCGGTCAACGCCGACGCTGGACAGGAAATCTGCCACCACTTTCGCGGTGATTGGCACACGAGCAGAACGAACACGACGGTCCTGGCGAGCATAACCGAAGTAAGGGATAACGGCGGTGATACGACCTGCCGAAGCACGACGCAGAGCATCAACCATAACAACCAGTTCCATCAGGTTGTCATTGGTGGGAGCACAAGTGGACTGGATGATGAAAATATCACCACCGCGTACGTTTTCATTGATTTGTACGCTGACTTCGCCGTCGCTAAAACGACCTACAGCGGCGTCGCCAAGAGAAGTGTACAGGCGGTTGGCAATACGTTGTGCTAGTTCCGGGGTGGCGTTACCAGCAAAAAGCTTCATATCAGGCACGAGAAGAACCTCAGGCATGCGTCCAGTGGTGGATGAGTGGGCCAATAATGTGCGGGCTGGCGCCATTCGATCCAGTCGGTGTATTTAAAGAGCACGATGCAACGTCTGGAACAGGGTGACGTTGTCACCGTAACTCAATTTCCCCGGTTGACTCGTTATCGTTGCGCCATCACGGCGCAGGATTCAGAGCAGGGCCTGCTTGAGCGGCGAGAGGTTAACTCCGCGCGCTACAAAGCCATTTAGCCATGCCGGGGCAGTGTCCAGCACCTGACGGGCAGCGGATTCGGTGTTAAATTCAGCAAACACACAGGCCCCTGTGCCGGTCAGGCGTGACGGCGCATATTCTAACAGCCAGGAAAGCGCTGCATCAACCTCGCGAAAACGTTTTCTTGCGATAAGCTCGCAATCGTTGCTGAATTCACAATTTAATAACGTATTAATTGACCGGCGCGGGGTATTTCGTGGTAGCTCCGGATCGCGAAAAATGACTGGCGTCGGAATACTGACCCCCGGGTGCGCCACCAGGTACCATTTTTCCTCGGGCTCCACCGGTGTCAGAATTTCGCCGACTCCCTCGGCAAAGGCGGCATGGCCGCGCACGAAGACCGGCACATCGGCCCCCAGCTGAAGGCCCAGGGTCGCCAGCTCCTCTTCCGAGAGACCGCAGCCCCAGAGATGGTTGAGCGCCACCAGCACGGTGGCGGCATTGGATGAGCCGCCGCCCAGACCGCCGCCCATCGGCAGGCGCTTGTCGACACTGATATCGGCGCCGCTACCCGCCGGCAGGCGGTCGCTTTCGCTGGCGGCACGCATCAGCAGACGCGCGGCGCGAACGATCAGGTTCTCCTCGTCCGGCACGCCGGCCACCGGCGTCAGCAGGCGCAGTTGACCGTCAGTTCGCGGTTCGATGGTCAAGGTGTCGCCATAGTCGAGAAACTGAAACAGCGTCTGCAGGGTATGGTAACCATCGGCCCGCTGGCCGGTGATATATAAAAACAGATTCAGTTTTGCAGGAGAGGGCCAGCGGCTCATCATTTCACGATCCAGTTATCCATCTTCAGCTTGATGCGCTGAGCGCCATTGTTCAGCTCGACATTAGACGGCAGGGCTGGCTGGGTATCGCTGGTGTAGCCGCCGTAGGTGACGTGCCAGGTTTTGCCATTTTGCGTGTAGTTAAGTTCACGCAGACGGTACTGATCGTCCAGCGAATAGTCGGTGGCGTCGCCCGGCAGGCCGATGATCCACTGGCGCAGGCTGTTCAGCGGGATCGGCATCCCGGTCAGGCGGCCGATCATCTCTTCGGCATCGGTGGCGGTGTAGGTCTGGCCTTTGTTATCGATCAGCTGCACGCTGCCTGGCTGCGCGGTCAGCGACAGCTCGGTGCTGCCCAGCGGGTTGGTCAGCAGCAGGCGATAGCGGTCCTGGCCGGTCTGTTGCCAGAAGAAGCGAGCATAGACTTTTTGCTCATCGGAAAGATAGGCAAACGCCCCGCGAGTCTGGAACTGGTTGAGGCTGCGAACAGCCTGCTGGTGCTGACGCCACTGCGGCGAATCCGGGCTTTTGCCAGGCCCTTGCGGCGTATGAAGAGAACAGGCGGTGAGGACGAGGCTGGCCAGCGGCAGCAAGCGGAACAGTCGATTCATAATGATGACAAATCCTTGATGTCTACAGGGAAAAACGGCGGCAGGGGAATAGCGGGCCGATTTGTGTAGCAGGTTACATTTATAACCCTTAATGCTAGCGTCGCCGGGCGATAGCGTCTACGTTCAAGTTGTCTGAAATCAAAAAATTAACGTTAATGGCGGTCTTGCTTTGGCTATTACTCCAAAAGGGGAGCCTCTCTTTTATTGATTACGCGCATCCTGTATGATGCACTCAGACTAACCTTAGCAACGCTGGTACTACTCCCTCACAATGACCCTTTTAGCTCTTGGCATCAATCACAAAACAGCGCCGGTCGACCTGCGAGAACGCGTGACGTTTTCGCCGGAAACGCTCGATCAGGCGCTGGAGAGCTTGCTGGCTCAGCCGATGGTGCAGGGTGGGGTAGTGCTGTCGACCTGCAACCGCACGGAACTCTATCTCAGCGTCGAAGAGCAGGACAATCTGCAGGAAGCGCTGATCCGCTGGCTGTGCAACTATCACGGCCTCAACGAAGAAGACCTGCGTAAGAGCCTCTACTGGCACCAGGATAACGACGCCGTCAGCCATCTGATGCGCGTCGCCAGCGGCCTCGATTCGCTGGTGCTGGGCGAGCCGCAGATCCTCGGCCAGGTGAAAAAAGCGTTTGCTGATTCCAGCCGCGGTCATCTGAACGTCAGCGAACTGGAGCGGATGTTCCAGAAGTCGTTCTCGGTGGCAAAGCGTGTGCGTACCGAAACCGATATCGGCGCCAGCGCCGTTTCCGTCGCGTTCGCCGCCTGTACCCTGGCGCGGCAAATCTTTGAATCGCTCTCCAGCGTCACCGTGTTACTGGTCGGCGCCGGTGAAACCATCGAACTGGTGGCGCGCCATCTTCGCGAACATCACGTGCGCAAAATGGTGATTGCCAACCGCACCCGCGAACGCGCCCAGGCGCTGGCGGACGAAGTGGGCGCCGAGGTGATTGCCCTCAGCGATATCGACGAACGGCTGAAAGAGGCCGACATTATTATCAGCTCCACCGCCAGCCCGCTGCCGATCATCGGCAAAGGCATGGTGGAGCGCGCGCTTAAGGCGCGGCGTAACCAGCCGATGCTGCTGGTGGATATTGCCGTTCCGCGCGATGTCGAACCGGAGGTCGGCAAACTGGCCAACGCCTACCTCTACAGCGTCGACGATCTGCAAAACATCATTCAGCATAACCTGGCGCAGCGTAAAGCCGCGGCGGTGCAGGCGGAATCGATCGTCGAGCAGGAGACCAGCGAATTTATGGCCTGGCTGCGCGCGCAGAGCGCCAGCGAGACGATTCGCGAATACCGTTCTCAGTCTGAGCAGGTCCGTGAGGAGCTGACCGCGAAGGCGCTGGCCGCGCTGGAGCAGGGCGGTGATGCCCAGGAAATTATGCAGGATCTGGCCCGCAAGCTGACCAACCGCCTGATCCACGCGCCAACCAAATCTCTTCAGCAGGCCGCCCGTGACGGGGACGACGAACGCCTGCATATTCTGCGCAACAGCCTCGGGCTGGAATAGCGCACCTTTCTCTTATTTTCAGGACAGGGTGAATTCACGCCTATGAAGTCTTCTATTGTTGCCAAACTGGAAGCGTTGTACGAGCGCCATGAAGAAGTGCAGGCGCTGCTCGGCGATGCCGCGACGATTGCCGATCAGGATAAATTCCGCGCGTTGTCGCGGGAATACGCTCAACTGAGCGATGTGGCGCGCTGCTATACCGACTGGCGTCAGGTGCAGGAGGATATCGAAACTGCGCAGATGATGCTCGACGATCCGGAGATGCGCGAAATGGCGCAGGAAGAGCTGCGTGACGCCAAAGAAAAAGGCGACCAGCTGGAGCAACAGCTGCAGGTGCTGCTGTTGCCGAAAGATCCCGATGACGAGCGTAACGCTTTCGTGGAAGTGCGCGCCGGAACCGGCGGTGACGAAGCGGCGCTGTTTGCCGGCGATCTGTTCCGCATGTACAGCCGCTATGCGGAATCGCGTCGCTGGCAGGTGGAGATCCTCAGCGCCAACGAAGGTGAACACGGCGGTTTCAAAGAGGTGATCGCCAAATTCAGCGGCGACGGCGTTTACGGTCGGCTGAAATTTGAATCCGGCGGCCATCGCGTGCAGCGTGTGCCGGCCACCGAATCGCAGGGGCGTATTCATACCTCCGCCTGCACCGTGGCGGTGATGCCGGAGCTGCCGGAAGCCGAAATGCCGGACATTAACCCGGCGGATCTGCGCATCGATACTTTCCGCTCCTCCGGCGCGGGCGGTCAGCACGTCAACACCACCGACTCGGCTATCCGTATTACTCACCTGCCGACCGGCATCGTAGTGGAGTGTCAGGACGAACGTTCCCAGCATAAAAACAAAGCCAAGGCGTTGTCAGTGCTGGGGGCGCGTATCCGCGCCGCCGAAGTGGCCAAGCGTCAGCAGGCGGAAGCCTCCACGCGCCGTAACCTGCTGGGCAGCGGCGATCGTAGCGACCGTAACCGCACTTACAATTTCCCACAGGGGCGCGTGACCGACCACCGCATCAACCTGACGCTTTATCGTCTGGATGAAACCATGGAAGGCAAACTCGATATGCTGATTGAGCCAATTGTTCAGGAATATCAGGCCGATCAGCTGGCGGCGCTGTCCGAGCAGGAATGATGACCTTTCAGGCCTGGCTGCAGCAGGCGATCGCCCGGCTGCGTGAAAGCGACAGCCCGCGACGCGATGCCGAGATCCTGCTGGGACATGTTACCGGCCGGGCGCGCACCTGGATTTTGGCCTTCGGCGAAACGACGCTGTCCGCTGACGAGGCGACGACGCTGGAGGCGCTCCTGCAGCGACGTCAGCGCGGAGAACCCATTGCCCACCTGGTTGGGCAGCGTGAGTTCTGGTCGCTGCCGCTGTTCGTCTCCCCGGCGACGCTGATCCCCCGACCGGATACCGAGTGTCTGGTGGAGCAGGCGCTGGCGCGACTGCCTGCCGCGCCGTGCCGTATTCTCGACCTCGGCACCGGGACCGGCGCCATTGCTCTGGCGCTGGCCAGCGAGCGTCCGGATTGCGAGGTCACCGCGGTGGATGTGATGCCGGACGCCGTGGCGCTGGCATTTCGCAATGCCGCTCATCTGGACATCGCTAACGTGACGATACGGCAAAGCGACTGGTTTACCGCGCTGGCCGGGCAGCGTTTTGCCATGATCGTCAGTAATCCACCCTATATCGACGCCGCCGACCCGCATCTCGCCGAGGGCGATGTGCGCTTTGAGCCGTTGACGGCGCTGGTCGCTGCCGATCAGGGGCTGGCGGATCTGGCGCAGATTATCCGCGAGGGACGGCAGTATCTGCTGCCCGGCGGCTGGATGCTGCTGGAGCATGGCTGGACCCAGGGCGAGGCGGTTCGCGCCCTCTTCCGCGAAGCGGGCTATCTCGACGTCGCGACCTGTCGCGACTATGGCGACAATGAACGTCTGACTCTCGGACGTTTACCCGACATGGAGAACGTTGGCTGATGAACTTATTCACGGCTGTCCTCTACCTGCACATCGCCAGCGTGGTGGTGTCGGTAGGATTGTTCGTTTTACGTTACTGGTGGATGTATCATCAGAGCCCGCTGCTGAACCAGCGGTGGGTGCGAATTGCGCCGCACTGCAGCGATACGCTGCTGTTTCTCAGCGGTGCGGGTTTAATGGCGATAACGCACTACCTGCCGTTTACCGAAGACGGCGCATGGCTGACTGAAAAGCTGTTTGGCGTTATCATTTACATCGCATTAGGTTTTATCGCGCTGGGCCGCCGTCGTCCGCGCAGCCAGCAGAGCCGTTTTATCGCGTTCCTGCTGGCGCTGGTGGTGTTGTTTATTATCATTCAACTCGCCATCACAAGAATACCGATACTGGGGTAGGGCATGGGGTCATTAGCGGATTTCGAATTTAACAAAGCGCCATTGTGTGATGGCATGGTCCTCATTTCTGAACAGGTCCGCGACGATTTTCCGTCGCGTTTTGTCGAGGAAGAGCTGCAGCGGCTGCTGCGCCTCGCGCAGGAGGAGATTGCGCCGTCGTGGGACCAGGAGCGCCAGATAGAACGCCTGCTGGCGCTGTTTTACGACGAGTGGGGCTTTGGCGCTTCGCAGGGCATTTATCGTCTTTCCGACGCGCTATGGCTGGATAAAGTGCTGGTAAACCGTCAGGGGAGCGCGGTGTCGTTAGGCGCGATCCTGCTGTGGATCGCCCAGCGCCTGGCGCTGCCGGTGGTGCCGGTGATCTTCCCGACCCAAATGCTGTTGCGCGCGGATCCGGAAACCAGCGAAGAGATGTGGCTGATTAATCCGTTTAACGGCGAGACCCTCGACGAACATACCCTGGAGGTATGGCTGAAGGGCAACATCGGGCCGGTGGCGGAACTGTTTAATGAAGATCTCGACGAAGCCGACAACGCCGAAGTGATCCGCAAACTGCTGGACACCCTGAAGTCGGCGCTGATGGAAGAGCGGCAGATGGAGCTGGCTCTGCGCGCCAGCGAAGCGCTGCTGCAGTTTAACCCGGAAGATCCGTATGAGATCCGCGACCGCGGGCTGATATACGCCCAGCTGGACTGCGATCACGTGGCGCTGTTGGATCTGAGCTATTTCGTTGAGCAGTGCCCGGAGGATCCGATCAGTGAGATGATCCGCGCGCAGATCAACACGATTTCGCACAAACAAATTACATTGCATTAGTCTGGAACCATTCCGGTTACACCCTGATAAGGCGAACTTATGAAACAAAAAGTGGTTAGCATTGGTGATATCAACGTAGCGAACGACCTGCCGTTCGTGCTGTTCGGCGGGATGAACGTGCTGGAGTCGCGCGATCTGGCGATGCGCATCTGTGAACATTACGTCACCGTTACGCAGAAGCTTGGCATCCCCTACGTCTTCAAAGCCTCCTTTGATAAAGCCAACCGTTCCTCCATCCACTCCTATCGTGGTCCGGGTCTGGAAGAAGGGATGAAGATTTTCCAGGAGCTGAAGCAGACCTTTGGCGTGAAAATCATCACCGACGTTCATGAAGCCAGCCAGGCGCAGCCGGTGGCTGACGTGGTGGACGTGATCCAGCTTCCGGCCTTCCTCGCGCGCCAGACTGACCTGGTGGAAGCGATGGCCAAAACCGGGGCGGTGATCAACGTCAAGAAGCCGCAGTTCGTCAGCCCGGGTCAGATGGGCAATATCGTCGATAAGTTTATCGAAGGCGGTAACGACAAAGTGATCCTCTGCGACCGCGGCGCTAACTTCGGTTACGACAACCTGGTCGTGGATATGCTCGGCTTCGGCGTGATGAAGAAAGCCTCCAACAACTCGCCGGTTATCTTCGACGTCACCCACGCGCTGCAGTGCCGCGACCCGTTTGGCGCTGCCTCCGGCGGTCGCCGCGCGCAGGTGAGCGAGCTGGCCCGCGCCGGTATGGCGGTAGGTATCGCCGGTCTGTTTATCGAAGCGCATCCGGATCCGGACCACGCGAAATGCGACGGCCCGTCCGCGCTGCCGCTGGATAAACTGGAGCCGTTCCTCAAGCAGATGAAAGCGATTGACGATCTGGTGAAAAGCTTCGACGAGCTGGATACCAGCAAGTAAGCCTGACCGCATCACAGAAAAAGCCTGCCGGTGTTAACACCGGCAGGCT
>NZ_KV789908.1:260008-296109 GCF_001807705.1 Klebsiella sp. HMSC25G12 | reverse complement strand
AGCCTGCCGGTGTTAACACCGGCAGGCTTTTTTTTCGCCCGGACTCCGCCGGGCGGGTAAGCGGGGTCAGGCGAAAATGGTCATCAGATAGGCGGCGAACAGCGCCAGGTGGGCCGCGCCGTTCAGCACATTGGTGCGCCCGGTGGAGAAGGAGATATGGCACAGCACCAGCGAGGCGACCATCACCACCATCTCCGGGGCGCCAAGGCCAAAGCGCAGCTCATTGCCGGTCAGGAAGGCGATGAGGGTGACCACCGGGACCGTCAGCGAGATGGTGGCCAGTACGGAGCCGAAAAACAGGTTCATCGCCCGCTGTACCTGATTGTTGAGCACCGCTTTGAGGGCGCCAAGGCCTTCCGGCGACAGGATCAGCAGGGCCACCAGGAAGCCGGTAAAGGCCACCGGGGCGTTCATGCTGGTCAACAGCGTTTCCAGCGGATTGGCGTTCATTTTGGTGACCGCGATCACTGCCACCAGGTGCACCAGCAGCCAGGCGGTATGCCACCCGCTGCTGTGGGCAGACGGTTTACCGTGGTGCGGGTCGTCATCGTCGCTGTCGTCTTCATGCTCATAAACAAACAGACTCTGATGGGTTTTGGTTTGAATCAGCAGGAAAACGCCGTACATGGCCGCCGAGATCACCGCCACCAGCAGCGATTGCCCGGTGCTGAAGTTTGCGCCCGGCAGCGCCATCGGAAACACCAGCACGATAATCGCCAGCGGAAACAGGGCGATAAGATACTGCTTAATGCCGAACAGATTCATATATTGGGTGGCAAATTTACGCCCGCCCAGCAGCAGAGAGAAACCGACCAGACCGCCAGTGACGATCATAATAATGGAGTAGAGCGTATCACGCATCAGGGTCGGCGCGGCGTCACCGGTGGCCATTAACGCCGAGATCAGACTGACCTCAAGGATAACCACCGACAGGCTGAGGATCAGGGAGCCATAGGGCTCGCCCAGGCGGTGGGCGAGGACGTCGGCGTGGCGGACCACGCTGAAGGCGCTGCTTAAAATACCGACCAGCGCAAGGATATTAATTGCGATAACCACTGGCAGTGACTGGCTGCTGCCCCAGAAAAACAGCACCGCCAGCGCCAGCACCGGAAAGACGAGGGAAGACTCCTTATGGCGGGTTTTTACCGCCTCATGTGCATGGGTCATGAACCATCTCCATTTATGCAGGTGTTATAATTATAAAAACGTAGGGCGGTAAAGTAACAGATTTTGATAAATTACCGCTGGTTTTTTACTTAAATTTACGGGTATCGAGTGATATCTTGATTAGTTTATTATAATTTATGTTTACCACTATTTAGTTCTTACTATTCAGATAATTACTAAAATAATTTTTCTACTCATTTTGACCTTGATAACCAGCCGCTTGCGTACCAGACTTAAATTTAATGCTCAAACAGGAGGTCAGTATGCCCTATCGCAATAAACAAGAACTCCCCGACAGCGTTCAGCATGTTCTGCCTGCTCATGCGCAGGAAATTTATAAAGAAGCGTTTAACAGCGCCTGGGATCAATATAAAGATAAAGATGAGCGGCGCGATGACGCCAGCCGCGAAGAGACGGCGCACAAAGTCGCCTGGGCGGCGGTGAAGAACAGTTACGAGAAAGGCGATGATGATAAGTGGCATAAGAAAAAATAATTGCTGACGCCGCTTTTATGCTTGCCAGCGCCCCGCTGATTGCTTATTGAAGGATAAAGCTGGATAATATTTCAGCAATATTGACGGATGCATGAGACGAACGCCGGGAAGCGGGCAGTGGCGGAGGTAGTAAACAGTGTTAACTCGTGATTTCTTAATGAATGCGGATTGTAAGACAGCGTTTGGCGCTATTGAGGAATCGCTACTCTGGTCGGCAGAACAACGTGCAGCCTCGCTGGCGGCGACGCTGGCCTGCCGCCCGGATGATGGCTCAGTGTGGATCTTTGGCTACGGTTCGCTTATCTGGAACCCGGCGCTCAATTATCGCGAGTCCTGCACCGGGACGCTGCCGGGCTGGCATCGTGCGTTTTGCCTGCGGTTGACCGCCGGGCGCGGTAGCGCCTGCCAGCCGGGACGCATGCTGGCTCTCAAAGAGGGCGGCCGAACCACCGGCGTCGCCTATCGTTTGCCTGACGACACGCTGGAAGAAGAGCTGACCCTGCTGTGGAAGCGGGAGATGATCACCGGCTGCTATCTGCCCACCTGGTGCAAGCTGGAGCTGGACGACGGACGGACGGTGAATGCCCTGGTGTTTATTATGGATCCGCGCCATCCACTGTTTGAACCGGATACCAGCGCCCAGGTTATCGCCCCGCTGATCGCCCGGGCCAGCGGGCCGCTCGGCACCAACGCCCAGTATCTGTTTTCGCTCGAGCAGGCGCTAAGCAAGCTGGGGATGCACGACGCCAGTCTTGATGACCTGGTGGCCAGCGTACGCGCGCTGTTGGGCGAGAGTCCGACGCCGGGCCTGGCCTGAGCGCGCGGAAAATAAAACGCCCGGCATGGCCGGGCGTCCGATTGCTGACCAGTAAGGAAAAAGCGTGGTTTTTCCTTACTGGTGGTTATCAGCCGAAAATCAATAAATTGATTTTCCCTGTTATTTTTCTGGTGCAATCTGCAAGTACAATGATTGCATGAGGTTTGTCATGAATCTCACGCCCGGCACGGCCGGGCGTGTGTTCTGATAGTAACTGTCAGGCCGGAACGTAGCTGATGGAGTGCTCCAGTGACTGGCTGTGACTGTCGATAAGCACGTTCCAGGTGCCGCTGTAGGGCACCGTCAGATAGGCGCTATCCCGATCCTGCACGCTCAGAATATCCGCATGGCTATCGCCCGGGACCTTCGCGCTCATTAGATGAATATGGCAGCGCTCTGAACACCGCACCACCAGTGTGTCACCACCAAATAACGTCAAACTTGCTTTAACCATCGCCATTTTTGTACCCCGTTTCTGTCCCGCTACAGCATCCTGCCCACCCAGTCCTCGCGTGATATTGTTCACACTTTGCTCTGTGCATCACACCAAACGGCGCGGGCCGGGATGCTGATTTTGATCAAAAAAAGGGATAAAGATTAAACAAAAATGACGTTGTTCCTGAAAGCATTCAGCTAACGTTTTTTTTGTCTCTTCAAGCGCCAATACGTGACATTTCATCCCGTTCGACGGCCTACCTTCAGAAGGTCAGCACTTTATCTGCCGCCAGCGTCCACTGGGCCAGCTCAACCAGAGTACCGACCTCCACGCCGTCAATCAGCGGTAGCGCGCTGACGCCGCGGCCGTCCGCGCAGGTTTTGCACAACTTCACCGGCACCTGCTGGGCGGTGAGGATCTCCAGCATCTGCTGCACATTGTATCCTTCCGCCGGCTTCTGCCCGCGCAGCCCGGCGGTGACGGCGTCGGACATCAGAAACAGCTTGAGATCGAGGTCGGACTGTTGCTCGCGCAGGGCAATGGCCAGGCGCAGGCTGTTGAACAGGGATTCGCTGCCATAGGCGGCGCCGTTGGCGATAATCACAATACGTTGCATACAAACTCCTTCTTAAAGGCACGGTTATTGCTTTACCGCAGTATAAAGCGTTAACCCGGAGGAGGGGTATGAATAATACGACTGGTCACGTGCACGATGAGACGGCCTGGCTGCAGCTGGCGCGTCGCCTGCAAAAACAACAGCTTCAGCAGCTTAGCCAACTGGGGGAACTGGCCAGCCAGCTCAGCGCGCTGGTGCATATGCTGCAGTGCGAGCGCGGGGCGTCGAATATTTTTCTTTGCTCGGGCGGCCAACTGTATGCGGCGGAGTGTCGGGCGGGCGGGGCGCTGGTTGATGAGCGGTTAGCGCTGTTCTATGCCAGTCTCGAACGGGCACGTACGGTCGCCGGCAGCGCGCTGTGCTGGCGCATTGCCAGGGCGGTTGGCGATCTGCTGCAGCTTCCGGCGCTGCGTGAGCAGATCGCCCGCCGGCAGATTGCCGCGGAAGCCGCGACGGAGCAGTTCAGCCGTGTCATCCGCCATCTGCTGAACATCGTCCCGCAGCTCAATGACAGCATTGACGATCCGCCGGTGGCCGGCCGCATGGTCGCGCTGTACAGCTTTATGCAGGGTAAAGAGCTGGTGGGTCAGGAGCGCGCGCTGGGCGCTCTGGGCTTTACCCGCGGCGAGTTCAGCGACAGCCTGCGCCAGCAGCTGGTGGACCGTATTGACGGTCAGCAGCCCTGCTTCGATAGCTTTCAGGTGCTGGGCAGCCCGGCGACCGTCCAGCTGTTTATCACCCAATGCCAGGCCGGCCTGGACATTGAGCAACTGCGGCGGATCGCCTGTACCCGCCAGCCGGCCGCCGACGGCGGGGAAACGGCGCTGCGCTGGTTTGGCCTGCAAACCCAGCGGCTTGAACACCTGCGCGAAGTGGAAGAGCAATTGATCGACGATCTGCTGAACGCCACCGACGCGCTGTTAGTGGACGACGCGCCTGGCTGGCTGGCCGGCGAGGAAGTCGATACCCTGACGCCGCATCTGGATAAACAGCTGCTGCCGCTGGTGCGCCAGCAGGCCTATGAGCTGCAGCAGCTCTCCAGCCAGCTGGCCTCGCTGAAAGACGCGCTCGAAGAACGCAAGCTGATCGAAAAAGCGAAAAGCCTGCTGATGACGCACCAGGGAATGCAGGAGGAGCAGGCCTGGCAGACGCTGCGCAAGATGGCCATGGACAAAAATCAGCGCATGGTTGAGATAGCCCGCGCGCTGCTGATGGTGAAGGCGATTTGGCCGCTAACACCAAAGGAGTAGATGCACAATCGATGGGCATTCTCTGCCTGTCGGCGGTGCACTTTTACGTGAAAAACCGGCCAACGTTGGGAAAAAGCCTGCCAGCGCGCGATTGCCAAAGCTGGCATCCCGTTTGCATTACTTATTGAGTGAATAAAAGTCCGGACAACGAACCAATGGCGGTTCGGGTGTCCGTGGATAAAGGCGTCCTGCGGTGCGTATGCACTGTCGGACGCTTTTTTTTTGCGCGTGGTGGAGCGGATATGAGCGACAAGTTTTCAATTTCCCGGCGGCGCTTGCTGCAGGCAGGGGCCGCGCTGGGCGGCGCGATGCTGCTGCCGGGGGTGATGCAGGCCGCATGGGCCGGCGGATCGGACAAACCGGAGCAAACCCGCGTGCGGGTCGGATTTATTCCGCTGACCGATTGCGCGCCGCTGGCTATCGCCGCGGCGAAGGGGTTTGACAAAAAGTATGGCATCACCCTGGTGGCGAGTAAGGAAGCCAGCTGGGCGGCGGTGCGCGACAAGCTGGTGGCCGGCGAGCTGGACGCGGCACATATTCTCTACGGCCTGCTGTACGGTCTTGAACTGGGGATCGCCAGCAAGCCGCAGGCGATGGCTAATCTGATGACCCTCAACCGCAATGGTCAGGCCATCACCCTCTCCGGTGAATTGCAGGAGAAAGGGGTAACTGTGAAGAACTAATTTATTTGATACCAGCCAAATATCCGGGATTATCCGGGAATAAATCAAAACAACTGGGTATTTTCAGGAGCTTGCGGGTGGGAATTGAAAAAAACGACGCGACCATCTATTTGATACCATATCTGTGGATAACTTGAAAATTTGCAAAATAATTGATACATCCGATATATTGACTTCAAATTATTTTAAAGATCGAAAACAATAACTTAGCTAAAACAACAACCGGAAAATAAAGTTTTTAAACCCTTTTATAAAGTCACATCTGTTTCTTTTTGTTATTTATTCAGTGGGAAAAGAACCGGGATCGGCTCATTTCCCATATATAAAATCAGCTCTGCTCTACATTACAAACACCAGACCACGCACTCATGGTGATTGTTGGCACATTAACTTTTACGTTCCTGACCTGTACACGTTTATCATGAACCTCGACTTCAATATGCCCCTGTATTTGCTGTGACGGGAACGGGTAACCCGGCTGATTCTGGGGCTGCATAGATGCCCACGGACGTGGATCAGCAATTTGCGGATCATTGCCTATAGAGTCAAACCAGTTTGTCAGAGATTGCCATTTATCGGCCATGCGTTGCCGGTTGCGGCTGCTTTCTCGGGCAAAGTCCCTCTCTCCCGGAGAGGCATCATTGCTGCCAGCAACTTGTTTGTTCAGTTCCTCAACATGGTCATATAAGCCATATTGGGTACGTAGTTCATCATAAAGCGCCATACCTCCAGCTATCGGGGCTGCAACCTTACCAATTCCTCTTAGCGCTTTGCCCAACCAGCCGGAACCAGCGCCACCGACTGGCCCTCCTGGACTCCCCGGAATATTACCAGTATTACCCATACCTCCCGCGCCCATGTTCACGACATAGACAGGCATGACGCCAGCGCCGAACGTGTCTGAAACGCCTTTTGGAATACCTTTTGACTTACCACCACCAAACAAATCCCACGCGCCTTTGCCCAACTGAAAAGCTTTACGGGCTGCGATGAAGCCAGCTCCAGCGATAGCAATTTGTTTGCCGACATCAAGCCAGTTCTGAACGGAGTTCTGATCCACGGAGTTAATATAATCAGCCAGTTCCCTTACCGGACCTGAAAGCTGAGAGTTCGAGAATTTTTCCCATGAAATAGACAATCGCTGTAATGAGGAAGCGAAATCATCCGATGCATATTTCGCATCAACAAAAATACTTTTGCCATCAGCAATGACATTGCGATAACGTTCCATACGTCTTATTTCTTCGGGGGTGGACATTGATTGTAAAAATCTGACTGAATAATCATCAAAGCCCGCACCTTCAAGTAATGAAGTTTGCGACTTTCCACTTTTAAGACTGTAGTGTGCTGATTTTCTGGCAATCTCTGTCGCCAGTTCAACAATATCACGGAACCCACCATCTTTATTGCGGGTGCTAATACCCACATCTTTTAACGCTTTTTCTGTTTTACCACTTTGCAGATTGGTCAGCAGGCTTTGAATATGTGTGGTGCTTATTGCGGGATTGCCTGTGAGGTCGTTTGCAGCTTCAGACAGAATGCCTACATTCATAATCCCTTTCTGACCCGTCTGCCCCATCGCAGCCGCCGCAGAAAAGATAGAAGGCAGGTATTTTGCCATGTGGCCCAGCTCGAAGGAACCTTCCTTACCCAGACGGTTAAGGCCGTCAACGGCAAGTTTTAAATCTTCGGGGTTGGCTTTGTCAAATCCTGTGAATTTAGGGAACTGGGAAACAAGCGCCCCCAACTCCTCGCCGCTTACACCAGTCGACGCAAGTGTCGCAGCAAGCGTATCCTTGTTTTTTTCCGCAAACTCAACGCTTCCCATCATGCCATTAATAATGCCATAGGTTTCCAAAAGTGATTTAGGATCAATGCCGACTTTGAAGGTCTCGTCCTGAATGCCTTCGTACATTGATCTCATCTCTGCGCGGGTTTTCTCTGCGACAATGCCCAGTTGTGTCAACTGGCGCTCTGTAGTGGTGAAATTCCTGAGCATGGCACTGCCACCGAAACCAGCAATTGCTGCTGTATAACGATTCCCGAGAGCATCAATACCTCGTCCCGCAGCTGAGGCCGTTGCTTTGACCACAGACATAGCCCGCTCACTACGCCGCGCGAACTCGGACATGTTGGCACCATACTGGCGGGCTTTGGCGGTCAGGTTGCCAGTAAGGTTAATCAGAATTTCTGTATTCAGCCTGTTACTCATGCGGATTCCTTAATGATTAAAGGCTGGTTAAACCAGCCTTTAAAAGGGTTAAAGGTATGGACTGACGATGATTTCAACGCGTTTGTAGTTCGGGTTGTCTTCACCGTTATCCAACTGGCGGCGTAAGAGAATTTTCTCTGCTGCCGACCGCAGGGAGACCGGAACAACAATAATCGACGGTACAATGCCGAGTGGATCACCGCTGCTGCCCTTGATGGATAACATGCCGTCATAGACCTGGCTGAAAGATTCTTCCGTCAGATCGTCATAAGATGCGGCGGCACACTGCCACATCCCGTACCCCACATTCAGACGTCCATCCACGCCAAACAGGTAGCGGTTTTTAAGGAAGACTTCGGCATCTTCCGGGCGCGTAACTGCCGTCATGACGATAGGGCGACGATTCTGATAGATAAAAGGCTTCAGCCCCTGAGTGGCATCAAACAAATACCATTTTGGTTTCGGGTTCGATTCCGGCGCGGTGCCGTAGATGTTGGATAATGTGCCGTCATTAACCGGATGGTCAGTATCAAAGAAGTTCTGACCATCAATACCCAGTGACGTGTGGCCTTTAACCATCGCTTCGAACATAAGCTTGTCAGGAAACTGTGCTGCTTTCCGTCCGTATTGTTCGAAAATCATGGAATATTTGCCATAGTCATTATCTTCAAAATCTTCACGCTTGATTGAAATGCTGCTTTCAAACGTTTTATTCTTTAGGATATAGTCCTGAGTGGACAATTCTTTTAACTGGCGGTCGGCGAGCCATTCTTTAATTTCCGGGAATTCTTCCAGAAAGCCGTAAGCATTAGACCCGGAGGAAGACGGAACCTCATTAGCAAGCTGAACGTGGCTCGGCTGGTAAGCTTTTGTACCCTGTTCAAACTTAACGTTAAAGGCAACCTGAGCATCAGCAACGATGCCATCAATATTTACAGAATCAACCATTCTCTTTCCCCAGAGCAGTTAAATAATCATCTTCACTCACGCCAGTATTACGACACACCGCAACCTGACTCTCATTTAATCGACTATGACCCGTACCTGAATAATTACGATGACTTTTAGCCGTGTTCACCATTTTCCCGTAAGTATTTAACTGAATTTTGGCAAACTCCCGGAATTGCTCTTCGCCAACCTGAGAGCACATCGCAATAAGCTGCTCTCGCTGGGCCGGGCAGAAAATTGCCTGAGCAATAACGTCATCAACGATTTTATTAGCTGTCGATTCTTTTTCCCGGTTAAGTGCTTTCAGTACATCCTGAGGAGAACTGATACTTTCCACCCCTAACGCCTGAGCCACTTCTCCCCATTCATCCTGCGAGTTAAGTGCCAGCAGGGTTAAATTGGGCTTATTGGTCAGCGCCACACTTCTGAGGCGGGTGATTTCGCCACTCGTTGTGTGGTTGAATGCCGGAGAAATAAAACGGTATTCTTTATCGACAATTGAATTATTCGCTTTTTTAGTCCAGTCAACTTTCCCCCAGACCGAACCATCATCACGAACCTCTACAGATTCTATCCAGCCAGCGGCGGGAGCCTCGTCACCTTTTGGTGCTTTAACTTCTGTTGAATGCTCGTAGTCAATAACAAGAGACATGCCTTGTTTGTTGAAAGCCTCAGCAACTTTTTTAGGATCGCTCAGCCGCCAGCTACGACCATCACGGCCAACAATATCCGGCCCGGCCGGAAGTAACTCGATCCATTCCGGGGCCGCTTTTTCTGCGTTTAACTCAGAACATAAAGCCATTACGTTCATACTTATCACCACACCGTGTTCAAACCACGTTCAAATCGCTCCGGAAACGTTTAAGTGGTTTCAGGTGCTACACGTGTGTAGCCTGAACCAGAAAAACGCCCAGAGGCCCGTTAATGCGTTTTTTGTTTCAGTCGTTCCCCGATGCCTGCAACCTCATCCTGAAACCCGTGAACCAGCAGGCTGATTTCTTCCACCTGTTTAAGTGTCAACTCGTATTCGTCAGCGGCTTTTTCTGCGCCAAAAGCATCAGCGTAAGCGGCAACTTTGGTGCAGAAAATGAGATGTGCACAATCTTCCTCCGCTTCCGGCATCAGGTTCTCTCCAAGCTGAGCCTCCATCACCCGCACCATGACCCGACCGACAAAGGGGATGCCGTTAATTTCATGCTCAGGATCAAGCCCAATCTCTTTACAGGCGGCAATAACACCCTGTTCCACAATCTTTAAAGGCTCAGGGAGATTCTTGCGCATCGTTTCAATACCAAGACTGATACCAGCGCTGAATAATTCTTTAGATAATTTCATTATTTCCCCTCGTATTCTTTTATTGCCTGTCTGACGGATTTAATAACAAGCGTGATTGCTTTAAATGAAACGCCGTACTTTATTGCAAGTTGCTGCGTACCCATTGTGTAGCTGTCAGTATAAATATCTATTTTATTAACCAACCGCTTAAGCAATTCACCTTTCGGCAGGTAAAATTGCATGCCACCAATATCATTCATAATGGTTATGGCCATTATGAGCGCCTTGGTCATTCCGTTTATATCATCTTCAGGATTTACACCAATCTTCTTTAGTGCATTTTCCAGTGCGCCAATAAGATAAGAAATACCTTCACCCGGATTCTGGAGGTCTTTTTCTCTGACAGCCGTGAATGCGCGATTCCGAATACTCTTCAGATTCCCCGTGTAATTGAAGTCGGGACTGAAATTTATCATTTCCTGATAAAATGAATCTTTATCATAAACGGCCATAAAATCTTCGAAATACTTCGTGCCTGCAACATCACAGAAAAAATCTATTTCAACAGTATCACCAAATTTTTCACGAGCTTTTTCAAACTGTTCTTTAACCAGCCTGATATAGATACTTGTATCACAAAGGTTATACCTGTATCCCATCTTACGGATAAACGAAAGCGTTTCCTGTCCGGTGCGGGTAAAGCAGGAGGATGTAATAAATTTATTTATTGCTGTTATGTCTTTGTGTGGGGCCTGGGCCAGCAATGTATTAAAGTTTGTATTCACCATATTCCGCCTTTAGCTTTCTTATGTACCTGCACATGGCTGATTTTGAAGTCCCGTAACCCAGCAACCCCGCGAACCTTACGTTATCTTTGACGTTTCTGAATCGGTTGGCCTTTATATGATCATCCAGCGCGTTCTTGTCATGGATGGTTAGAAACATTAACTTTTTCAGGATGCCCTCCCTTTCTTTAACATCCGGGGCAGAGTTCATAAGTGGGATAAAGTGATTCTAACCGGGAAAAAGTGACATAGTAAAAGGAAGAGGGTAAATGTGAATTTAGAAAGGGAGCGTGCGCTCCCTTTTAATGGTTGGTTATCAGGTTTTATCTTTCTCCAGTAGTTCGAGTAGCCTGTCGAGCTTTGCTTCTACTCGTTGCATCCACTGGATATCATTTTCACTAATTCTCTTTAATGTATCCCTGTGAGTTCGCACGTGGTAACTTCCGGCAGCACCTTCTGTTACTCCATCGCGCTTTCTCAATAGTGCGGAATATCGCGATAAAGCAGTGCGTGAGGAAATCACATCATAGAAGCGAAGCCATTCAAGCGCCTCAGAGTAACCCCCATAACCATTGCGGCGTAACATATCGTCAAATTGTTGACGCTTATCCTCGGCTAACCGAAGAATAAAATTCCTACCCCTGACGTCCATTACGATTCCTCAACTCTCTGTCCCACCAACAAATAGAATTATTAACAAATGCGATGTACTCCTGAAGTCTGTTAATTTCCCCAAGCGCTGACAACCTTTTAATAAAATTAGGATCCTCGGGCGTTAAACCTGCAATGTGATCTAACATTTCATCAGCACAAAAAGATAATGCCTCTCTCATGGCGTCAGCCTCTTCATGAAATGAAAATGCACCTTCTTCTCCGACGCTGGCGATGATTTTCTTCATGTGGTCATCATCCAGGCTGAACTGAAGCATTTCAACAAGGTTGCAAGTTTTCATTTTGCACCCCCGGCAGGCAGGCGGCAGGAGAAAATGAGATCATAGTCCGGCGCATAACGTTCACGGGCGCTTTTTTCATCGGCTGCAATGGTGCGGAGCATGACCGGGCGAGATTTCGGCAGGTGGCGGTTGATTGCCGCGAACACATAGGTAAACTTACTGGTAGCCATGACGTTATCCTCTTAACGTTATCGGTCAGACGCCCCGGCAGTGTTCCCGCACCTCTGGGGCGTTGTTTTTTTTTGGTAACTCATGTTAGTGTATGGACCTAACAAGATTCATATTATTCTAACGGGTCCATACATGTCAACAATCAGGCGGGACAAAAGCCCAAAAGGTGCAGGTAAGTCACCTATTTTTAGTGTCCGATTGACACCAGAGTTTAAGGAGCAGCTTGATAACGCTGCCGCGAGGGCCGGGGTTAGCCTTGGGAACTGGTTGAAAGAGCTGGCACGCGAAGAATTACGTAGGCAGGGAGAGGAGCCAAAAGGCTAACGGATTGCATCCGAGTTACTTTCTTTTCTTGCAACCACAAAAGAACCAAAATGAATCAATATTCATAATTAATGAATATTGATTCAAATTAGACATAAAATCATCCACCTTCAAAAAAAACCTCGTAACAACCTGATTAATATCATCTTTCCTTTATTTTGTTTCTTTTCTTGGTATCAAATAAATTTCAAAACGGTATCAAAATTTTTCGTGCGCTATATAACCAACCTCGGCGGGCTGAAACGGCTGATCGACCGCAGCGCGCCGGGCAGCTACACCTTCGCCCATACCTTTCCCACCGGCACCCATGCCATGTGGCTCTACTACTGGCTGGCGAGCGCCGGCATCGATCCCTTTAACGATGTGCGCACCGTCGTGGTGCCGCCGCCGCAGATGGTGATGAACATGCGCATCGGCAATATGAGCGGCTTTTGCGTCGGCGAGCCGTGGAACGCGCGCGCCATTAACGACCGCATTGGCTTCACCGCGGCCACTTCCCAGGATATCTGGCCCGAGCATCCGGAAAAGGTGCTGGGCACCCGTCGCGACTGGGTGGAACGTAACCCGAACACCGCCCGCGCGCTGGTGGCGGCCCTGATGGAGGCGCAGCGCTGGATCGCCGCCTCGCCGGAGAACACTCAGGAGACGGCCCGCCTGCTCGCCAGACGTGGCTGGCTCAATACCAAGGAACAGTACCTCACCGGCCGGATGCTTGGGGAGTATGACAACGGCCTCGGCCGCCGCTGGCAGGATGCCCATCCGATGCGCTTCTGGGCCGGGGGCGAGGTGAGTTTCCCCTGGCTGTCGGACGGAATGTGGTTCCTCACCCAGTTCCGCCGCTGGGGGTTGCTGAAGCAGGCTCCGGATTACCTCGCGGTGGCGTCGCGCATTAACCGCATCGACGTCTGGCAGGCTGCCGCCCAGGCGGTCGGCGGGATCAGCACCCCGGCAGCCACGATGCGTAACAGCACACTGATGGACGGTACGGTCTGGAACGGGTCTGACCCGGAAGGCTACGCCCGCCATTTTGCCATTCAACGTAAGGGGGCATGAGATGAAGCAGGCACAACGTAAGCAACCGGTCGTCAGCGTGGAGAACGCGCCTGGCGAAGTGATTATCCTGCCGCCGGTGCAGGTCCGGCGCACCACGCCAACCGTCACGCGCTGGCTGCGTGAGCTCATTCAGCGCCTGCTGCCCCCGCTGTTGGGGTTGGGGGTGCTGCTGCTGGCCTGGCAGCTGGCGGCGATGCACAGCAAAGGTTTTCCCACGCCGCTGAGCACGCTGGACTCGGCGCTGACGCTGTTTGCCGATCCGTTCTATCAGGACGGGCCCAATGACATGGGCATCGGCTGGAACGTGCTGGCCTCCCTGCAGCGCGTGGCGGTGGGCTTCGGCCTGGCGGCGCTGGCGGGCATTCCGCTGGGGTTTTTGATCGGCCGTTCGCTGTTCTTCGCCCGCATGTTTAATCCGCTGATTGCCCTGCTGCGCCCGGTCAGCCCGCTGGCCTGGCTGCCGATTGGCCTGCTGCTGTTCCAGAAGGCGGAGCCGGCCTCCAGCTGGACCATTTTTATCTGCTCCATCTGGCCGATGGTGATCAACACCGCGGAAGGCGTGCGGCGGATCCCGCAGGACTATCTCAATGTCGCCCGCGTCCTCCAGCTCTCGGAGTGGACGGTGATGCGCAAAATTCTCTTTCCGGCAGTGCTGCCGGCGGTGCTCACCGGCGTGCGTCTCTCCATCGGCATCGCCTGGCTGGTGATCGTGGCGGCGGAAATGCTCACCGGCGGGCTGGGGATCGGCTTCTGGATCTGGAACGAGTGGAACAACCTCAATGTGGAAAACATCATCATCGCCATCGTCATTATCGGCGTCGTCGGCCTGCTGCTGGAGCAGGGTCTGATGCTGCTCGCCCGCCGCTTTAGCTGGCAGGACAAATAAGGAGCCAACATGAAACCATTAATTCAGGTGCAGGCCGTCAGCCAGCGCTTTAACACCGCCAGCGGCGAGTTCCTGGCGCTGCAGAATGTTTCCTTCGATATCGTCGAAGGGGAGACCATCAGTCTGATCGGCCACTCGGGCTGCGGAAAATCGACCCTGCTGAATCTGATCGCCGGGATCACGACGCCCACCGAGGGCGGACTGCTGTGCGATAACCGGGAAATCGCCGGGCCCGGGCCGGAGCGGGCGGTGGTTTTCCAGAACCACTCGCTACTGCCGTGGCTGAGCTGTTTCGATAATGTGGCGCTGGCGGTGGATCAGGTGTTCCGTCGCACCATGAGCAAGAGTGAGCGCCGGGAGTGGATCGAACACAACCTGGCGCGCGTGCAGATGGGGCATGCGCTGCACAAACGTCCCGGGGAGATCTCCGGCGGCATGAAGCAGCGGGTAGGTATCGCCCGGGCGCTGGCGATGAAGCCGAAGGTGCTGTTGCTTGATGAGCCCTTCGGCGCCCTGGATGCGCTGACCCGCGCTCACCTTCAGGACACGGTGATGCATATCCAGCAGGAGCTTAATACTACCATCGTCATGATCACCCACGACGTTGATGAAGCGGTGCTGCTCTCGGATCGGGTGCTGATGATGACCAACGGTCCGGCGGCGACGGTCGGTGAGATCCTCGCGGTCGATCTGCCGCGTCCGCGTCACCGCGTTCAGCTGGCGGACGACAGCCGGTATCACCATCTGCGCCAGCAGATCCTGCATTTTTTGTATGAAAAACAGCCGAAAGCGGCGTGAGGAGGCGGTCATGACGCGGCGACTGGTGGTGATCGGTAACGGCATGGCGGCCACCCGACTGGTGCAGCGACTGGTTGAGCGCGACCCCGCGCAGTTTGCCATTACTGTCGTCGGCGACGAGCCGCACCCGGCCTATAACCGCATTCAGCTCTCGCCGCTGCTGGCTGGCGAAAAAACGGCGGCGCAGCTCCCGTTGCTGCCGGCGGAGTGGTACACCCGGCACGGGGTGTGCCTGCGGTCCGGCGAGGCGGTCGATGAAGTCGATGTTGAGCAACGGCGGCTGCGCATCGCGGAAACCTGGCTACCGTGGGACGAGCTGGTGTTCGCCACCGGTTCGCGGCCCTTTATCCCGCCGCTGCCGGGCAGTGATCGTCCGCAGGTTATCCCCTTCCGCACCCTGGCGGACGTGGAACGTATTCTGGCGATACCCGGGCCGGCGGTGGTGATTGGCGGTGGGGTTCTGGGTGTGGAAGCGGCGGCGGCGCTGCGTCGCCACGGCGGGGAGGTCACTCTTCTGCATCGTGGCAGCGGATTAATGGCGCCGCTGACCGACGCTTTTGCCGCCGATGAGCTCAGGCAGCAGCTTGAAGCGCGCGGCATCCGCTGTGTGCTGGAATGCCGGATCGCCGCCATCGAAGAGGATGGCGTGCGGCTGGCGGACGGGCGCGCTTTCCGTGCCGCCAGAGTGGTGCTGGCCGCCGGCGTGCAGCCTAACAGCCGTCTGGCGGCGCAGAGCGGCGTGCTGTGTCAGCGGGGGATCGTGGTTGACCGCCAGATGGCCGCCTCGCTGCCGGGGATCAGCGCCGTCGGGGAATGTTGCGAAATTGACGGCCAGACCTGGGGGCTGGTGGCTCCCTGCCTGCGCCAGGCCGAGGTACTGGCGGATCGCCTGTGCGGCGCCCCCGGTGAGGGCTTTGTCTGGCAGGACGCCGGGACCCGCCTGAAGGTTACCGGCATTGAACTCTTTAGCGTCGGGGAGCAGCAGGCCGGCGAACAGGATGACATCTATACCAGCTGGGACCCCATCGATCGCCACTACCGTCGCCTGCTGCTGCGCGACGGCCGCCTGCGCGGCGTGCTGCTGATGGGCGACTGCACCGCCGCCGCCGCGCTCACCGCGCGCCTGGAAAGCGACGAGCCCGCCACCGCAGACTGGCTTTTTGACCCCTCTTCAACGCAGCCGCAGGCTGCAGGAATAATGACGATGACGAAACCTGTATTAGTGCTGGTGGGACATGGCATGGTCGGCCACCATTTTCTCGAACAATGCGTGAGCCGCAACCTGCATCAGCAATATCGAATCGTGGTGTTTGGCGAAGAGCGTTACGCCGCCTACGACCGGGTCCATCTCTCCGAATATTTCGCCGGGCGCAGCGCTCAATCGCTGTCGCTGGTGGCCGATGATTTCTTTCACCAGCACGGCATCGAACTCCGCCTCGGCGAGGCGGTGGCGACGATCGACCGCGACGCGCGGCTGGTGCGAGACGCCGAGGGACATGAAACCCACTGGGATAAACTGGTGCTGGCGACCGGCTCCTATCCCTTTGTTCCGCCGATCCCTGGCAACGATCTCGACGGGTGCTTTGTCTACCGCACTCTTGACGATCTCGACCGTATCGCCGCCCATGCCGCCGCGGCGAAGACCGGAGTGGTTATCGGCGGCGGCCTGCTCGGGCTGGAGGCGGCTAACGCCCTGAAACAGCTGGGGCTGGACACGCACGTAGTGGAGTTTGCCCCGAACCTGATGGCCGTCCAGCTGGATAACGGCGGGGCGGCGATGCTGCGGGAGAAGATCGTCGCCCTCGGCGTGGGGGTGCATACCAGCAAAGCGACCACCGCCATCGTGCGCGAGGCCGACGGCCTGCGGCTGAACTTTGCCGACGGCGGCGCGCTGCGGACCGACATGGTGGTCTTCTCGGCGGGGATCCGTCCGCAGGACGCGCTGGCCCGCGGTTGCATGCTGCAGGTGGGCGAACGCGGGGGCATTCACATCGACGGCCAGTGCCGCACCTCTGACCCGGACGTGCTGGCGATAGGCGAATGCGCCCTGTGGGACAATAAAATTTACGGTCTGGTGGCGCCGGGCTATCAGATGGCGCGTATCGCCGCGGCCACCCTCGCGGGAGAAGACGCCTGCTTTAGCGGCGCCGACATGAGTACCAAACTGAAGCTGCTGGGGGTGGACGTCGCCTCATTTGGCGATGCGCAGGGGCGCACGCCGGGCTGCCAGAGCTATCAATGGACCGATGGTCCGCAGCAGGTGTACAAAAAAATCGTCGTCAGTCAGGACGGCAAAACCCTGCTTGGCGGCGTGCTGGTGGGGGAGGCCAGCGACTATGCCACGCTGCTGCAGATGATGCTGAACGGCATGGCGCTGCCGCCGCGTCCGGAGAGCCTGATCCTGCCCGCGCTGGAGGGCGCCGCGCCGAAGGCGCTCGGCGTCGCGGCGCTGCCCGACAGCGCGCCGATCTGCTCCTGCCATAATGTCAGCAAAGGCGATATCTGCCAGGCGGTGAACAATGGGGCGGGGGATATGGCGGCGATAAAAAGCTGCACCAGAGCGGCCACCGGCTGCGGCGGCTGCAGCGCGCTGGTGAAACAGGTGATGGAGTACCAGCTGGCGGAGCAGGGCGTCGAAGTGAAAAAAGACGTCTGCGAGCATTTCCCGTGGTCGCGCCAGGAGATTTACCACCTGGTACGGGTCAATCATATCTATACCTTCGAGCAGCTGATTAGCCGCTACGGCCAGGGACACGGCTGTGATGTCTGCAAACCGCTGGTGGCCTCGGTGCTGGCTTCCTGCTGGAACGAGTACCTGCTGAAGCCGGCGCACCTGCCGCTGCAGGATACCAACGACCGCTATTTCGCCAATATTCAGAAGGACGGGAGCTATTCGGTGGTGCCGCGGATGGCGGCGGGGGAAGTGACGCCGGACGGGCTGATCGCTATCGGGCAGATCGCCAAACGTTACCAGCTTTACAGCAAAGTGACCGGCGGCCAGCGTATCGATCTGTTTGGCGCGCGGCTGGAACAGCTGCCGGCTATCTGGCGCGAGCTGGCCGACGCCGGGTTTGAAACCGGCCACGCCTACGGCAAGTCGCTGCGCACGGTGAAATCCTGCGTCGGCTCAACCTGGTGTCGCTACGGCGTGCAGGACTCCACCGGGCTCGCCGTGCGGCTCGAGCATCGCTATAAAGGGCTGCGCGCCCCGCACAAAATCAAGATGGCGGTCTCCGGCTGCACCCGCGAATGTGCCGAAGCCCAGGGGAAAGATATCGGGGTGATTGCCACCGATAAAGGCTGGAATCTGTACGTCTGCGGCAACGGCGGGATGAAACCGCGTCACGCCGACCTGTTTGCCAGCGATCTCGACGAAGCGACGCTGATCCGCAGCATCGATCGTCTGCTGATGTTCTATATCCGTACCGCCGATCGCCTGCAGCGGACCAGCACCTGGATGGATAACCTGGAGGGCGGCGTCGCCTATCTGCGGCAGGTGGTGCTGGAGGATAGTCTCGGCATTGGCGAGGAGCTGGAGCAGGAGATGGCCCGGATCGTCGACAGCTACCAGTGCGAGTGGCAGACCACCCTCAACGATCCGCAGCGTCTGGCGCTGTTCCGCTCCTTCGTGAACAGCGACCAGCCGGACGAGGCGGTGCAGCGCCACGAGCTGCGTGGTCAGCCGCAGCTGTTGCTGACTGAGACGTTGCCCGAGGGCGAACTCCCATCCCGGCCGTGGCAGGCGGTATGCGACCTTGACGCCATCCCGGCGCAGGCGGGGATCGGCGCCCGCTTAGGGGAGCGGCAGATTGCCCTGTTCCGCTTTGGCGATCGGGTCTACGCCCTGGACAACCGCGAGCCGGGCAGCGCGGCCAACGTGCTGTCACGCGGGCTGTTAGGGGACGTCGGCGGCGAGCCGGTGGTGATCTCCCCGCTGTACAAACAGCGGATCCGCCTGCGCGACGGCTGGCCGTGCGACGGCAGTGAACAGGCGGTACGCGCCTGGCCGGTGAAAGTGGAAAACGGCAAAGTGTGGGTGGGCAGCCAGCAGCAGCTGGCCCGAGCGGAGGCCTCCTGATGCAGACCATCCGAACGACCTGCCCCTACTGCGGCGTAGGCTGCGGGGTGCTGGCGAGCGTGGACGACGCGGGGCAGGTGAGCGTGCGCGGCGACGATCAGCACCCGGCCAACCTCGGCCGCCTGTGCGTCAAAGGGGCGGCACTCGGGGAGACCGCGGGCCTGGCGGGGCGGCTGCTGGCACCGGAGGTCGACGGCCAGCAGGTAGCCTGGCCTCAGGCGCTGGCGGAGACCGCTGCGCGCCTGCAACAGGTTATCGACCAGCACGGCCCGCAGGCGGTGGCCTTCTACGCCTCTGGCCAGCTGTTAACCGAGGATTACTATGCCGCCAACAAGCTGATGAAGGGATTTATCGGCGCGGCGAACATCGACACCAATTCGCGGCTGTGCATGTCGTCGGCGGTGACCGGCTACAAACGGGCCTTTGGCGCCGATGTGGTGCCCTGTAGCTATGAGGATGTGGAAAACAGCGATCTGGTGGTGCTGGTCGGCTCGAACGCCGCCTGGGCGCACCCGGTGCTGTTCCAGCGGCTGGCGCAGGCGAAGCGGGATAATCCCCGACTGCGGATCGTGGTGATCGACCCCCGGCGCACCGCCACCTGCGAGATCGCCGACCGCCATCTGGCGCTGGCCCCGGGGAGCGACGGTGGGCTGTTCGTGGGGCTGCTTAACGCCGTGGCGCAGGCCGGAGCCTGCATCGACGGCTTTCGCGATGGCTCACAGGCGCTGGCCGAGGCGAGAGGCTGGGACGTGGCGAAGGTAGCGGATTTTTGCGGCCTGACTGTCGATGAGGTGGCGGCCTTCTATCGCGAGTTTATCGCCGCCCCGCGGGCGATCACCCTCTACACCATGGGAATCAATCAATCCGCCAGCGGCAGCGACAAATGTAACGCCATCATCAACGTCCATCTGGCCAGCGGGAAGTATGGCCGCCCCGGCTGCGGCCCCTTTTCGCTGACCGGTCAACCCAACGCCATGGGCGGCCGCGAAGTCGGCGGGCTGGCGACGATGCTGGCCGCGCACATGGATTTTGTGCCAGACGATCTGCAGCGGCTGGCCCGCTTCTGGGGGACGGAACGGCTGGCGCAGACCCCAGGGCTGACCGCCGTGGAGCTGTTTGCCGCCATTGGCCGCGGCGAGGTGAAAGCGGTGTGGATCATGGGCACCAACCCGGTGGTGTCGCTCCCTGACAGCCACGCGGTGAGCCAGGCGCTGGCCGCCTGTCCGCTGGTGATCGTCTCGGATGTCGCCGCCCAGACCGATACCGGACATTTCGCCCACATCCGCTTTCCGGCGCTGGCCTGGGGCGAGAAGAATGGCACGGTCACCAACTCGGAGCGGCGGATCTCCCGTCAGCGCAGCTTTCTGCCGCCGCCGGGGGAGGCGAAAGCGGACTGGTGGATCATCGCCAGAGTGGGGCAGGCGCTGGGGTATCGCGAGGCGTTTGCCTGGCAGCATCCGCATGACGTCTTCCGCGAGCATGCGGCGCTGTCCGGTTTCGAAAACGACGGTCAGCGGGCGTTTGATATCGGCGCGCTGGCGGATCTCAGCCGTGAGGCGTGGGAGGCTATGGCGCCGGTGCGCTGGCCGGTCAGTCGCAGCGAGGCCGCCTGGGATATCGCGCGCGGCTGGCATGGCGATGGCAGGCTGCGGATGGTGCCGGTGACGCCTCAACCGACCCGGGCGACCACCGATGTCTTTTATCCGCTGATCCTCAACAGCGGGCGGATCCGCGATCAGTGGCACACCATGACCCGTACCGGCACGGTGCCGCGGCTGATGCAGCACATCGCGGAGCCGGTGGTGGAGGTGGCGCCGCAGGATGCCGTTCGCTACCAGCTTCCCGCCGACGGGCTGGCGCGGATCTGGTCGCGGCATGGGGTGATGGTGGCGAAAGTGACGATCAGCGAAGGGCAGCGCCCCGGCTCGCTGTTTGTTCCGATGCACTGGAACAATCAGTTTGCCCGTCAGGGGCGGGTGAATAACCTGCTGGCCGCCGTCACGGACCCGTATTCCGGCCAGCCGGAAAGTAAACAGGCGGCGGTGGCCATCGCCGCCTGGCAACCGGCCTGGCACAGCGAGCTGCTTTGTCGCGAACCGCTGCCGTTTCCAGCGGCCTGGCACTGGCGGCGGCGGGCAGCGCCTGGCGTGCTGCACTATTCGCTGGCCGGGGAGGCGTCTGCCCGACAGTGGATCAGCGCGTGGTGCGCGCAGCGCGGCTGGCAGCTACAGGTGGCTGACGGCGGCGCGGTATGGAACCTGCTGGCCTGGCATCAGGGGAGGCTGATGCTCGGCTGGTGGAGCGATGCGCGCGAGCCGGCGGTGGATAGCGCATGGATAAGCGCCGCCTTTGCCGCGCCGCCGTCCGATGCCGTCCAGCGACATGCGTTGCTTAGCGGCCGACCGGGCGCCGCCGCCGCCCCGCGGGGGCGGATCGTCTGTAGCTGCTTTGGCGTGGGGGAACGGTCAATTAGCGAGGCTATCGCCAGCGGCTGCGCCAGCGTCGGGGCGTTGGGAGCGAAGCTGAAATGCGGGACCAACTGCGGCTCCTGCGTGCCGGAGCTTAACGCGCTGCTGGCGGCGCAACGAACCCGAACCCAGGCGTAACGGTGGCGCGCAGCGACGGCGCCGGTTGGGTGATATGTTGCCCAACCGGTTTCAGCATATTCCTGGAATTGCCCACAGGGCTGCGGGAGCAGGGAAAAAACGATAAACTAACACTTCTTCCCATTTTTGTGAGCCTGCTCAAAATCTGTTGATGCCTGTGTCCTTCCGTTTGTTGCCAACGTTCACCTGTCTCCTGCTGCTGCCGGGCGTTCCCGTCTGGGCGCTGACCGCCAGCGAGACGACCCGCCCCGCGCCAGCGCAAGATCCGCTGCCCGATATGGGGATTGCTCCCCAGGTCGATGACGACGCCCGGCACTTTGCTGAGGTGGCGAAGAAGTTTGGCGAGGCCAGCATGAGCGATAACGGCCTGACGGCGGGCGAGCAGGCGCAGCTGTTCGCCATCAGTAAAATCGGCAATGAAGTGAGCCATCAGCTGGAGAGCTGGCTCTCGCCGTGGGGCAACGCCAATGTCGACCTGCTGGTCGATAAAGAGGGCAAATTCACCGGCAGTAAAGGGAGCTGGTTCGTGCCGTTGCAGGATAACGACCGTTACCTGACGTGGAACCAATATTCGGTGACCCGGCGCGAGAACGATCTGGTGGGCAACATCGGGCTTGGTCAGCGCTGGCGGGTCGGCGGCTGGCTGCTGGGCTATAACTCGTTTTACGACAAAGTGTTGAGCGAAAGCCTGGCGCGCGGCAGCGTCGGCGCGGAGGCGTGGGGAGAATATCTTCGCCTGTCGGCAAACTATTACCATCCGCTGGGCGACTGGCAACTGCGCGATAATCAGACTCAGGAGCAGCGGATGGCCGCAGGGTATGACGTCACCGCCCAGGCGCGGCTACCGTTCTACCAGCACATTAATACCAGCGTCAGCGTCGAACAGTACTTCGGCGATAGCGTCGATCTTTTTCACACCGGTACCGGCTACCATAACCCGGTAGCCGTCTCCGTTGGGCTCAATTACACCCCGGTCCCGCTGGTCACCGTTACCGCTAAGCATAAGCAGGGGGAAAATGGCGTCAGCCAGAACAATGTGGGCCTGAAGCTAAACTATCGCTTTGGCGTCCCCCTTAAGCAGCAGCTGGCCGCAGACGAGGTAGCGATCAGCAATTCGCTGCGCGGGAGCCGCTTCGATAGTCCGGAGCGGGATAATCTGCCGGTGGTGGAGTATCGTCAGCGCAAAAATCTGACGGTCTATCTGGCCACGCCGCCCTGGGATCTGCAGTCCGGGGAGACGGTGCAGTTGAAGCTGCAGATCCATAGTCTGCATGGCATCAAGGCGCTGCACTGGCAGGGTGACACCCAGGCCCTCAGCCTGACGCCGCCGGTGGATGCCAGCAGCGCGGATGGCTGGAGCGTGATCATGCCGGTGTGGAACAGTGAACCGGGCGCCGCGAACCGCTGGCGCCTGTCGGTGGTGGTGGAGGATAAACAGGGGCAGCGCGTCTCCTCCAATGAGATCGCTCTGGCGCTGACCGAGCCGCTGGTCAAGTTCACCACGCCTGGCGTCTCCTGGACGGACTCGCCTTAGAAAATTCGCTCCTGGTGGACCCATACCGCGGCTTCCACCCGGGATTTGAGCTTCATTTTCTTCAGCATGTGCTTCACGTGTACTTTGACGGTGCTTTCGGTGATATCCAGGCGACGGGCGATCATTTTGTTCGGTAGTCCCTGGGCGATCAGCTTGAGGATGTCGCGCTCGCGCGGGGTCAACTGGCTGATGTCGCGATCGGAGGTGGCGCGGTTAGCGCGCAGGCTGGCGGCCAGCACCGGGGTTAACGCTTCGCTTAATACCATCTCTCCGGCGGCGGCCTGCTGCAGCGCTTTCAGCAGATCTTCCGGCTCCATATCTTTCAGCAGATAGCCATCGGCGCCGCGCTTCAGGGCGGTGACAACGTCCTCTTCATGGTTGGAGACGCTAAAGACCACCACCCGGCCAGAAAGCGATTTCTCACGCAGTTTGTCCAGCGTTTCCAGGCCATTCATGCCCGGCATATTGAGGTCGAGCAGGATCAGGTCCGGATCCAGCGATTCCGCCAGCTCGATACCTTGCGCGCCATTGCTGGCCTCGCCAATCACCTGGATGTCCGGCGCCATGCTGATCAACTGTTTCACGCCGGTGCGCAGCATCGGATGGTCGTCAATGAGAAGGATGGTTGCCCGTTCCTGTTGACTCATGGGGGTCTCCTTATTGGATGGAAAACGTTTTTTCCGGGATAAACGTGACGATCACTTCGGTTCCGCCGGTTTCCCGGCGTCGTACCTGACAGTCACCGCGCAAGCTCTGGGCGCGATCCCGCATAATAATTAAACCATAATGGTTACTCCGCTCGGCGTGATCCGGCACGCCGCGGCCGTTATCCGCCACCACCAGACGGACCTGATTATCGCGTTGTGACACCGTCACGGTCACTTCCGTCGCGCTGGCATGCTTCAGGGCGTTGCTTAACGCTTCGCGGGCGATCTGCAGCAGGTGAATGGCCTGATGCGACGGCACAAAGCGCGGCGGAAGCTGATAATCAAGCTGTACCGTAAAGCCGAAGTGGGCGCTGTACTCCTGACAGCTGGCCTCCAGCGCCGGGCGCAGTCCCGGCTCGGTCAGTTGCAGGCGGAAGGTGGTTAACAGCTCCCGCAACTGGGCCCAGGAGGTATTCAGCTCGTTGCGTATCTGCCCCAGCAGCTGGCGGCTCTCCGCCGGTAAGGCGTCGCCCTGCATCTGCAGACAGCTGACCTGCATCTTCATACAGGACAGCGACTGGGCGATGGAGTCGTGCAGCTCGCGGGCGATAGTGGCCCGCTCTTCCATGACGATCAGCTGCTGCTGTTTCTCCTGATGGCGGTCCAGCGCCAGGGTACTGGTCAGTTGTTCCACCAGGGTATCCACCAGTTGCTGCTGATCGTGGCTGAGATGGCGGCCAACCGGCAGCGTCGCCAGCAGAATGCCGTACTGATTATGCGCATCCGACAGCCGCCACTTCAGCGTTGTTCCGCCATCCGGCAGCGGGGGCAGATTGCGTGGGCAGAGGTAGCAGCCTTTATCATCACATTCATAATCCGAGTGGCAGGTAAACTCCTGGTGATTATCTTCGTCTTCCAGGTCGTAAACCCGTACCTCGATATCGCGCAGCAGCGTCAGACCCTGCAGGCCATTCAGTACCGGTGAAATCCGCTCGCAGAGCGGGGCGCTGGCATGCAGCCGGCGATTGGCCTGCCATAAGAAAGCAAGGATCTCGTTCTTCTGTTCCAACCCGGCGGTCTTCTCCTGCACCCGCCGCTCGAGCACCGCGTAGCTTTCCGCCAGCTCTTCCGACATGTTATTCAGCGCCATGCCGAGGGTCGCCATTTCGTTACGCCCGCTGATGTGCGCGCGCTGGGTGAAATCGCGCTGGCTGACCGCCCGCGCCATGCCCAGCAGCTGTTTCCACGGCCGCAGTAGACGGGCGCGTAACCAGATGATGGTAAAAATCAGCAGCAGCGCCATACCAATGGCGAGAATGCGATGGATCCAGACTACCCGCTCGATACGCTGCTCGGTGGTGTGGTCGAATGCGGTGACCAGCTGGTCGATACGATCGACAAAGTCGGCGACATCCTGGGCCACTTCCGCCTGGTTAACCGCACGCTGCATGCCGGGGGCCAGCGCCTGCTGCCAGTATTGCTGCAGCGCTTTTAACTGTTGTTCCTGGCCGTCGCGGCGGGCGGAATTCTGCAGCTCGGGGCTGAAGACGGTGGCGGTCATGTCCGCCACCAGCTTTTGATCGTTTTCATTCAGCGGGATCGCCGCCAGCAGCCGGTAGCTTTGCATACGCAATGAACCGGCCTTGTTAATCGCGTGAGCGCTGCCCTGGACGCCGTTCACCAGACGCGCGGAGATCGCCATGCCGGCGACGCCAATAATGGTGGCGAGCAGCACGATTAACGCCAGTTGATTGACCAGCGTCAGCGGAGTAAAAAGACGTTTTAACATGGAATGCGTGGCTCCTGACCGGTGATCTCTCCGGGAGTGGCGCTTATTCTCGGCTATCCCCTGGAGTATACCCATACCCCTAAAGAGTTACTCCTTAATTGTCGGTGGTAGGCGCTATTGGGGGTGGGGTTATACGCAACCCGGCAGCCGCGTGAAAAACCACACTTTTTTCCTCACCTTTCTCTACTCACTTCGGAGCATGGTTTATTTTTGCACAAATTAGTGCGCGCTTTTCCTTTGATTTATATCAACTTACCGCCCCGGGCAACCCCTAAGGTAGCGGCAGGAAATATGAATAATCAGAGGTATCTATGAGTCAATCTTCCCTCCCGGAGAAGGCTAACCGCTCGGTCATTACCGACTGGCGCCCTGAAGATCCTGAATTCTGGCAACAGCGCGGTCACCGTGTGGCGAGCCGTAATCTATGGATCTCCGTTCCCTGTCTGTTACTGGCGTTCTGCGTATGGATGTTGTTCAGCGCCGTCGCCGTTAATCTCAACAAAGTGGGCTTTCAGTTTACGACCGATCAGCTGTTTATGCTGACCGCGCTGCCGGCGCTGTCTGGCGCCTTATTGCGCGTGCCTTACGCTTTCATGGTGCCGCTGTTCGGCGGCCGTCGCTGGACGGCATTCAGCACCGGGATCATGATTATTCCGTGCGTCTGGCTGGGCTTTGCGGTCCAGGATACTTCCACGCCGTTTAGCGTCTTCGTGATTATCTCGCTGCTGTGCGGCTTCGCCGGGGCCAACTTTGCCTCCAGTATGGCTAACATCAGCTTCTTCTTCCCGAAAGCGAAGCAGGGCGGGGCGCTCGGCGTCAATGGCGGCCTTGGTAATATGGGCGTCAGCGTGATGCAGCTGGTCGCGCCGCTGGTGGTGTCGGTCTCAGTGTTTGCCTTTTTTGGCGGGACCGGCAGCGAGCAGCCGGACGGCTCAATGCTGTATCTGGAAAACGCCGCGTGGATCTGGGTACCTTTCCTGATTATTTTCACCCTGGCGGCGTGGTTCTTTATGAACGACCTGTCGGCTTCTAAAGCCTCGCTGAGCGAACAGCTGCCGGTGCTCAAACGCCTGCACCTGTGGATTATGGCGCTGCTCTATCTGGCCACCTTCGGCTCCTTCATCGGATTCTCCGCCGGCTTCGCCATGCTGTCGAAAACCCAGTTCCCGGACGTGCAGATCCTGCACTACGCCTTCTTCGGCCCCTTTATTGGCGCGCTGGCGCGTTCGATGGGCGGGACGATCTCCGATCGTCTCGGCGGGACTCGCGTGACGCTGGTCAACTTCGTGGTGATGGCTGTCTTCTGCGCGCTGCTGTTCCTGACCCTGCCGACTAACGGCCAGGGCGGCAACTTCATCGCCTTCTTCGCGGTGTTCATGGTGCTGTTCCTGACCGCCGGGCTGGGGAGCGCCTCCACCTTCCAGATGATCTCCGTGATCTTCCGTAAGCTGACCATGGACCGCGTGAAGGCCCAGGGCGGCAGCGAAGCGCAGGCGATGCGCGAGGCGGCGACCGATACTGCGGCGGCGCTGGGCTTTATCTCCGCTATTGGCGCCATCGGCGGCTTCTTTATTCCAAAAGCATTCGGTATCTCGCTGGATCTGACCGGTTCGCCGGCCGGCGCGATGAAAATCTTCCTGATCTTCTATATCGCCTGCGTGATCATCACCTGGGCGGTATACGGCCGTAAGCGTCAGTAATCCGCCGCGTTCATCATGACGTGAAAAGGCGCGCTCCCAGGGCGGCGCCTTTTTTTACATTACTCGTTAGTTACAACATACTAATGGATGATTTGATTCATATTGGCCACAGAGCCGGGAAGGGATGGCTTGCCAGCGAAACGGCTCTACCCCTTAATACCTCCTTTGTTAACAAATCCTTCCATGATGACGGCTTTTTAGGAAAAAAAGCTTATAAAACATAAAATTAAAAAATAGCATCTCATACCACCTTGGTGGTAATCGCAGTTTCCCTCCGCTTTAGCAAGCCAGTCCGGATTGATCGCCATCAATTCTCGCCCTCTTTCATAGCGTTACCTTCGCTGCAAATCCAGCAATGTCGATTTATCAGAGAGCCGTCAGGCTCCATATCAGGAGAAACCCGATGAGTAAATTCCTGGACCGGTTTCGCTACTTCAAACAGAAGGGTGAAACCTTTGCCGATGGGCACGGCCAGCTTCTAAACACCAACCGGGACTGGGAGGATGGATACCGTCAACGTTGGCAGCATGACAAAATTGTGCGTTCCACTCACGGTGTCAACTGCACCGGCTCATGCAGCTGGAAGATTTATGTGAAAAACGGTCTGGTGACCTGGGAAACGCAGCAGACTGACTACCCGCGCACCCGTCCGGACCTGCCGAACCACGAACCACGCGGTTGCCCGCGCGGCGCCAGCTACTCCTGGTATTTGTACAGCGCGAACCGCCTGAAATACCCGCTGATGCGTAAACGTCTGATGAAGATGTGGCGGGAAGCGAAAGTTCAGCATAGCGATCCGGTTGAGGCATGGGCCTCGATTATTGAAGACGCCGACAAAGCCAAAAGCTTCAAACAGGCTCGCGGTCGCGGCGGGTTTGTCCGCTCCTCCTGGCAGGAAGTGAATGAGCTGATTGCCGCCTCCAACGTCTATACCGTCAAAACTTACGGTCCGGACCGCGTGGCCGGTTTCTCGCCGATCCCGGCGATGTCGATGGTTTCCTACGCCTCCGGCGCCCGTTATCTGTCGCTGATCGGCGGCACCTGCCTGAGCTTCTACGACTGGTACTGCGACCTGCCGCCAGCTTCGCCGATGACCTGGGGCGAACAGACCGACGTCCCCGAATCGGCGGACTGGTATAACTCCAGCTACATTATCGCCTGGGGCTCCAACGTGCCGCAGACCCGTACCCCGGATGCCCACTTCTTTACCGAAGTCCGCTACAAAGGCACTAAAACCGTGGCGATCACCCCGGACTACGCCGAAATCGCCAAACTCTGCGATCTGTGGCTGGCGCCGAAGCAGGGTACCGATGCCGCGATGGCGCTGGCGATGGGCCATGTGATGCTGCGTGAGTTCCATCTCGATAAGCCGAGCCAGTATTTCACCGATTATGTGCGCCGCTATACCGACATGCCGATGCTGGTGATGCTCGAGGAGCGCGACGGTTATTACGCCGCAGGCCGTACGCTGCGCGCCTCCGACCTCGTGGATTCTCTTGGTCAGGAGAACAATCCGGAATGGAAAACCGTCGCCTTTGACGAGAAGGGCGACATGACCGTACCGAACGGTTCCCTCGGATTCCGCTGGGGCGACAAAGGCAAATGGAACCTCGAACAGCGCGACGGTAAAACTGGCGAAGAGATTGAGCTGCGTCTGAGCCTGCTGGGCAGCCATGATGAAGTGGCGAACGTCGGCTTCCCGTACTTCGGCGGCGAAGGTTCTGAGCACTTCAACAAAGTCGACCTCGAAAATATTCTGCTGCACAAACTGCCGGCCAAACGCCTGCAGTTGGCCGACGGCTCCACCGCTCTGGTGACCACCGTTTACGATCTGACCATGGCCAACTATGGCCTGGAACGCGGTCTGAACGATGAAAACTGCGCCACCGGCTACGATGACATGAAAGCCTACACCCCGGCCTGGGCGGAGAAGATCACCGGCGTCTCCCGCGCGCACATTATCCGCACTGCACGTGAATTTGCCGATAACGCCGATAAGACCCATGGTCGCTCGATGATTATCGTCGGGGCGGGCCTCAACCACTGGTTCCACCTCGACATGAACTACCGCGGCCTGATCAATATGCTGGTCTTCTGCGGCTGCGTCGGTCAGAGCGGCGGCGGTTGGGCGCACTATGTGGGCCAGGAAAAACTGCGTCCGCAGACCGGCTGGCAGCCGCTGGCATTCGCCCTTGACTGGCAGCGTCCGGCACGTCACATGAACAGTACCTCGTACTTCTATAACCACTCCAGCCAGTGGCGTTATGAAACCGTGACCGCGCAGGAACTGCTGTCGCCGATGGCGGATAAATCCCGTTACAGCGGCCACCTGATCGACTTTAACGTGCGCGCAGAGCGCATGGGCTGGCTGCCGTCTGCGCCGCAGTTAGGGGTGAACCCGCTGCGTATCGCTGATGAAGCGAAAAAAGCCGGCATGACCCCGGTGGATTACACCGTGAAGTCGTTGAAAGAGGGCTCGATTCGCTTTGCGGCCGAGCAGCCGGAAAATGGTAAAAACCACCCGCGTAACCTGTTTATCTGGCGCTCCAACCTGCTGGGCTCCTCCGGTAAAGGCCATGAGTATATGCTCAAGTACCTGCTGGGTACCGAGAACGGCATTCAGGGCAAAGACCTCGGCAAGCAGGGCGGCGTGAAGCCGGAAGAAGTCGAATGGCGGGATAACGGCCTCGACGGCAAACTGGATCTGGTGGTGACCCTCGATTTCCGTCTGTCGAGCACCTGTCTCTACTCCGACATCGTGCTGCCGACCGCCACCTGGTACGAAAAAGACGACATGAATACCTCGGATATGCATCCGTTTATTCACCCGCTGTCGGCCGCCGTTGACCCGGCCTGGGAATCGAAGAGCGACTGGGATATCTATAAAGGTATCGCGAAGAAATTCTCTGAAGTCTGCGTGGGCCACCTCGGCAAAGAAACCGACGTCGTCACGCTGCCGATCCAGCACGACTCCGCCGCGGAAATGGCGCAGCCGCTGGATGTCAAAGACTGGAAAAAAGGCGAATGCGATCTCATCCCGGGGAAAACCGCGCCGCATATTATTCCGGTTGAGCGTGATTACCCGGCGACTTACGAACGTTTCACCTCGATCGGTCCGCTGCTGGAAACCATCGGCAACGGCGGAAAAGGCATTGCCTGGAACACCCAGAGCGAGATGGACCTGCTGCGTAAGCTCAACTACACCAAGGCGGAAGGCCCGGCGAAAGGCCAGCCGAAGCTGGAAACGGCCATCGACGCCGCGGAAATGATCCTCACCCTGGCGCCGGAGACCAACGGTCAGGTGGCGGTGAAGGCGTGGAAAGCGCTGAGCGAGATCACCGGTCGCGAGCACGCGCACCTGGCGCTGAACAAAGAAGACGAGAAGATCCGCTTCCGCGATATTCAGGCGCAGCCGCGGAAGATTATCTCCAGCCCGACCTGGTCTGGCCTGGAAGATGAACATGTCTCCTATAACGCTGGGTATACCAACGTTCACGAGCTGATCCCGTGGCGGACGCTGTCCGGCCGTCAATCGCTGTATCAGGATCATCAGTGGATGCGCGACTTTGGTGAAAGCCTGCTGGTCTATCGTCCGCCAATCGACACCCGTTCGGTGAAAGCGGTGATGGGCGAGAAGTCCAACGGCAACCCGGAGAAGGCGCTGAACTTCCTGACCCCGCACCAGAAATGGGGTATCCACTCGACCTACAGCGATAACCTGCTGATGCTGACCCTGTCGCGCGGCGGGCCGATCGTCTGGATGAGCGAAGCGGATGCGAACGATCTGGGTATCGAAGATAACGACTGGATTGAAGTGTTTAACGCCAACGGCGCCCTGACGGCGCGCGCGGTGGTGAGCCAGCGTGTACCGGCCGGGATGACCATGATGTATCACGCGCAGGAACGCATCGTGAACCTGCCGGGATCTGAAATCACCGGTCAGCGCGGGGGGATCCACAACTCCGTCACCCGCATTACGCCAAAACCGACCCACATGATCGGCGGCTACGGCCACCTGGCCTATGGCTTTAACTACTACGGTACCGTCGGCTCCAACCGCGATGAGTTTGTAGTGGTACGTAAGATGAAGAACATTAACTGGTTAGACGGCGAAGGCAACGACCAGGTACAGGAGAGCGTAAAATGAAAATTCGTTCACAAGTCGGCATGGTGCTGAATCTCGATAAGTGCATCGGCTGCCATACCTGTTCGGTGACCTGTAAAAACGTCTGGACCAGCCGGGAAGGGATGGAATACGCCTGGTTCAACAACGTGGAGAGCAAACCTGGCGTTGGCTTCCCGAACGACTGGGAAAACCAGGAAAAATGGAAGGGCGGCTGGATCCGCAAAATCAACGGTAAACTGCAGCCGCGCATGGGCAACCGCGCGATGCTGCTGGGTAAAATCTTCGCCAACCCGCATCTGCCGGGGATCGATGATTACTACGAGCCGTTTGATTATGACTACCAGAATCTGCACAACGCGCCGGAAAGCAAGCATCAGCCGATCGCTCGTCCGCGCTCGCTGATCACCGGCCAGCGGATGGACAAGATCACCAGCGGTCCGAACTGGGAAGAGATCCTCGGCGGCGAGTTCGAAAAACGCGCCAAAGATCAGAACTTCGACAACATGCAGAAGGCGATGTACGGTCAGTTCGAAAACACCTTCATGATGTATCTGCCGCGCTTGTGCGAGCACTGCCTGAACCCGGCCTGCGTCGCGACCTGCCCGAGCGGCGCCATCTATAAGCGCGAAGAAGACGGCATCGTACTGATCGACCAGGACAAGTGCCGCGGCTGGCGGATGTGTATCACCGGCTGTCCGTACAAGAAGATCTATTTCAACTGGAAGAGCGGGAAATCCGAGAAATGCATCTTCTGCTACCCGCGTATTGAATCCGGAATGCCGACGGTGTGCTCCGAAACCTGCGTGGGCCGTATCCGCTATCTCGGCGTCCTGCTGTATGACGCAGATGCGATTGAAAACGCCGCCAGCACCGAGAACGAGAAAGATCTGTATCAGCGCCAGCTGGATGTGTTCCTCGATCCAAACGATCCAAAAGTAATTGAACAGGCGTTAAAAGATGGCGTACCGCAGGGGGTCATTGAGGCTGCGCAGCAGTCGCCGGTCTACAAAATGGCGATGGACTGGAAGCTGGCCCTGCCGCTGCACCCGGAATATCGCACCCTGCCAATGGTCTGGTACGTGCCGCCTCTGTCGCCAATTCAGTCGGCTGCGGACGCTGGCGAATTGGGTAGCAACGGTATTCTGCCGGACGTGGAAAGCCTGCGTATTCCGGTGCAATACCTGGCGAACCTGCTGACCGCAGGCGATACCCAGCCGGTCCTGCTGGCCCTGAAACGCATGCTGGCGATGCGCCACTATAAGCGTGCGGAAACCGTTGACGGCGTCGTCGATACCCGCGCGCTGGAAGCGGTGGGGCTGAGCGAAGCGCAGGCCCAGGAGATGTACCGCTATCTGGCGATCGCTAACTACGAAGATCGTTTCGTGGTGCCGAGCAGCCACCGTGAACAGGCGCGAGAAGCGTTTCCGGAGAAAAACGGCTGCGGCTTCAGCTTTGGCGATGGCTGCCACGGCTCGGACAGCCAGTTCAACCTGTTCAACAGCCGTCGCATCGACGCTATCGACGTGACCAGCAAAACGGAGCCGCACGCATGATTGAACTCGTGATTATGTCGCGTCTGCTCGAATACCCTGACGCTGCCTTATGGCAGCATCAGCAGGAGATGTTCGAGGCGCTCGCGTCATCAGAGAAACTCAGCAAAGAGGATGCCCACGCGCTGGGCGTTTTCCTGCGCGATTTAGTGGCTCAGGATCCGCTGGACGCCCAGTCGGCCTATAGCGAATTGTTTGACCGCGGCCGCGCCACCTCGCTGCTGCTGTTTGAACATGTCCACGGCGAATCCCGCGATCGCGGACAGGCGATGGTGGATCTGATGGCGCAGTATGAGCGCCACGGTCTGCTGCTTGACAGCCACGAGCTGCCGGATCATCTGCCGCTGTATCTGGAGTATCTGGCGCAACTGCCGGAAGAGGAAGCGCTCGGCGGCCTGCGGGACGTTGCGCCGATCCTCGGCCTGCTCAGCGCGCGCCTGCAGCAGCGCGAAAGTCGCTATTCGGTGCTGTTCGAGCTGTTGCTGAAGCTGGCCAATACCCAGGTCGACAGTCAGAAGGTGGCGGAGAAGATTGCCGACGAGGCGCGCGACGATACGCCGCAGGCGCTGGATGCGGTCTGGGAAGAAGAACAGGTCAAATTCTTTGCCGACCAGGGCTGCGGCGAGTCGGAAATTTCCGCTCACCAGCGTCGTTTTGCCGGAGCCGTAGCCCCGCAATATCTGAATATCTCTAACGGAGGACAGCAATAATGCACTTCCTGAATATGTTCTTCTTTGACATTTATCCGTACATTGCGGGCTCGGTGTTTCTGATCGGCAGCTGGCTGCGCTATGACTATGGCCAGTACACCTGGCGCGCCGCCTCCAGCCAGATGCTGGATCGTAAGGGGATGAACCTGGCGTCGAACCTGTTCCATATCGGCATCCTGGGTATTTTCGCCGGCCACTTCCTCGGCATGCTGACCCCGCACTGGATGTATGAGTCCTTTCTGCCGATCGACGTCAAGCAGAAGATGGCGATGATCGCCGGCGGCGCCTGCGGCGTGATGACCCTGGTGGGCGGGTTACTGCTGCTCAAGCGTCGTCTGCTCAGCCCGCGCGTTCGCGCCACCACCACCGGAGCGGATATTCTGATCCTCTCCTTGCTGATGGTGCAGTGTGCGCTCGGCCTGCTGACGATCCCATTCTCAGCCCAGCATATGGACGGCAGTGAAATGATGAAGCTGGTTGGCTGGGCACAGTCGGTGGTGACGTTCCACGGCGGCGCGTCGCAGCATCTGGATGGCGTGGCGTTTATTTTCCGCGTTCACCTGGTGCTGGGCATGACCCTGTTCCTGCTGTTCCCGTTCTCCCGTCTGGTTCATATCTGGAGCGCGCCGGTCGAATACCTGACGCGCAAATACCAGATTGTCCGCGCCCGTCGCTAACTGGCCTGCGATTGCTCACTGACCCCGCCGCGGCGGGGTTTTTTTTCGCCCCAGCCGAGGTTATTCCCTGCGGCGGCAAACAGAATAAGCATTCCGCCAATCAACTGCACAGGGGTCAACGCATGGTGGAAGACCAGATAGTCGACCACCATTGCCACCAGCGGATAAATAAAGGAGAGCGAACCGGTAATGGGCGTCGGCAGTTTCTGTATCGCGCTATATAAAAGCTGATACATGATCCCGGTATGGACGATGCCGAGGATCAGCAGATAGCGCCAGGGGAAGCTGGCCGTCCATTCGGGGGCATGCACCAGCGGCAGCAGCATCACGACGCCAACGAGCACCTGAATAAAGGCGATATGCTGCGCGGGGAGCGGATGCAGTTTGCGCGCGATAATGGCGGTCAGGGCATAGAAGAATGCCGCGCCCAGCGCCAGCAAAACCCCGGTGGTAAGCCCCTCTCCATGCGCAGACGTCAGCTCGCTTGACAACAGGATCACTACGCCGCCAAAGGCCAGCAGTAGCCATCCCCATTTCACGGCGCTGACCCGTTCCCCCAGCACCATCCCCATCAGTACCAGCATAAACGGCTGGGTGTTATAGACCACGGTGGCCATACCGATTGAGATCCGCGAATAGGCGGCAAACAGCAGCAGCCAGTTGACGACCAGCGCCGCGCCGCCAATCACTGCCAGAGCGAGAGTGAAACGCGTTAGCCGGCTGAAGGGCTGGCCGCTTAACACGATAAACACCAGCAAGGTTAGCGCGCCAATCAGGCAGCGCCAGAACACCACATCCATCACCGGCAAACCAGAGAGCAGCACGAACGCGCCGATCGAGCCGGAGATTATCATTGCCAGGCTCATTTGCCAGACGCCGCGGGTAAGTTGCATTTTTCACCTCCATCATTTTTCAGTTATTGTGCGAAAAACCCTGACAGGGTGATATGGCTGAATTAAGGTAGAAAGACGCGAATGCCTTTTATAATTAGGTGAAAAACATGAATGACGTACTTGATGAAATTGACCGGGCCATCCTCACTTGCCTGACTCAGGATGCCAGAGTCTCGCTAAAGGTATTGAGCGCGCGAGTAGGGCTGACCTCACCGAGCACGGCCGAGCGGGTGAAGCGCCTGGAGGAGCGGGGCGTCATTCAGGGCTATGGGGCGCGGGTGAATCTCGCCGCGCTGGGCTACAGCCTCCAGGCGCTGGTGCGGGTCCGGCCGCTGCCTGGGCTGCTGCAGAAAGTGGATAAATATATCCAGGCGATGCCGGAATGCATTGAAAGTGACAAAGTGACCGGGGAAGATTGTTTCGTGATGCGCCTCGTGGTGCGCGATATTGCCCAGCTGGATACCCTGCTGGACGGTCTGGCCGAGTATGCGCAGTGTAACACCTCGGTGGTGAAAAGCTCGCCGGTAAAAAGGCGTTTGCCACCGCTGTGAGTTTCCCGGAGGCGGTGCTGCGCACCTGTCCGGGCTACCAGACGGCGCCACCTGTAGCCTCGCTAAGCGAAGCGCGAGCGAGGGGGTAGCAAAACAGTGCTTGTAGCCTCGCTAAGCGAAGCGCGAGCGAGGAGGTAGCAGTACAGGTGGTTGCAGAGAGCGCGAGAATAGAGGGGGAAGGATAACTCGTCGCTATCGCTCCTCGCCCTTCGGGCCGTTGCCTGCGGCAACGTTCTCTCGCTGGCGCTCGAGTCGAACCTTGGTCGAAGCTTCTCATCCTTCCCGGTAGGGCAGAATATAGAATATCGTAGGTTGATTAAGCTGGGCATGACATGGGGAGATGGTGGTGGGGGAAGGATAACTCGTCGCTAT